>NZ_JBWXGB010000001.1:0-525973 GCF_059900845.1 Lactobacillus sp. CA30L
GGCCCCAAGGGGCAGCTGGGACCATCAACCGCAATTCAGTAGAGACAAAAAGCAGGCAAATCACTAAAAAGTGGTTTGCCTGCTTTAGTTTATTAAGTCAAAGGATCTAGTTTTTTCCCAGACTCTTGTTTTTATTAAGCTTAGCCACAAGTAGCAAGAATGCAATTAATTGGGTAGCAAACAGCCCCGTTTCTGATTTGCAACAGGTCACCAATACCAAAATTAACTGAGCCAAGATTGCTAGAAAATCATACGGTGGACTATCCCAACAAGATTATGACCACTTGGCTAGCCTAGACTTCAAAAGCAGTAGCCAAACATATATCACTGTTAATAAGAATAAGTCTACGCTGATTAAAAAGTCGTGGCAGAAAAACCGTGTGATCTATGCAAATTTAGATGACTTAAATAGTACTTCTCACTCCAATACAGCCTTTTTAGAAAAGCGTAACGTTGCCAATGAAAGCCTGCGTGTACGTCAATTTGTCAATTCAACTGCATGGCACACCATCGTAATAGTACGCAAGTTTATAATCGTGGCCTTTTAATGCCTACTCTGTCTCGGCTGGTATTGATCAAGAAAGGAACTTTAATCCTAAGAATAGGTTCGGTGATCAAAATAATCCAAAAAATCTATTTACTCAATCTGCCTTTTCTAATCAGAAAATACAGACAATTTTTGAAGAGAAAATTAGAGCAGCGTTAAGACAAAATAGACGCGTTATTTATCAAGCAACAACAGTTTTTCGCGGTAAAGAGTTAATGGCACGTGGTATTAACTTGTAAGCAATATCAACGGACGGCTATCTTAACTTTAACGTGCAGTCTAATTTTATATTTAACTATAAGACTGGACAAGTAAGAGCAGACAGAAATATGCTAGTAGAAACTTAGAAATTAAAAAAATAAAGAGAAATATGAACTATCACCTAATTTTACGTAAAAATACACGATACCAATAAGATTTGGAATCGTGTATTAATAGGCTACTAATAGCTTATTATGTCTAAAAATGCCTAGAGAATAACCCAGGGAATAATAGGTGGATACCCACCGCCATCATGGAGCAAATGTTGAGGAGCAAAGTTTTGCACTTTTATTACATGCGACACCTTTGGTGCTGAATTGATTGAACTTGCGGCAACCATAGATACAGTAGCTGCATTTGCTGCTAAAAACGTACCTGTTGCGATAGCAACTTTAATAAATCTTTTCATGGTGACCTTCCTCCTAACTTTCAACTATAAACAGCTTGTGTTGATTTTAATGAAACGGCCAATATGGTCTTGGCCCTGGAATCGGTCGCAGGTAGATATGACCAGAGCCACCGCCTTCAGGAATAAGCTGTTGAGCCACCCTTCGAAGTAAAGGATTTTCCTCCTGATTATTTTGTACCCTTGATACATACGTTACCTTTGGTGCTGAATTGATTGAACTTGCGGCAACCATAGATACAGTAGCTGCATTTGCTGTTAAGAACGTACCTGCTGCAATGGCAATTTTAATGACTTTTTTCATGATGACTTTCCTCCTAACACCCAGCTATAAATGGCTTTTGTTGATTTTAATGAAACGGCATATGAGGGAATGGCCAATAATTAGGATGTTCAGTTGGCGGCATCCAGATATGACCACCTCCACCGCCTTCAGGAATAAGCTGTTGAGCCGCCCTTCGTAGTAAAGGATTTTCCTCCTGATTATTTTGTACCCTTGATACATGCGTTACCTTTGGTGCTGAATTGATTGAACTTGCGGCAACCATAGATACAGTAGCTGCATTTGCTGTTAAGAATGTACCTGCTGCAATAGCAACTTTAACAAATCTTTTCATAGTAACTCTCCTCCTACATTTATTATATATGATATTATTATACATAATTAAAATAATATTTAAACACCTAATAATAATTTAATTTAAAAAAGTGAGAACTGCATAATATATTCCGCGAGAAAAACATTACTGTGCTCTTGATAATTAAAGTTGGATACGTATAATTAGAAATATCATTTTAATAAATATATAAAGAAGTAAATTTTACTGAGATTAGTAAAAATATAGATGGTGAATATCATGTCCTCAGATCTATTAATAAAAAAATTTCATTTAATACAAACAAGTGGACAAATTATTATTCTATTAATTTGTAGCATACTGGGCTATGTAAATAGCAGGCTTTTTAGTCAAGCACAAACAATTACTATTTTTATTTGTTTTGTTTTATGTTTTGTAGAATTTAGTCTACTAAAGCCTGAAGGAAAGCAACCAGCTAGGTGGCAAAGAATTAATCATTACTTAATGATTGTTGCAATCTGTTATACTCTTCCAGGCAGTTTACATTTTCTTACTAAGACAGTAGACTATTACCATTTCATTGATCCAACATCTTGGATGGTCTTGATTACTTTTTATTGCTATGTCATGTATATTCCAATGGCTAAGCTGGCCTTAAGTAAAGTTAAAAATAATTGGGGAAGAATCTTGTTATTGGCATATGTTGTATATCTATATGCCACTTCAAGTCCAATGAGAATTGCTGGCTCTATGCATTATGCTGAAATTTTAGAGCAAATAAATACTTCTGGTTTTTCAGGTATTCCCATTTTAATTATTATCACACTACTTGTTATGTCAGAGTGGAAAATTAAAAAGCCGCATTTTACATTCGCCCATCATTCTAGCATTTGGATGATTGCTTTTATTATTTTATTCATTTTTTTGCATTTCAGCTATTTTATTATTCCAGCTGTAAGCAACGCTTTCAACTTAGAAGTTGCTCTAAATTATTATCTTGAGCAAGTAAACTTAGGAATAATATTTAGTGCACTGCGAGCCGGCATTGCTGAAGAATGGGTAATGCGTTTTGTTGCTATTGCTTTGTTAGCCCAAATCTTTCAAAATAATAAATATCAAATTTTTTTAATTGTCTTAGCAGATGGTATTATCTTTGGCTCATTACATCTTTCCAACCTGTCTTATCAGACTTTTTTAGCTACAATTCGACAAGTAATTGAGGTAGGTAGTTGGGCACTTGTAGTTAGTGCTATCTATCTTTACACTCACTCACTGTTATTAACTATGACCTACCACAGTCTATACGATTTTATTTTATTGATAATGGATGGGGGCATTTCTAATTCTGGTAATGTATTAAAAAATATAACACAGCCAACTGCTTACCAATGGCAATCAACTTTAGTAACAATGCTTGTTTTTATATTGATCACTTTAATTATTATTAGAAAGCGTAGCCACAAAGTTATTGAAAATAATTTATCACAAATGTATGTTAGATCACTATAAGCCTCTATGTACCACGTACTTTTTTTATTGCCATTTAGTTCAATAGGGTACACCCTTTTGAACTTCACAAAAATCATGTTATTATTAATAAGATAAGTGTTCAATAGAGTATGTTCAAAAAGGAATCTTAAACTATGGCAAAAATCGGTTATGCTCGGGTCAGCACGCGCGACCAAAATTTAGATCGCCAAATTGAAGCTCTGGAAAATTTCAAAGTAGATAAATTATTCTGCGATAAAATGTCGGGAGCGACCACCAAGCGACCTGAACTGCAAAAAATGTTAAATTACATTCGTGATGACGATGTTGTCATTGTTACAGAATTGGATCGGTTAGGAAGAAATAACCAGGACTTAACTAAGATCATGGGCGCAATTAAGGCAAAGGGAGCTACACTAGATATTTTGAGTTTCCCTTCGCTTAGAGGCATTGAAGACCCCAACCTGCGGCAACTAATGAATAATCTTATTTTAGAGTTATACAAGTACCAAGCTGAGAGCGAGCGCAAACGCATTAAAGAACGGCAGCGGCAGGGCATAGCAATTGCTAAAGCCGAGGGGCGCTACCATGGCCGCAAGCCTAAATTCAATCAGGACAGCCCGCAATTGCAACACGCCTTTAAACTTTACCAAAGTGGCATGACTGATACTGCCGTCAGCAAGGTAACTGGAATTAATCGGATAACATTTAAACGGTATAGAGAAAAATTAGGGATAACCCGGATAGGTTAATCAAGTTCTTGTGCAAAATTAGTTTAGTCATACTAGAATATAGCTATAGAGAAAAAGAAGCCTTGCAAAGCAAGACCTTTTCTCTGAATTTCAAGCAATCGCTTTAAAGGCGGTTAGCTCAGTTATAAATTAATCAAAAAGATCAATCCCATAACTCGCTAAAGTTTTTATTGGGACGGTCTTTTTTACGCAAAATCCAGCTAAACTAAGTCTCATAAATACTAACTCCTTATGAACATCGAGAGTTGACCCTTACCTAAAATTTATTTAAATGTCTTCATTTTTGGAATTACATTACTTTTTATTTAAATGAATTTCTCGATCGAACAAGTTATTCATGCGCTGATTAAAGTTATGTGCAATAAAAATAATTGTATTAGGCCTCTGTAGTAACTGATGTAAAATTTTTAGTGTTGCTACCTGGTCTATGGCACTGGTTCCCTCATCAATCAGTAAAATATTACTATCATGAACTTGTGCACGCGCCAAAATAATTTTTTGCCTTTGGCCACCGGAAATATTAAGTTTTTGCAAATTGATTTTAGTATTAAGACCTTGAGTCAAAGACGTAGTATCAGCTTGGAGACCCATTTCTTTGCCCGCTATTTCGGCTAGATTATTAAGATTTTCGTTAAACATAGTAATATTTCTTTTGACCGTACTTGGAAATAGGATAGGATTCTGCGCAATATAGCCAATCTTGGTAAGATCAGGATTAATAATGTCGCCATTTTGATTCTTAAATTCAATTTGTCCAGAACTGGGTTCAAGAAAATTTAAAATTAGTTTGAATAACGTTGATTTACCTGTTCCACTATCACCAGTAAGCAAAATCTTTTCACCATAATTAATCTCAATATCAGGAAATTTCAAAGTTTCTCCATTCTGAAACTTCATTGTTAAGTTTTTAGTTTTGAAAGAAAAAGGGATTCCCAAAGATTCAGATTCACTATAATCTTTTATAGGTAAAGTTGCTCTGGTAATCTGTTTTCTTAATCCACTGGTACCTTTAATTAAGCCCAGATAATAGGGTAGATACTCAATACCCGTAGACATATAATGACTAAAATTACCGATAACAGCAATAGCACCAAAAGGTACAATATCCTTTTTAATCAATACTCCTGTCCACACAAACAAAGCAAAAATCATTACTTGAGAAATGCTACCGGTAATAATTGATAAAATTTGCTGCTTAGCGTTTTGCCTTAGTTTGGCATCTTCCAATTTTTTTGCACCTAGATGCATTACACTCATTAAGTGATCACCTGCAGCATAGCGCTGCAGTTCAGCTATCCCACCAAGCCATTTTTCAACTAAGTCTAAATATTGTCTATTTTTAATTGATACGTTTTCCATTGCTCTTTGGATTGGTTTATCAATCAGCTTGGGTAACAGTATTGAAACCACTACCGTAAATATAGTAATCAACAATAAGGACCAATTAATAGTAAGTAATGCAATCACTGAAAAGACAATATACCCAAGAAAGACACAGATAGTTGGTAGTAAATTAAAGTACTGATCATTGACCATATTCAAATCGTTGGTCAGTAGATTCTCAACCTCTGCCACCTGATAACTTCTTTTTTCATCATATAGATGTCTAAGAATTTTCCCCCTTAATTGTTGGTTAAACTCTCGAATGTGTGTAGTAAGTAAGTAGCTTGCTACCATATCGCAAAAGTAAGAGGATAAATACGCAAATAGTGAAACTACTATAATTGTCAACCAGGCTTTTTGGTCATGATTACGTAAATCACTAATTTGCAATATATTGAGGTAAGAAGTAGCAACTAGGATAAAAGGTTGTAATATGCTAGAAATGGCGATTAACCAAATAAGAAAGAACTAATTTTTAGACAAACAGATGTTAAAAAAGACTAACTCTTTTAACATATCGAAAGTTAGTCTTCATTTAATAATTATTAGACTGTTCTAATTTTGCATTACACTGCGAAATATTATTGCTGATTAATATCGATTAGATTATTAAAGCAAAAATTAGTAATCTTTTTATTACTTTTCAATCTAGTACTTAAATACTCATCGGAATCATCAATTTGTTCAAGATCCTGTACAGTTACTGGGTAGCCAATTAACATGTTTTCAATTTTATTATCTCTAAAAAAAGTAAAAGTTGGAGTACCATAGAAAGTAAATGGCTTCAATGATTCATCCATTCTTTGTAAATCTTCTTCAGTGGCGTCACTCAAACTTTCTTCCATATTTATATAATAAATTGGATATTTGGTTTCTTTGATAAATTCCTTAAGATAAACTGACTCAGCACGACAATATTGGCAATCTTTAAATCCAAAGTAAACGATAAAGTCTTGCATTGCGTCGTCTTTATTTACTAATTTTAAATATTCTTTTACACTAATCTGCTTTGTTCCTTTAATATTATCAAGGTAACTATTAATTGGGACTTGAGGAACAGAACTATCTTCTGATGCGAAAACTCTTTGCGGTTGGCTAATCAAAGAAACACTTATAGATCCTCCAACAGCTAATATTACAGCCGCTAATATAATCTTTATAATCTTTTTCATCTTTGCCTCTTTCTCTTTTTAAATAAGATAAATTACCATTTCACTCTCTATTATGAGTTAACATCTTTAAAAACTAGGCAATTCTTAAAACTTATCGTAAATTTGAGAATACTAGTTAGATTAGCAAACTAAGCAGTCCCATATCAAAATAAAATAAATATGTTGAATCCTTGGGAGTTAACAAAAAGGCCAATATACCTATACAAATAAAAGTTATTCCTATCACTTTATCAGATTTTTCATGTTTCACAGTCGCTTGAGTTGTTTTTAGCAAATAAGGAATTATTATAAATATTACGCCTAAAACTGTAAAAATTATCAAAAAACTTATGTCTTTTTTAAAATAAAAAAAGTAAATACCACCTATCAAAAATTGTATTACACCAGCTAATAAGTATGATGCTTTGTAGGTCAACTTAAATCCGTTCATACCTTTTAAGTCCTTATTTATATGGAAACAATTCATTTATATTATTAACTAATTTATCATTTATAATCTAGACGTATCCATAATATTTAATTATAAAAAAAGCATATATATATTAGAATTAGCTTATATATATGCTTTCACATATCTATCTTATGAGTGATACCCAAGGTATGCACCTATTCCGCCACCAACAACTCCACAAGCTAGCATTCCCCAAGGACCAAAGCCCTTGCAAACTTTCACTCCTGTCCCGGCACCACTAAGACCACCAACGACAGCATTTCCTACTCTATTACCACCAACAATATTTGATAATTGTTGATCATTAACCAATTCATAGTTGCTCATAATAATTACCTCAAACTATTTTGGTGAATATGTCCAAAACCACCAGATAAACCTGTTCCTGCAACCCAAGCAATTGCACCATAATGTGCGCCTATGAAGCCACAAGCTGGACCACATATTGCAGTACCTAAGGCTGCTCCGCCACCTACTGATCCAATTATACCTTGAACATTTTGCTGCCACGAATTTCTTTTCTTTTTACCGCCAGTTATATTTGTTAATTCTAAATCAGTTAAAGTTTTAATATTCATAATTTAAGCTCCTTTAAATAAAATTAGTATTTACCTTATATATAAGATTAGCTAGCTCATCTACAGATAGTATACGCTATTAATTTATGAAAATGGATTTTCAAGATAAACGTTTAATTTTTCTGCTTTATCGTTGAACTTGTTAACAGTAAAGTTTTTTTAAGCATATAAACTTTACGAAAGCTTACCTCTAATTTATCTCCATTATCCAAGAAAACATATCTTGTATTCAGATTAACACATTTAATATGAGCAGGGTTTACCAAAATCCCCTTTTGGATTCTAAATAAAATAGGATACTTACGCTCAAAGTTCCTGAGTGTTCCATTAAGAATCGTCACTTTATTTTTGCTATGTAGTTCTAATAAACCACGTTTTCCTGGTACAGTTTGAATATAAAGCAAATTATCCAAGGGGAAAGAAAAAACTTGATTATTATCTACATAACTAAATAAATTAGTCATATTTAATTTTACACTATTGAATTGCTCAACAATTTTTATCAAATCTTTTTTAATGCGGTATATTACATCTTTTTGACTCAAATTTTTATCAATAATATCAAACGGTTCAATTCTATGTGTGACAATTGAAAATGCAATTTTCGTCTAAATAATAACTTCTATTTTGATAAATTTGTTCCTGATATGTCATATCACTTACTACTTTACCAAGATAGGCTATACCTAGAGAACCAATTGCTGCTAGCCCAACCGAGGGTAGGCCACCAATCACAACCACTCCAGCTAAAACCTCTGCAGAATTTTTGATCTTATTTTCAAAATAAAGCAGTGACATCTTGTCTTTAAAATAATAACGTGTTCTCCAATTATATCTTTGGACTTTATACGTAGTTGTTTCACCAGAATTTACCGGCGACTTTGCACTATTAATCATGTTAAAGCTGAACAAATCAACAATCATTATGATAATCATAATAAGCGCAAGCTTTTTTATTAGTCTTTTATTCATAAGTGGCCTCCACAAGCACCAGTATAAGCTTTTGAAGTTGGATTAATAACCGCTGATTATTTTTTAACTTCTATGAGGCATTTACCATCTTTTCCATTTGTAAATATGCTGCAGGGGTTAACCACCTTTTTAATTTAGGGTCAACAACATACTGATTGTTTTGTACAGAAATATATGGATCTGCTTTATTAAGCGCCTCTTGATCAATAACTTCAGAACTTTCAACACGATTTGTCGAATCTGATTTGACGTCTAATCTTGTACTTATTTATTGAGATGAATTACTATTTGAGGCAGCTAAAACCGTTGCACAAATATTAGCAACAATTTGACATACTAATGCCGCTGCCATCATAGCTCTTGCTGATTTTTGGTCTTTTTATAATGAAATATATTAATTTTAATATAATAAAGTGCTTACATTTTAAAGTCAACTCATTTTTAATTTATTTTCTGAATTTCAAGTAGCCCTTCAAAGACGACCAGCCAGCTTGTAAGGCAATCAAATACCTATCCCATAACCCGGCAAAGTTTACGTTGGACCAGTCTTTTTCTACCTGCAACTGTTGACATGGGGCAGCAGATAGTTAAAGTGTTCCTCTAATTGGGGCAGAACTGAGTCGACGCTCTCGGGTTAGTTCATGCCCAGCAGGGGCAATTCGCTGGACGACGGGCTGATGAGGGGCTTATTTGGCGTCTTAAAGAATAAGCAATCAGAAAGCACATTGACTACTGCAACGCCAAAAGAATCAAGCGCAAACTAAGAGGGCCAACGCCTTCTGAATGGTGGCGTTAATCCTCAGTTAAAAGTTATTATGCGGGGCCAATTTTGGGGATTACACCTTTATCTTCGCCTTTTGTGGTGCTTGAATTTAGTCTAAATCTGCACCATTAGAACCGATTACTTTTTTGTACCAGGCAAAAGAGTCCTTGCGTGAACGCTTCAGCGTGCCTTCACCGGCGTCATTTTTGTCAACGTAGATGAAGCCGTAGCGCTTGTCCATTTGGCCGGTGCCAGCAGAAACGAGGTCGATTGGTCCCCACGGCAAGTAGCCCATCAGGTCGACGCCGTCGAGTTCAACCGCCTTTTCCATTTCTGAAATGTGCTTGCGCAGGTAGCTGATGCGGTAGTCATCGTGGATCGAACCGTCTTCTTCCACCTGGTCGTAGGCGCCCAGACCGTTTTCAACAATGAACAGCGGCTTGTGGTAGCGGTCGGTCAGGTGGCTTAAGGCAATGCGCAAACCGGTAGGGTCAATTTCCCAGCCCCAGTCGCTTCGTTCAAGCGTCGGGTTGGGGGCGATGGCGGCCGCCAGGTCGCTCAGTTCGTCTGGCTTGACCTTCTCGGCGGAAACCGTGGTCGACTGGTAGTAGCTGAACCCCACGTAGTCGACGGTGCCTTCCTTCAAGACGATACGGTCCTCACTGGTAATGTCGGGTCTGAAGCCGTTGCGGTTGATATAGGCCTCAACCTCTTTAGGATATTCACCAAACACGTGAACGTCGGAGAACCAGTCGCGCCTTTGCTCAAACTTGTCGGCCAGCAGCACGTCCTCTGAAGACGGTGTGAGCGGGCGAACCGGTGAGTAGTTAATCATGCAGCCGATTTGAAAGTCGGGGTTAATCTGGTGACCAATCTTGACGGCCAGGGCGGATGCAACCAGTTCATAGTGTGCTGCTTGGTACATGGCGGCCTCTTTTTCCTGGTCAGATAAGCCTTTGAGGATGAGACCGGAGTTGGTGGCCATCAAGAAGTCGTTGTTGTAGGCCGATTGGTTGTCAATCTCGTTGAAGGTCATCCAGTACTTGACCTTGTCCTTGTAGCGGTCGAAGCAGACTTGGGCGAAACGCACGAAGAAGTCAATTAGCTTGCGGCTGGTAAAGCCCTTGTACTTCTTGACCAGGTGGTAGGGAATCTCGAAGTGCGAAAGCGTGATGACCGGTTCGATGCCGTAGTGGTGGCAGGTGTCAAACAAGTCATCGTAGAACTTCAGGCCGGCTTCGTTTGGCTCTTGCTCGTCGCCGTTAGGAAAAATCCGCGTCCACGCAATTGACGTCCTGAAGGCCTTGAAGCCCATCTCGGCCATCAACTTGATATCCTCTTGGTAGTGGTGGTAAAAGTCGATTGCAGAGTGGTTCGGGTAATTTTTTCCGGGAAGCACCCCATCGGTAATCGCGCGCGGCCTGGTTTCAGATCCAACCGTCATCACGTCGGCAACCGATACGCCCTTGCCATCCTGGTTCCAGGCACCCTCTAGCTGATGTGCAGCAACGGCGCCACCCCATAAAAAGCCCTTAGGCATTTTTGCAGAATACATTTTTAGCTCCTTTTCTATCTAACCTTGTTAGCGCTATCACCTTACATTTTATACTAGTTAAGAACCAATGAACAATTTAGTTAACACCTTTTTGGCTTACTGAAACTGGGCGCGTGCCCACAGTCGTTAGGCAACGTGACAGCACCGTGTTTAAACGGGGAAAACGGTCTACGAGTTAAATCTGCTTGCTTGTGAACCACTTCAGAAAAATATTATTTTATAAACAAATTTTTAGAAATATTACCGCTTTCTTGGTATGATGGAATTGTTAATAAAGTTATCTAATGGAGGCATATTAAGATGAAATATCCTAAAACAAAAGAAGTATTGAACCAATTGGTTGCTGATTTGACCCAAATGCACATGATTGTCCACCAACACCACTGGTACATGCGCGGCAACCGGTTTTTGAAGCTGCACCCATACTTAGACAAGGTAATGGATGAACTAGCAGAGCAGCTTGACGAGGTTTCAGAACGGCTGATTACGCTTGACGGTTCACCTGTTTCAACCCTGAGCGAAATTGCGGCCAAGACGAAGATCAAGGATGAAAAGGCCAACTGGAACGAGTCAATCGATGAGCGTTACGGCAAGATCATCGACGGCTACCACTACCTGGACAAGCTCTACGAGGAAGGCATCAAAGCCAGCGACGAAGAGGGCGACTACTCGACCAATGACATGCTGACCGGCTTCCATAGCGCCGTAGAAAAACGGATCTGGATGATGTCAAGCGAAATTAACAAGGCACCTGAAATCGATCCTGAATAAAAGTTTGTGGTAATAATTGCGGGACGGCTTGACTGAGCTGTCCTTTTTTGCTGCTTTTTTGAGGGTGATTTTTGCTATAATAAAATCAATGACGGATTATTAATAATGAGTGAAAAGAGAGCATGGAAGATGGATAAAAAAGAACAGGATGAATTGAAGAAGAGGGCGGCGGTTAAGGCTGCCAGCCTGGTCAAGTCGGGGATGAAACTGGGTGTTGGCACGGGCTCCACCGTTGCCTATTTGATCGATGAACTGGGCAGACGCAGAAAAGAAGAGGGCTTGAACCTGGCCGCAGTTGTCACCACATCCAGCAGGAGCAAGAAGCAGCTGGAAGAATGGGGCTTCAAGGTCGATGAACTGGCCGCGGTAGATGAACTCGACCTGACGATTGATGGTGCGGACCGCTTTGCAGCCAACTTCGATGGGATAAAGGGCGGCGGCGGCGCCTTGACCATGGAAAAGAACGTGGCGGTTAATTCCAAGCGGGTGATGTGGATTGTCGATGAATCCAAGTTGGTCGACCGGCTTAGCGGCTTTCCGCTGCCAGTTGAAGTTTTGCCGCTTTCATGTGTGCAGAATTTTCGCCGCTTTCAAGCAGACGGCTTGAGCCCTAAGTGGCGCATGGACCAAGGCAAGCGCTTCGTCACGCACTACGGCAATTATATCATTGACCTGCACGTTGACCCGGTTCCCGTCCCGTTGGGCCTCGCAGACTACCTTGACCATACCGTTGGCGTGGTTGAACACGGGCTTTTTCTTGGCATCTGTGACGAGGTAATCATTGCTCACGCAGACGGCGAAATCGAACATCGACGTAAAAATCAGTAACAGAAATAAGAGCTAAACGGGTGTTATTCGGCTGCAATTGCAAGATTGTGGTGGGGTGTACCCGTTTATTGTGGTTAAAAAAGGGCAATTGCGCGTCTGATTTGGTATGATGGTCTTAGAAACTTTTATGAAGAGGAAATCCCATGACGAAAAAACCTTTAATTATTAGCACTGATCCTGGTATTGACGACGTCGTTGCAATCACGATTGCACTGTTCTCCGAGCAGCTTGACGTTAAGCTCATCGCGGCCACTTGGGGCAACGTTCCGCTCGCTAAGACGCTGGCCAATACCCTGAAACTGGAAACTTTCTTGAAGACGAGGGTGCCGGTTGTCAAGGGGGCAAAAGTGCCCCTGCTGCGGGCGGCGATTGACGCCTCCGACGTTCACGGCAAGAGCGGCCTTGCCGGTTATGACTTTCCTGAACCGGACCGGAAGCTGCTTCAACCGGGGCTTGCCGCGGACGCTATTCATGAAGTTGTGGCAAATAGCCCGCAGAAGGTCACCCTGATGCAGATTGGCCCGGCGACCGATTTTGCATTGTACTTCAGGCAGTTTCCGGAGGACCTGGCTAATATCGACCAGCTGGTAATCATGGGCGGTGCGATTGGGCGCGGCAATTGGGGGCCCTATAGCGAGTACAACGTCGCGGGCGACCCTGAGGCGGCCCAGATTGTATTCGCAAGCGGAGTCAAGATTCTGCTTGCACCGCTTGAGTTGGGGCACCAGGCCTTCGTCACGCAGGACACGCTCCTGGAATTAAAAAAAATGGGCCAGACCGGCGACATGCTTTACCATGTACTGACCAGTCTAAACGACAAGACTGAAAACGGTGGCCGTGAGATCTACGATGCGCTGGCTGTCGGTATGCTTCTTAACCCGGCCATGTACACGTTTAAGCCGGCATACGTGGTCGTGGACACCAAGAGCCCCAGTGCGTACGGGGCATCGCTGATTGATTTTGACAACTTCTTTGGTCAGCGGGCTAATGCCCAGGTCGGCGTTGAAATTGATCGGAATACCTTCGCTAAGTGGTTCATTGCGGCAATTAAGAAGGCAATTTAGTTGAGGTGAAAAATGGCAGATTTCGTTTATCGTACGGTGATGCACGATATTAAGCAAAATATTTTGGATAACAAGTACGATGGCATGCGTCTTCCAGACGAACGCAGCCTTGCGGACTACTACCAGGTCAGTCGCTCTTCGATGAAGCGAGCGATGGAGCAGCTCTCGCAGCAGGGTATCGTTTTTAAAAAACGCGGCAGCGGTACCTTCATCAACCCGCTCTACTTAAAGAACCAGTCGCTTTTTCGCTACGAGGGCTCAAACCTGGGGTTAACGGACAGCTTGAAGATACCGGGCAAGACGCAGGGCATCAAGCTGCTTGACTTCAACGTGGTTAAAGCGCCGAAGGGAATCGCCCAGGATCTTTTTCTTAACGCCAATGACTTTGTCTATGAATTTCACCGTCTGCGCCTTTTGGACGAGCAGCCCTTCCTGATTGAAACGGGCTACCTGCCGATTAAAATCGTGCCGGAACTGAAGCCCGCGCACCTGAAAAAATCACTATTTAACTACCTGGAGGACACGCAAAACAAGGTGGTCACCAAGTCCTTCCTTAACATTACTGTTGAGCCTTCGAGCAAGGAGGACCAGGAGCGTCTCAAGCTGACTGCAAACGAACCGGTCGGCGTCATGGAGGGCATCTTCTTTTTGGACGACGGCACGCCATTTGAAGTGTCGACCATGCGGATTCATTACCAGTACATGCGCTTCAACACGTTTGTCAATTTGAATAAATAAAAAAGCGGACTCGCCTTAACCGGCGGGTCCACTTTTTTGGGTATATTTTATCTAAAAGAAGAAAGTTAAATATTGAAAAACTGGCTGGGGTCCGTGATGGGGCCGGTGTAAACGAAGTTCAGGTTAATGTTCCTGGTCTGTTGTGCCACCTGGCGTAGCAGCTTGCGCTGCTGGCTGGTTAGGCGTATGTGGTCCAGGGTCATTCGGGCCTGGATGTACATGACCAGCTTACCGGTGTAGTCCAGCGGGTGGTCGCCCTGCTCAAACTTGCGCAGCACGAGCCCAATTGCATCCCGGATCGGCTTGTATTTGGCAATATTCAATTCATTATAGATATGGGTAAAAAAACTACGGTAAAACTGTTCCAACTCCTGATATACTTCCTTATTCAGCTGCTCCCGGTTTCTCGTTGAACCGCCAATAAAAAAGCTGCACATAACCTCACTTCCTTAGCACCGCGATTATTTGCGTATGCGGTGCAAAATTTTTGTGCACCTCTTGCGGCAAGGGGACATCCGTTATGAGAACGTCGATTTGACTCAAGGGGATTGACATGTAGGGAGAAGTATTCTGACTGTCGAACTTATATTTTTCCGCAATGACCACAACCTGCTTGGCCCTGGAAGCCGCCACGTGGATTAACTCCGAATCGCTCATTCGGGCAAGGTAAATGCCGTCCTCTTTGACGCTGGAGGTACCGATAAAGGCGGTGTTGAAGCTCATTCGCTTCAGGGTGTCGAGCGCCGCAACCGAATAATTAAAGCGGTGCTCCTTGTCGACCTTTCCGCCGAGGAGGCGGACGCGCGGCAGTGGGGAGTGCATTAACTCAAGCGAATTATCGATTGAATTGGTGACAACCTGCAGGTCCATCCCGCCGATCAACTCGCACAGCTTCTTGAGCGTGGTCGAGGGGCCGATGAAGTCGAACTGGTTCGGGTGGACGAAGCGCTGCGCCATCTGTGCCATTTTCGTCTTTAGCGGTGAAGCAATTTGACTTCTGGTCAAGAAGCCGGGGACGTCGTCTCCGGTATTTGCAATCAAGCCGCCGTGCACGCGGGTTGCCTGCCCGGTTGAAGTTAGGTGCAGCACGTCACGACGAGCGGTATCGAAGGAAACATTAAAGTAAGCGGCTAGTTCCCTGGTACTTAAATGGTGTTTTTTCTCTAAGAGCTGTTTAATCTTACGGATTCGTTCTGCTTGGATCATCTTCTTCTCCTTCACTTAATTTAGCATTTTTCCCCGCATAGTTTAATCATTATTTCAGTACATCCAATTAAAATTCAGCATTTATAAGCATTTGAGCATAAAAGCACTGATATGTAAAGAAAAGGTGTTTTATTTTTTGGACGTATCGGGATACCTGTTACTTTTTAAAAAATGGAACGTACCAATTAGCAAAATGGTTGAACATTGCTAAAAAACTGTTATAATAGCGGTATGAGTAGAATCAAACAATTAATAGCTAAAGGGAGAAATAAAATGGCAATTGACTATGATTCACAAGAATTTTTAAAAAGTGTTGACGCGCACTGGCGTGCAGCCAACTATCTATCCGTCGGGCAGCTCTTCTTAATGGGCAACCCGTTATTAAAGCATGACCTTAAGGCCAGCGAGGTTAAGCCCAAGCCCATCGGCCACTGGGGAACGATTTCGCCGCAGAACTTCATTTACGCACACTTAAACCGCGTGATTAAGAAGTATGACCTGGACATGTTTTATATCGAAGGTTCTGGTCACGGCGGGCAGGTAATGGTATCCAATTCCTACCTGGATGGTTCGTACAGTGAGCTTTACCCGGAAATCCAGCAAGATGAAGCAGGCATGGCGAAGTTGTTCAAACGCTTCAGCTTTCCGGGCGGATCGGCTTCGCACGCGGCTCCCGAGACACCGGGTTCGATGCATGAAGGTGGAGAATTAGGCTATTCCGTTTCCCACGGCACCGGTGCGATCTTGGATAACCCGGACATCATCGCTGCGGTTGAAGTTGGTGACGGGGAGGCCGAAACCGGCCCGCTGGCTGCCAGTTGGTTCAGTGACAAGTTTATTAATCCGGTGAAGGACGGCGCCATCTTGCCAATTTTGCAGATTAACGGCTTCAAGATTTCCAACCCGACGATTGTTTCGCGGATGACAGACGAGGAATTAACCAAATACTTCGAGGGCATGGGCTGGCACCCGTACATTATTTCTGCTTACCAGGGCGGTGAATTTGATGGTTACAAGGACCACATGCAGGTGCACCAGGAAATGGCCCGCTTGATGGATACGGTGGTTGAAGAGATCAGGGCAATCCAGAAGAATGCTCGGGAAAATAATGATCAATCACTGCCGCACTGGCCGATGATCATTTTCCGCGTACCAAAGGGCTGGACCGGTCCTAAGGTCGACGTTGACGGCAACCCGGTCGAGAACTCGTTTAGGGCGCACCAGATTCCAATTCCGGTTGCGCAGGATGACATGGAGCACAAGGACATGCTCATTGACTGGCTTGAAAGTTACAAGCCGGAAGAATTGTTCGACGAAAATGGCGTGCCTACGGAAATCGTCACCAAAGACAATGTTCAGGGTGAGAGCCGGATGGCAATGAACCCAATCACAAACGGCGGCCGGGATGCTAAACGCTTGAACCTGCCGGACTACCGCAAGTATGCGCTCAAGTTCGACCAACCGGGTTCAATTGAGGCCGAGGATATGACTGAATGGGCCAAGTACCTCAACGAAATCGCCGAACTTAATCCGCATAATTTCCGTGGCTTTGGTCCGGATGAGTCCAAGTCCAACCGCCTGTTCAAACTAATTGATGAGCAGAAGCGGCAGTGGGAAAGTTCGATTCACGATCCCAATGACGAAAACCTGGCTCCGAGTGGTCGTCTGATCGACTCGCAATTGTCCGAGCACCAGGATGAGGGCTGGCTTGAGGGCTACGTTTTGTCCGGCCGCCACGGCTTCTTCGCCACTTACGAGGCGTTTGGTCGGGTGGTCGACTCGATGCTGACCCAGCACATGAAGTGGTTAAGGAAGGCTAAGGAGCAATACTGGCGCAAGGACTACCCATCCCTCAATTTTGTTGCAACGTCAACCGTTTTCCAGCAGGATCATAACGGCTACACGCACCAGGATCCGGGCATTCTGACTCACATGTACGAAAAGAACCGGCCGGATCTCGTGCACGAATACCTGCCAGCAGACACCAATTCACTCTTGGCCGTCTCTGAAAAGGCCTTTAGTGAACGGGAATGCATCAATATTTTGGTCACCTCTAAGCAGTCGCGGCCGCAGTGGTTCTCAGTTGCTGAGGCTGCACGGCTTGCTGACCACGGCTTATCGTATATTGACTGGGCGTCAACTGACCAAAACAGCAAGCCCGACGTGGTCTTTGCTTCTACAGAAACGGAGCCGACCATGGAATCACTGGCGGCAATTGACCTGCTGCACCAAAGTTTCCCTGACCTGAAGATCCGCTACATCAACGTCGTGGAAATCATGAAGCTGATGAACACGAAGGACAACCTTGAGGCCATTTCGGACGAAGAGTTTGACCAGTTGTTCCCTAGTGACGTGCCGGTGATTTTTGCCTGGCACGGCTACAAGGCAATGATGCAGTCAATCTGGTTCGGGCGGGGCCGGAGCAATATCCACATCCACTGCTATGAAGAAGAGGGCGACATCACGACGCCGTTCGACATGCGGGTGGTCAACGGACTTGACCGCTTCCACCTGGCCAAGGATGCCATCTTGAGCGTTCCGCGCATGGCCGCTAAGAGTGCGGGCTTTGTGGACCGGATGGACCAGATGCTTGCAAAGCACCACCAATATATCCGTGACAACGGCAAGGATATGCCCGAAGTTACCAGCTGGAAATGGACGGGCTTAAACTAGGACGTGGTCTTTTCTAGCGGTGAAGGGCTTGAATCTAGCCTATACTAGCAGCCCGTATCATTTGTGGTGCGCGGGGCAGAATAGGCGATGGTTAAAATTATTGCTTGTTAAAGCAAACAACTTTATTTATAATAGACTTCATCAAGGGAGTAACGGCAATTACTTGCGATAAGCCCAACAACCGAAGGAATACTTCTGGACTTATCTTAATTTGTGAGACTTGTGTGTATTAGTCATACGAGTCTCTTTTTTATTACTAGGAGGTCAAAATGACGCCCGATTTTTATCAGGTAAACGTTAAGGCTGTGGAGCAGGAACTAGCAACAAATACTGCTAGCGGCCTGAGCCAGGAGCAAGTGCGCCAGCGCAGAGCAAAGGATGGTCCCAACAGCCTGGCCGGCGCAAAAAAGGTAAGCATCTGGCAACGATTCCTGGCCCAATTTAAGGACTTCATGATTATTGTCTTAATCATTGCTGCGCTTTTGTCTGGCTTTGTGGCCCAAGAATGGACCGATGCGGCTATCATCATGATCGTGGTCATCCTCAACGCCGTTCTGGGCGTCTTTCAGGAAACACGTTCAGAAGAGGCCATCAATGCCTTAAAAAAGATGGCAACGCCCAATGCCCATGTCCGCCGCGGCGGTCAGGTGGAAGAAATTCCGAGTACAGAGTTGGTCCAAGGGGACGTTGTTCTGCTTGAGGCGGGTGACGTTGTGCCCGCAGATTTGCGTCTGACCATTTCCAAAAGCTTGAAGGTGGAAGAATCTGCCTTGACGGGCGAGTCAGTTCCAGTTGATAAAGAAAGCGCGGCAATCGATCAGGATAAGGTCGCTCTGGCAGACCAGACGAACATGGCCTTCGCCAACACCAATGTGACTTATGGGCGCGGGGAAGGAATCGTCACGCAGATTGGGATGAAGACGGAAGTCGGCAAAATCGCGACCATGCTGAACAACGCGGACGAAACCGATACGCCTTTGAAGCGTAATTTGAACCAGTTGGGCAAGACGCTGACCATCATGATTTTGCTGATCTGTGCGGTTGTCTTTGTCGTCGGCTTTTTCACCAAGGCAGGCACCGAACCAACTGACAAGTTGGCAATTGACATGTTTTTGGTAGCAGTCTCACTGGCTGTAGCTGCAATCCCTGAGGGCTTACCGGCAATCGTGACCATCATTTTGGCTCTGGGTACACAGGTGATGGCTGCCCACAAGTCGATTGTGCGCAAGCTGCCAGCCGTGGAGACCCTGGGTGCAACCGACATTATTTGTTCGGATAAAACGGGAACGCTGACCCAGAACAAGATGACGGTCGAGCAGCTTTATTATGACGGTCAATCTCATCCTGCCAGCCAGGAAGTGTCTCCGGACAACCACGCACTCTGGGCAATGGTCCTAGCCAATGACTCTAAATTGGACAATAATGACCAGCTGCTTGGTGATCCGACCGAAACGGCGTTGATCCAGTATGCACTTGACCGAAAAATTGCCGTGCGGCAGCTGATTAACGAACACAAACGCTTGCAGGAAGTACCCTTTGACTCAGGCCGCAAGTTAATGAGCACGGTTAATCAGGCCGGCGGAGAGTATTTTGTAGCGGTCAAGGGTGCACCGGATCAATTGCTGAAGCGCGTTAGCCGCATTGAACTCAACGGCCACGTTGAGGCAATTTCAGGTGAGCAAAAAGAAAAGATCATGGCCGCTAACAAGAAGATGGCGCAAAAGGCTTTGCGCGTGCTGGCTTTAGCGTATAAAACCACCCCGCAGCTATATGATGAACCAACCACCGACTCCGTTGAGCATGATCTGATTTTTGCGGGGTTAGTCGGGATGATTGATCCGGAAAGACCTGAAGCCAAGGAGGCAATTGTTGAGGCGCACGAAGCCGGTATTAGAACGGTTATGATCACAGGTGACTTCCAGGTAACAGCACAGGCGATTGCTGAGCGACTCGGCATCCTGAAGCCGGGCCAGGACGAACGCGTGGTAACCGGGGCGCAGCTGGATGAGTTTAGCGACAAGTACCTGCAGGATCATATTCGTGACTTCAGCGTTTATGCCCGGGTATCACCTGAACATAAGGTGCGCATTGTCAAGGCCTGGCAAGCTGAAAATAAGATTGTGGCAATGACCGGTGACGGCGTTAATGATGCGCCGAGTCTGAAGCAGGCTGATATCGGGATTGGCATGGGCATTACGGGCACCGAAGTATCAAAGGGTGCCAGCGACATGATTTTGGCGGATGACAACTTTGCAACCATTGTTGAAGCGGTCAAGCAAGGGCGCAAGGTCTTCAGCAATATTCAGAAGGCGATTCTTTACCTGATGAGCTGCAATGTGGGTGAAGTTCTGACCGTCTTCATGATGACGATGCTGGGCTGGGATATTCTCGCACCGGTGCAGTTATTGTGGATCAACCTGGTCACGGATACGCTGCCCGCAATTGCTCTGGGCCTTGAACCCGTTGAAAAAGGAATAATGAAACGCATGCCACGCGGCAAAAAGTCAAACTTTTTCAGTGGCGGGGTTTCGAGCTCGATTGTTTACCAGGGTATCCTGGAAGGCGTAATCGTGTTGACGACTTACCAACTGGGCCTGAATCTGGGACCGCACGTTGGAAATGCGCGCCTGCAGCATGGTGATGCCTTGACGATGGCATTCTTGACCCTGGGCTTAATCCAGCTTTTCCACGCCTTTAATTCCAAGTATATCCACCAGTCGCTTTTTTCCAAGCGCACGTTTGCTAACAAGTGGTTCAACTGGGCAATCGTAATTTCCGCACTTGTCATGGCGGCAGTTGAATTGCCCTTTATGACCAAGTTCTTCGATGTTACCGAGCTGGATGGTCCGCAGTGGCTGACGGTCCTCGGTGCAGGGATCGGCATGATTGTCATTGTTGAAGTAGTCAAGTTTGGCCAGCGTAAAGCAGGTAAAAAATAATATTTAACCAAAAGCACTTCATTGATGTGCTTTTTTGCTGGTTTTCTGCCACTTTGGTGTGCGTTTTATCCGCCCTTTACGGAAAATCGTTATATAATTTTTGGTAAAAAATTATGCATAACTTTTAAAAATCTTAACGACTATAGTAAAATAGATTCAACAACTTATTGTGATTTTACAATAAAGATGAAAGGGGCGATAAGAATGTCGATGATAGAATTTCATGACGTGCAAAAATATTATGGCCATTTTCATGCACTACACGACATTAATTTAGAAATTGACGCGGGAGAAACGGTGGTCTTAATTGGGCCATCGGGTTCCGGTAAGAGTACTTTAGTCCGTACGGTAAACGGTCTGGAGTCAATCCAGGAGGGACAACTAATTGTAAACGGTCACGACCTTTCTGATTCCAAGACCAACCTGAATATCCTGCGCAGTGACGTCGGGATGGTATTTCAGCACTTCAATTTATACAAGAACAAGGATGTGCTTGAAAATATCATGCTCGCTCCACGTATTGTTAGCCATATACCGGAAAAAGAAAACAAGGAACGAGCAATTAAGCTACTGGAAATGGTTGGTTTGGAAAAATGGGCCCACAACATGCCTTCACAGATTTCCGGTGGGCAAAAGCAACGGGTAGCGATTGCCAGAACGCTGGCGATGCAACCTAAGCTTATTTTGTATGATGAACCAACTTCTGCCCTTGACCCGGAAATGATTGATGACGTTTTGCAGGTTATCAAAAAGGTCGCCAATGAAAGTGGCATGACTTCTTTGATTGTGACTCATGAAATGGGCTTTGCCAAGGAAGTTGCCAATCGTGTAATCTTTATGGACAAGGGACAAATCGTTGAAGATGATGATAGTAAGAGTTTTTTCAAGCAGCCTAAGACGGAGCGAGCACAACAATTTTTGAGTAAGATTATCTCACATTAAGGGGGCAATCATGAAAAAGAAATTTTGGCTAATTCCCTTACTGGTATGGGTGCTCTTTTTGACTGGCTGTGGTAAGAGTCTAAACGACCAGTCTGTCCTAGAGAACGTTGAGCAGGCTAACACCATTACTTGGGGCGTTAAAGGCGATGTTAAACTCTTTGGTTTGATTGACGTGCGCGATGGACAACAAAAGGGCTTTGACGTCGACATGGCCAAGCATATCACCAAGCATATTCTGGGCCCCAAGGGTAAGGCAATTTTTGTTACGACGACCTCGCAATCACGAGTGCCGCTACTCAAAAATGGTAATGTTGATGCAGTGATTGCAACTATGTCAATTACTCCTGAACGGAAGAAGACCATCTCTTTTTCCAAGTCGTATTTTGATGCAGGCCAATCGCTATTGGTGCCTAAAAACTCACCAATCAAGAGTACTAATGACTTAAATGGAAAAACCGTGATCGGAGTTGTCGGTGCTAATTCGGTGCAGAATATTAAAAAGGTGGCACCGAAGGCGCGGGTAATTGAATTGCAGGACTATGCACAGGCCATGAACGCGCTCAAGTCTGGTCAGGGCGATGCCCTGACAACCGATAATGGCATTTTGTTTGGCCTGGCTGTCCAAAATCCTGGTTATGAAGTTCGCGGCAAGACTTTCACTGTTGAACCTTATGGTGTAGCCGTCAATAAGGGCCAGAAGTCCTTTACCAAGGCAGTAGACCAAGCCGTCTTGGAGATGCAACACAACGGCGAATACAACCGCCTCATTAAAAAATGGTTCGGCGAGGTTCCGGGATTTAAGTATAAGGAGTTGTATCGCCAATGATTAATATCTTTACCAAATTTAGTGGTCAACTGTTAGTTGGCTTGGGTTGGACCGTCCTTTCAAGCGTAATAGCACTGTTCTTTAGTTTGATAATTGGAACAGTGTTTGCGATTATGGAAGTGGTCCCAAGCAAAGCAATGCGGATAATTGGCCGCGCCTACGTGGAAATTTTGCGGAACATTCCTTTGCTCGTTATTACCATGTTCTTCTATTTAGTGATCCCAATGTACGTTGTCAAAATCAATGGCTTTACTGCCGGGACGATTGGGCTCACGCTTTACACTTCAGCCTTTATTGCCGAGACGATCCGGTCGGGAATACAATCTGTTTCTAGTGGCCAGATGGAGGGCGCACGATCCACAGGCATGACCTACTGGCAGGCGATGCGTTACATTATCCTGCCGCAGGCCTTTAAGATTGTAATTCCACCGTTGGGCAATCAGTTTGTTAATCTAGTTAAGAACTCATCGGTATTGGCGTTTGTTGCCGGCTTTGATCTGATGTACCAGGGCAATTCGATAGCGTCGACGACCTTTGATACGATCAATAGCTACCTGGTTATTGGCGTCTTGTACCTCATTATTACCTTGCCGCTGAGTTACTACATGCAGTACTTGGAAAAGAAATTAGCCTAGGAGGTGAAGCAAAATGCAAAATTGGATTAACGCCTTTTCATGGCTTAATGTTCGTTTTTTATTGATGGGCCTCTGGGTGACTATTTATATTTCAGTGATCTCGGTTGTTTTGAGCTTCATTCTAGGGTCAATTTTGGGAATTATCAGGTACTCCAAAATCAGATACTTGTCAAAAATCATCGGCTTCGTAATTGATATTATCCGCAATGTTCCACTGCTCTTGATTATCTTCTTCACCTACTTTGGTCTACCAAACTTCGGTTTACGGCCGGAAACGATTCCGGCCGCCATCATCGCGATGACGGTGTTTGAGTCAAGCATGATTGCGGAAATCGTGCGGTCTGGGATCCAGTCAGTTTCTGGTGGCCAGATGGAGGGCGCGCGATCAACGGGCATGTCCTTTATCCAGGCGCTCTGGCATGTTGTTTTGCCCCAGGCCTATAAAAATATGATTCCGACAATTATCAGTCAATTCGTCTCGTTGATTAAGGACACGTCGCTGGCAACGATCATCGTGGTGCCAGAAATGATGCAGCACGCACAGGTAATTTACGGGCAGAATGCCAACTATATTCTGCCGATGTTTGCGGCGCTAGCCGTATTATACTTCATCGTCTGCTTCACGTTGTCAGTGATTGGCAACGCAATTGGCAGGCGCTTGTCGTAAAGCTATGGGTAGTTGTTTTACGACCAGGTTCTTTAGTTATCGGCTAGCAAACTGAAAAAGCACCAGAGCATTCTTGCTCTGGTGCTTTTTTGCAAATTTTAATAAGAATAGTTAGTCAAGTTGGACGGACTGGCCGCCCGCAGTATTATAAAAATATTATGACAAGCATTAACCGTTCCATTTTTCTTTAGTGAAATTAATTGCCTTTTGCATATTAACTATTACGTCTTGGTAGGACGGATCCTTTTGCGTTTCCTGCAAGCAGCCAAGGCCATACGCTGTATAATGATCCCAATCTAAAAAGCGGTAATAAACCTCATTGTTACTGCGGTCGTATGCAAAACTTGGAACAATAGCTATTCCATCGTTTGCCTGCACTAACATGGTTGCCACGGAAACCTTGTGGATGATTTCTATTTTAGAAGCAGTATGAACATTTTCTATTGCTCTTTTTAGTTGTGCAACGGATTGTAGCGGAATTCTGCTGTCCCATAAATATATTTTTTTATTCAGTTTCTGCAACGGAACCTTAGCGTACTTTTGCAGGGGGCTGTCCCGACGAATAATTACGGAAAAGCCAGCACGCATCATTGGATAAAAATGGTACTTGTCATCATTGAAGAAGTCTGACTGATAGATCATAAAATCAATTTGCTGATTATCAAGCATGTTTTTAAAGTCCGACTTGCTTAAACTAATCGGTTTAAGATCCACGGACCATTTTCTTTTTTGCTGCATTAATTGAATAAAAACCGGCAAAAATTGTTTCTCAAAGGGAAGGCCGGAGTAACTGAGTGAAATGGTGCGCTGCTTTGATATCTCACTTTTTTTGATCTTTTGAAGTGCATTATCGATGTCTGCGGCAACTTTTAAAAGCACTTCGTGGAAATATTTGCCTTCCTCGGTTAAACAAATCTTCCGGTGGTCGTGAAAAATTAGTTGGATGCCAATTTCTTTTTCTAGATTATGAATATTTTTAGAAACCGTAGGCTGAGCCAGGTAAAGTTCTTTGGCTGTTTGAGTAAAATTGTGCGTTTTTCCTAGTGAAAGAAAACATTTAATTTGGGTAGAATTCATTTTTACCTATTCTAATTCGTAATAGATCTATTCTTTTTACCGTTAATCATACTCCTATTCGAATGATAAACTCAACAATGTAAACGGAATCAATGAGTGGTTTCAGAAGAAAGGGGTATTTGATTTGTGCATCAAAATGAGACAAAACATATTATAAAATTCTCTTATTTATATTTTTATAAAAATATAAATAAGGGATCTTAACAGTCCAATGAGTGGGATCATATGTTTCAAAGATAATTAAGGAGAAAATTATGGATCCAATGATTATAACGCTGCTGATCTTGTTAGCAGTAATTATCGCTTTCATTTCAGGGAAAGTTTCAATCTCGATGATTGGCGTCTTGGTAATGTTTGCATTAGCTGTTTTCCAAATATTGCCACCAGAACGGGCATTCGGGAACGTGACTAATACGTCTGTCTTGCTCTTTGCTGCCATGTTTGTCCTCGGCAAAGGCATTCAGAAAACTTCAATAATTACTAAGGCGGCGGAGTTTGTAAAACGCTTCAAGGATAAGCCCAGATTGTTGACGTTTTTCACCTGTATTATTGCAGCCCTGCTGGCAATTATCTCTAATGGCACTATTGCTTTAGTCATTATGTTGCCAATCCTGTGCGGAATTTGCGACGACATCGGATTGTCCCGAAGCAAAATTTTGTATCCTTTTGAGGTGACAGCAGTTTCTGCGGCTGGTGCTTGGTTTTTAGGCGTTGGGGCATTAAACATGTCTTGGTCTAGTGTAATGATGAAGCTGGGTGCGAAAGCTTCGGTCAACATTAACGATTTTCTGATTGCCCGGCTACCCTTTTTGGTTGTAGTTATTCTCTACATGACCTTTATTGGTCCCAAATTATTACCAGATAAGGATAATGCCGAGCTTGAAAAGCAGTCGCCAGAATATTCGGTCAGCAAGAAAGCCGAACCGCTGTCTAAAGGGAAAAACGCTGCTGGAATTATGATTAGCGCACTAACGATTGTGTTGATGGTGCTGTCATCATACATTCACGTTCAGTCCTATATTATTGCTATTGCCGGTGCCATACTACTAGTTTTGACGGGCGTCTTAAGCAACAAAGAAGCTTTGGGTGCCTTGAACTTGAACATCATCTTGCTGATTGCCGGTATGCTGGGCCTAGCCGATGCGCTGCAGGCAACTGGTGCCGGCAAGATGGTCGGAAACGCAATGGCGGGCGTTGCCAAGGGCATTAGCAACCCGTTCCTAATGATGGGATTATTCTTCCTGGTAACGCTGGTAATTGCCAACTTAGTTGGCGGATTAGCTGCTGTATCTATTCTGGTACCGCTGTGGACTCTGACCTGTCTGCGCATGGGACTGGATCCGCGGGGGGCGGTGCTAGCTGCAGCAACCGCAAGTTCCTTTAGCTTTCTAACGCCGATTGGCGGACATAGCCTGCCGCTAATAATGGATGCTGGGGGCTATAAGTTGAATGACTTCTTGAAATGCGGGCTGCCGCTAGCAATCATGCTTTGTGTTGTCGGGTGCTTTGTGACCCAATTAATGTATCCACTTTAATGTTTTAGGAGAAAAAAGATGAATAATAATTATGATGTAGTTGTTGTTGGTGGGTCCAATGCGGGCGGTTTTGCCGCTGCTGCTGCTGCCGAACAAGGTGCCAAGGTCTTGCTTATTGATAAGACCAGTACGGTAGAGCATTTATACCGGCATTGGCTAGGCGGGGTCAATACCAAGGCGCAGGCAAGGGCCGGCGTGCACATTGATAAAAATGACCTGGCTCAGTATCTGACGTCCTTTACCCAGGATAACGCAGACCAATCCTTGATTTGGGCTTGGCTCAATCACTCAGGCGAGACGGCCGATTGGCTGGAAGAAAAAGTTTTAAAGCCGCGCGGTGAACACCTCTACAGTGAACCCGATGCACACTATGAAACTTTAATCAATAAGGCCTTTCCGACCGAGCACCACGTTACAAAAGATGACCATTCTGATGATAAAGACTATGGCAACTATCTGATTGAATATGCACAGAAACTTGGAACAGACGTCAGGTTTAATACCAAAATGGAACACCTATTGACGGATAAGGAGGGCAGGGTAACCGGTATTCAGGTCAAGGACACTAAGACGGGTGCAACTTATGATATTAGTGCTGCCAAGGGCGTAATCCTATGTACCGGGGGCTACGGTGCAAATAAGGAATTGCTCAAGAAGTGGAATCCAACGATTTTCAAGAAGTGCTGCTACACCCAGAGCCCACGTGACGATGGTTCTGGCATCCTGGCTGCGCTAGAAGTGGGCGCAGTTAAAGATGATGAAGCTGCTTCAATTATCTTCAACCGTGGTGCGGTGCCCGTTGGAACAAGCAGCAAGGAGACTTACACAATTGATTGGCGCAATCACCAGTACAATATTGGCTCCTTCCCGTTTTTAAAGGTGAATTTAAAGGGGCAGCGCTTCTTTAATGAAAGTGCGCCATACCAGTTCGATATGAATGCACTGATGCACCAGCCGGGCAACATGGAAGTCTTGATTTGGAATGAGCAAACCATGGATCGCCTGGCAGAATTCCATACGTTGGGCTGCTCCCGGGTTGGTTGGCCTGGCAACAAGGAAGTTGCAGGCCGCAAGGAACAAAACGAGGAGAAGATCAAGGAGGGACTTGTCCAAAAGGCAGATTCGATTGAGGAATTGGCTGAGAAGCTGCAATTGCCGAAAGAGCAGCTGGTGAAGACCGTTGAGCGGTATAACGAATTAGCCAATAAAGGTGTTGATGAAGATTTTGGCAAGGAAAAGTCGCGTTTGCTCCCTGTAGAGGGTGCTCCGTACTACGGTGCTTGGTTCAGTGGCGTTCTGTTGGCAACCTTAGACGGACTCCAAATCAACGACCATATGCAGGTATTGAACAGCGACAATGATCCGATCAAGGGCTTGTATGCGGCTGGCAACTGTTCTGGTGGGTTTTTCTGGGGTTCATATGAAGACCGAGTACCGGGATTAACCTGCAGTCATGCCCAGACTTTCGGCCGTTTGGCAGGAAAATATGCTACTGAATAAATTTAATACCGTGTGATTAAAAGAGAAGACTACTTTTCGGTCTTCTCTTTTTGCTATTTGCAAAATGTCTAACTAAATGGAGGAGTGGATGTTGAGCGTGGTTTGGTTCGTTGTGCTTACCGTTCATGCATTCGCGCAATGCGTTTTTAAATCTTTATTCATTAAAAAACTAAAAAATAACGCTAAAAAGCTTGAGTTTGCTCAGGCTTTTTCTGTACCCTTAAGTGAAGCAAAAAAGTGGGGAAATCAAAGCATGAAGAATTTTTTATTTCGGTTGTATCTGCGCCTGATGAAGTTGGGGGCGCGACTAACTAGAATTAATGAAAAAAAGGTTGTGGTTCTAAACGGTGCCGGCAGGTCGGGGTCAAACGGCTACCTGTTTGCCAAATACATGCGGGCCAATCATCCTGATTATGATGTGTGTGTGGTTGAGCCCTGGCCATCTTCGCACCTGCCGCTCCAAGCCTGGCTGGAAATTGGTCGGGCAAAGTTTGTTGTCACGACGCATTCACCGTTTAAGATCCACCCGCAGCAGGTTAACATTCAGTTCTGGCATGGGATTCCGCTTAAGCGGATGGGCATCATGGCGGGCAATACCAAGCAGCGGGATAATCACCGCAACGCCAAATTGTGGCAGCGCAATGCTGACGTTGTCTGTTCAAGTTCAGACTTGTATGAAACACTGATGAGTGCGTGCTGCGCGATTGCAGCGTCTAGATACCAAAAAGTGGGCTTTCCCCGGGTTGATTTTTTGCAAAAGCCGGCCGTTACCAAGAAGCAGCTGCTCCAGGAACTGTTTCATCAAACTGATGAAACTGCTGCTATCGGCATCTACATGCCGACCTTTCGTTACGAAATGGAAGATGAGCAAGTTGAGGCGCAGCTTAAGTCGGGCAATTTTTTGACCCTGCCTGATTTTGATGTAGCAAAGCTGAATGATGCACTAAAGGCGCAGCACCAATACCTCGTGGTAAAGCTCCATCCGTATGAGATGCGCTTTTTGGCTAATTATGCAAGCTCCTATTCCAACCTGGCTTTTCTCAATAATGATTACTTTTCCCAACATGATTGTGACCTCTACGAGGTGCTTGGGGTCACCGATTTTCTGGTCACCGACTTTTCGTCGGTCTACTTTGATTACTTAAATTTGAAGCGCCCCGTAATTTTTGTTACGAATTATTTGCAGCAGTACGAAAAGGTACGCGGCCTGCTCATCGGGCCATACCAAAAGGTCGTGCCCGGTCCGTGCGTGAAGACGCAGGCGGAGCTGCTTGCGGCCCTGCGCGGGCCTGATCACTACCAGCAGAAGCGCCAATACTGGCTTGATTTGACCAACCAGCTGCAGGGCGAGTCCGCTTGTGCCAATGTTTTTGACTTAATTAAGCAACGGTAAAAAGGGGATAAATCGTGAAGAAAACTTTTTTAAACATTATGTATAATGCCATCTACCAGATTTTCCTCGTTCTAGTGCCCCTGATTACGGTGCCGTACCTGTCGCGGATTCTGGGCCCCCAAACCTACGGCATCTACAGCAACGTCAACAACATCGTGCAGTTCCTGATGATTTTTTGTACGCTTTCAGTCTCATATATTGGGATGCGCACAATTTCGCAGACGCGGGCCTTCGGCAGCAAGGCGGATTTGACGGAAGCATTCTGGGGCCTGTGGTATTTTCAGGCCTTAGCCGGCTTGGTGACCATTTTGCTTGTGCTGGCGACTGCGAGCCTTTTCCATGTTAAATACTGGAATTATCTGATACTAATGGTGCCCTACCTGATTTCGGCGCAAGTCGACATCTCGTGGTTCTTCCAGGGACTGGCCGCCTTCGGTCGCGTGGTTTTGAAAAACACGGCGGTGAAGCTAGTTTCAGTTATCTTGATTCTGCTTTGGGTCAAGAGCCCGAGCGACTTGGGCAAGTATATGCTTATCATGTCGGTCTCCACGATGCTGGGTTCCTTTGTCTTCTGGTTTGACATTCACCGCTACGTGGATGGTCCGGTAAGGCACTTCTACCAATCTCAAACAACGATTAAAGCAATTATCACTTTGCTAATTCCCCAGATTGCCACCCAAATCTATACGTCACTGGACAAGCCGCTTTTGGGTCTCTTTCAGAATTCGACGCAAGTGGCCTTTTATGACAACTCGCAGCGCATTGCCAACATGGTTTTAGGCGTGGTTACCAGTATTTCTTTGGTCATCATGCCCAAGATGGCTGGTGAGGGCCAGAAAAAGCAGCGGGTAATCCTCAAAAAGTCGCTTGAGGCGACCGTCATGTTGGGTACACTGTTTGCCGTTATCATCATGGCCAACACGAAGGAATTTGTCCCGTTCTTTTTTGGACCCAAGTTCATTCCGATGACGCCGCTCATGTTTTTCTTTGCCCTGACTATTGTCATGATTCCGACTGGCGGGGTGTTTGCCAACCAGTTTGCACTGGCCAATCACCGCGACCGGGACTATGCCCTCCCCTTGATTATCGGAGCGGTTTTAGAAGTTGTCCTGAGCTACTTTCTTGATCGTTTTTATGGTGCGACCGGTGCCATGGTCGCCATTTTGGTGACAGAGCTGATTGTTCTTATTTTGCGTCTGTGGATCGTGCGCGATGGCTATGACTTTAAGTATTCCTTCCGTGAAGTGCCCAAGTACCTGCTTATTTCCGTACTTGTTCTGGGAGTCGGCATGCTGCTTCCGCGGCTGGTTTCCTCGGCCTTTTTAAATATGGCACTCAAGTCAATCATCATGTTTGTTCTTTACATAGTGCTCATGTTCCTAATGAAGTTGGACTTTAATCAGGATATAATATTGTTGTTTAAGAAATTTTTTACAAGGGGCTAAAATGATTCCTAAAATTATCCATTACGTCTGGGTCGGCGGCAATCCCAAACCGAAAAACATCCAGCGCTGCATGAAGACCTGGCGCAAACACCTGCAGGGTTATCAGATTATTGAATGGAACGAGCAGAATGTCGATATCCATGAAAACAAGTACGTGGAAGAGGCATACCAGGCCAAGAAGTGGGCCTTTGTTTCAGATTATATCCGGGCCAAGGCCATGTGTGAAATGGGCGGCATCTACCTTGATACGGACGTCTTGGTTTTGGATGATCTAGACAGCCTGCGTTTCAACCAGGCCTTTGTTGGCTTTGAGAATCCGGCAAATCCCTTCACGGCGGTTTTTGGCGCGGAGAAGGGCCACCCGCTTGTGCGTGACATGCTGGACTACTACGATGACCGCAACTTTTCCTTTGATAAAAACAATCAGCTGGCGGGCGTCAATACGGTGTCCGTCTCAGACCTGTTAAAGAACAGGTATGGGGCCATCCCCAACAACAAGGAGCAGCTGCTAAGGGACGGCATTCACGTTTATCCCGATGGCGTTTTGTGCAATCCGTCCGCAAACTCCAAGACGATCCATGTGTTCACCGGCACCTGGATGGAGGGGGAGAAACCACTGAAGCGCAAACTGGTAACCGCGCTCAAAGTCAGGATTAAGACGCGCGCCGAGGCGGCCCTCTACGCCCGGATTTTTAGGTAAAATGAGCGAAGAAGAATTGCAGAGGCTGGTCGAAAGGATCTCGCTTGAATATTTTGCCCGGCCCTTTGGCCATGAGGTCAAGATCAACCGGCGCATGACCACGACGGGGGGGCCGCTACCACCTGCACGACCACCACATTGAAATCAACGCCCATTTTTTAGCAGAGCAGCAGAGGGCCGCACTGGTTGGCATTATTAAGCACGAATTAACGCACTATCACCTGCACGTGCTGCGGCGGGGCTACCGGTACCGCGACCAGGACTTCAAGGAACTGCTGAAGCGCGTGGGCGGAAGTCGCTATGCGCCGGATATTGGTCTGGGGCGCAAGCAAACCAGGAAGTATTTGTATGCCTGCTGCACCTGCGGGCATAGGTTTGCGCGCGTGCGCCGCGTTGATTTGCGCCGCTACGTTTGTGGCCGCTGCGGCGGTCGCCTGCGCCTAATAAAGCAGGCGGCAAAATGACGAAATAGTGCTGCGATTGGTAAGCAAAGTGATTGACAAAAAATAACGCTGCTCCTATACTTTTTACATAATATTAGGTACCTAACCTTTTTAAAAATAAGCGAAGAGCAAAGGAGTCATGTTATGAGTCAAGCAAGTGATAATTTAATGAAACGACTGCACTTTATCATGCGTGCAAGTCGCTACTTCATGTTTCAGAACAAGCAGCCGCTGGCAGGACAAAAGCGGGTCTTGGCGGTTCTTAAGCTTGAAGACGGGCTAACCCAAAATTATTTGGCTGAGGTCCTGGCCCTGCAGCCGGGCTCGCTCGCAGAATTGCTTAAGAAGATGGAGGCAAAGGGTGAAATCACGCGTGCGTCTGATGACCAGGACCGCCGGGTCAAGCGCGTCTATTTGACCAGTGCGGGCCGCAAGGAGGCCGAGCGCATCGACGAGTGGGCAAACAAGCAGGACACCTCGGCCTTCTTCAACGGTCTTAGCGCCACTGAACAGGAAGAACTCAGCAATTACCTAGAGAAGATTGCCAACGGCTGGGACGATGACTTTAAGGAACAAGCAGACAGGTTTGTGGATCCCAGCTACCGCATGTGGGCGATGAACAAGTGGCATAAGTGGGCTGAAGAGCACAACTGGTCTGCCGATGAGATGCGGGCGGCGTGCCACCACGCGCGGGGCATGCACCACCATGGCTGCCGGCCGGGGAGCGAATCTGCTGATGCAGAGGGCGGAACCTGCCCGAATCAGCGCATGCGTCCGCCACGCCGTGACTTTTGGCGCGAGTTTTGGGATAATGATAAAGAGTTATAATAAGCTAGGTTAAAAGAAAAAGTTTTTCAATTTATGAAAAGCTTTTTTTAGATTAAGGCACAGAAAGTTGGTAAGCAGATTGACTCACAGGTCCCCGCAGAACGGCAACAAAACAGTTAAATTACGTGATTTCTTGCGGTTATTAAGCAGTTTGAACGTGCGCAAGTCCTTATTTATCGTTGGTCTACTCTTTAGTTTGATTACCAGCGGCGCCAACCTGGCTTTGCCGCTCTTGACGCGTAATTTAGTGGACACGAGCAAGTGGGATGATTTTAACTATGCCAATCTGCTTATCATCGTTGTGGTCTTTGCCGTACAGCTCCTTTTGGGCACGCTCGGCGGTTTTATCCTCCGTTACTTCGGGGAAAGCGTGGTCAAAAAATTGCGCAACCGGCTGTGGCGTCACTTGCTGAAACTACCCGTCTCCTACTTTGACGAAAACAAGGCGGGCGAGAGCAGCTCAAGGCTGGTCAACGACACAGAAGTGATCAAGGGCCTGGTCGCCGAACAGTTCCCCAATTTTATTACCGGAGCGATTCAGCTGCTCTTTTCGCTAGTAATATTATTTGTGATGGACTGGCAGATGGCGGCGCTCATGTTTACCATTGTCCCCGTTGTGGTCTTGGTGCTGTTGCCGATTGGGAGGATCATGGCCCGTCTTGGCCGCAAGCTCCAGGCGGCGACCGCGGCCCTGAGCGGTGAGGTCAGCGAGAAGCTTTCCGACGTGCGGCTGATTAAGGCCAGCAACGGTGAGCAGTTTGAGGAAAAGCGGGGAAAGAATTTAATCGAAAAGATCTTTCAGATTGGCGTGACCGATGCGCGTGTGGCCGCAATTTTGCAGCCGGTTATGACCACCCTGATGACGGCTACCTTTATGGGCATCCTGGCGTTTGGGATCATTCGGGTGGGGCAGGGAACGCTGACCAGCGGCGCACTGGTTGCTTTTTTGCTCTACCTCTTTAATGTTATTGCGCCCGTGGCAACGTTTGCCACGTTCTTTTCCCAGATTCAAAAAGCGCTGGGATCAACCGCACGGATTCAGGCAATCTTGAATATCCCACCGGAAAAGAGCCTGACTGGCCATGACTTTGCCCCGGATCACGAAGCTTTGACTGTACAAAATCTTAGTTTCAGCTACCGCCGGGATAAGCCGGTTTTACGGGACGTCTCCTTTGTCGCTCAGCCCAATACCGTAATCGCCTTTGCTGGTCCGAGCGGTGGGGGCAAGTCGACTATTTTTGCTTTGCTGGAGCGTTTCTACCAGCCGACCGGTGGCCAAATTCTGCTGGGCGAGCACGACATCCAGGCAATTAACCTGTCTAAATGGCGGTCCCAGATTGGCTATGTCTCCCAAGACAGTGCGATTTTTTCCGGAACGATTCGTGCCAACCTGCTATATGGCCTGCAGCAAAAGCTGACGGACAGCGAATTGTGGCGCGGATTGAAGTTAGCGCACGCCGACCAGTTTGTGCGCGACTTTCCCGACCGGCTGGAAACGGAAATTGGTGAGCGCGGCGTCAAGCTCTCGGGCGGACAGAAGCAGCGCCTGGCAATTGCCCGGGCATTTCTGCGCAATCCCCAGATCTTGATGCTGGATGAGGCGACGGCCAGCCTTGATTCCGAATCGGAAAGGCAGGTCCAAGCGGCACTCGATCAATTGATGGTCAACCGCACGACGCTGGTGATTGCGCACAGGCTGTCCACGATTGTGAATGCGGATCAGATTTACTTTATTGAGCAGGGCCAGGTCACAGGGCACGGTACGCACCGCGAATTGATGAAACACCACAGGCTGTATGCACGCTACGTGAATGAGCAGATGGTCGATTAGCATTATTTTTTATAAAAATATGGCGGAAGGACTTGTACTCGGCTCGCTTTTGGGGTATAGTAATGAATGTGTTTGCGGGCATGGCGGAATGGCAGACGCGCAAGACTAAGGATCTTGTGATCGTTTTAGATCGTGGAAGTTCGAGTCTTCTTGCCCGCACTACTTAATGGAGCTTTTGAGCTCCATTTTTTTGTGCCTAAGTGAGGCCCTTGTGGTTTAACGTCTGCTTTTATTTTAAAAATTAATTACATTGCATAATTTGAGGCTGCGAGAGGGTATACTGGTAGTATTGATTTAGGGGCAAAGGGTAATTATGGCAAGAAAACGCAAAGGCAGAAAACAATCTAATGGGCGAATCATCATTCGCACCTTTATCATTCTCTTTCTACTGATTGTCGCGTTTGTCGCCTTCAGATACTACAGGCGCCAGGCAATCCAGTCCGAGCAGATTAGGCAGGAGCAGTTGGCCCGCGAAGAGGCCAGGCAAAAGGTTATTCGGCAGCACAAGGCCTTTATTAACAAGATTGGTCCGATTGCCAAAGAGGTCAACAAATCCTTTGAGCTGCTGCCCAGCATCACGATTGCCCAGGCCTGCCTGGAAAGCGACTACGGGCAAAGCAGCCTGTCGCAAAAGTATAACAACCTGTTCGGCGTCAAGGGCACGAACCCCAACACGTCTGCCATCTTGACGACCAAGGAATACGAGAAGGGCAAGTGGATCGTGGTCAAGGCCCGCTTCCAGATCTACGACTCATACGAGGCCTCGATCCGTGCCCACGCACGCCTCTTTCAGAAGGGAACGAGCTGGAACGCCCGGCAGTATAAGCACGTCCTGGCGGCTGAAAACTACGAGCAGCAGGCGTATGCACTCGTCAAGGACGGCTACGCCACCGACCCCAACTACGCGGAAAAGCTGATTAAGCTGGTTGAGCAGTACCACCTCGACCGCTTCGACAAATAAGGGCAACTAGTAAAAAAGCTGCCTTCTTTTTGGTACAATTAAATAGTTATAAAGTTTTTGGCGAAGGGAATTAGAATGAGCGAAGAAGCAATTTTGACAGGGTTAAACCCGCAGCAAAAAAAGGCCGTCAAGATAACCACGGGGCCACTTTTGGTTGTTGCCGGTGCGGGTTCGGGCAAGACCTCGGTCTTGACCCGGCGCATCGCCTACTTGGTTGAAGAAAAAGGGGTGCTGCCGTGGAATATTTTGGCCATCACTTTCACCAATAAGGCCGCAAGCGAGATGCGGGTGCGGGAGCACAAGCTGCTCGGTGCCCGGGCCGATGGCATCTGGATGTCCACCTTCCACGCTTTGTGCGTGCGCATTCTGCGCCGCGACGCAGAGAAGATTGGCTACAATCGAAACTTTTCGATTGCCGATCCGGCCGAACAATTGACGCTGGTCAAGCACATTGAAAAGGACCTGAACATCAACCCGAAGATGTACGAACCGCGGGGCATTTTGGCGGCTATTTCCAACGGCAAGAATGACCTGCTTACGCCTAAGGCGTTTGCGGCCAGCAACTCCGCGCCCTTTGACAAGGTGGCGGCGCAGGTCTACCGGGAATACCAAAGACGCCTGCAGCACGATCAGATCATGGACTTCGACGACCTGATTATGCAGACACTGGTCCTGTTTAAAAAGGATCAGGCCGTTCTGCATTACTACCAGAACAAATTCCGCTACCTGCTGGTCGACGAGTACCAGGACACGAACCAGGCCCAGTACGAACTGTGTCATGAACTGGCGGCCCAGTACAAGAACATCTGCGTGGTCGGGGATGCGGACCAGTCGATCTACGGCTGGCGCGGGGCCAACATGGAAAACATCATGAACTTCGAGCAAGACTACAAGGATGACGGGGTTCAGACCGTTAAGCTTGAGCAGAACTACCGCTCGACCGGCCATATTTTGGCCGCGGCCAACGCGGTGATCAAGAACAATAACAACCGTAAGGACAAAAACCTCTGGACCGACCGGGGCGATGGGGCCAAGGTGACCTACTACCGGGCCCAAAGCGGGGACGATGAGGCCCACTTTATTCTGTCCAAGATTCAGGAAGAGGTTAAGGAAAATAAGCGCTCCTATAAGGACTTTGCCGTTTTGTACCGTACCAACGCACAGTCGCGGACAGTCGAGGAGGCCTTCGTAAAGTCGAGCGTGCCCTACCAAATTGTCGGTGGCCATAAGTTCTATGACCGCAAGGAAATCATGGACATCATGGCCTACCTCAAACTGGTAGCCAACCCCAGCGACACGATGAGCTTCAACCGCATCGTCAACACGCCCAAGCGCGGGATTGGCCAGGTCAGCGTGAACAAGTTTATGAATTTTGCCCAGGACAATGGGTTGACGCTGCTCGATGCGTTCAGCCACATTAACATGGCCGGCTTATCAACGCGGGCCGGTGCCAAGCTGGGCGATTTTGGGGCCAAGCTGCGCGATGCAATCAACTACGCGCCAACCCACAGCGTGACCGGTCTGACGGAAAAAATCCTGCAGGACTTTGACTACACGGATGCTTTGAAGAAGGAGCGCACAATTGAGGCCGAGACGCGGCTGGAAAACCTGGACGAGTTCCTCTCCGTGACCAAGCAGTTCGACGACCAGCTTGATGAGGACAACGATAACGAGAGCGTGCTCAGCGACTTCTTGGCGGACGTTTCGCTTTTGAGCGACCAGGATGACCTGGAAAACAACGACGACCAGGTTGCACTGATGACCCTGCACGCAGCCAAGGGACTGGAATTCCCCGTCGTTTTCCTGGTGGGCATGGAAGACGGGCTGTTTCCGCTATCGCGTGCCCTGCTGGAGGACGACCAGCTGGAGGAAGAACGACGGCTGGCCTACGTCGGCATCACGCGGGCCAAGCGCAAGCTGTTTTTGACCAACGCATACTCACGCATGATGTACGGCCGCATGCAGAACAATCCGCCCTCACGCTTCCTGGAGGAAATCGACGCCCGGGACTTAGAGCAGGAGAGCGCCGTCCCGGAAAACTTCGCCGCGGGCAATTTTGCTGTGCAGACCGCCCCGTTTGCCAATAAGGACGAGCGTGCGCGCGCCCAGGTCTACACCCCGCGCGTTAAGCCCGCTGGGGCCGTCGGTGCGGAGAAGAAGGGTTGGAACACCGGCGACCAGGTCGACCACAAGTCCTGGGGCCGCGGCGTTGTGGTCAAGGTCAACGGTAAGGGCGAGGACATGGAACTCGACATCGCCTTCAAGGACAAGGGCATTAAGCGGCTTTTAGCAGCTTTTGCCCCAATTAAAAAGGTATAATAGAGTTGGTAAGCAATAATTAATTTTTAACCGGGAGGAGCAAAATGGCAGATTTAACGCTTGATGAGGCCAGAAAAGAAGTTGCAGCGCTCAGGGACAAACTGGATGAGTGGGCGGATGCGTACTATTCACGGGACGCGCCGGAGGTTGAGGACAGCGTCTACGACCAAAAGTACAATCGCCTGGTTAAGCTCGAGCAGCAGTTCCCCCAGCTGGTCACGCAGGATTCAATTACGCAGCGCGTCGGCGGCCAGCTTGACAGCGCACTGACGAAGGTTATCCACAAGGTGCCGATGCTGTCGATGGGGGACGTCTTTTCCAAGCAGGAATTGCGCGAATTCGACGACCGCGTGCAGAAGCAGGTGGGCCACCCGGTGGCTTACAACGTGGAGCTTAAGATTGACGGCCTGTCCATCAACCTGGAATACACGGATGGCAAATTGACCCGGGCCTCAACGCGGGGCAACGGCCAGGTGGGCGAGGACGTGACGGCCAACGCCCGCTACATCACCGATATTCCGCAAGAGCTGCCCACAAAACTGACGACTGAGGTCCGTGGCGAGTGTTACATGGGCAAGGAGGCGTTTGCAAAATTAAACAGTGAGCGCGATGAGAAGGGCGAAAGCACCTTTGCCAACCCCCGAAACGCGGCGGCGGGCTCTTTGCGCCAACTGGATGCCAGCGTGACCAAGCACCGCCACCTGAGCACGTTCATTTACACCTGGGTCAACCCGCCGGCAGAAATCACCAGCCAGAACCAGGCAATTAGTGCGATGCAAAAATTGGGCTTTCACACCAACCAGACCGGCCGCAAGTTGACCAGTCTGGACGAGATTTTTGCCTTTATCGATGAGTACACGGCCAAGCGCGATGCACTCGAGTACGGGATTGACGGGATTGTGCTCAAGGTGGACGACCTAAACCTGCAAAAGGAATTGGGCAACACGGTTAAGATTCCGCGCTGGGAAATTGCCTACAAGTTCCCGCCGGAGGAGCAGGAAACGGTTGTCCATGAGATTAAGTGGACCGTGGGGCGCACGGGCGTCGTCACGCCGACGGCAATCATGGATCCGGTGCAGCTCGCCGGCACTACCGTTTCGCACGCGGTGCTGCATAACGCCGACCTGCTCAGGCAGAAGGACGTGCGCATCGGGGACACCGTCATGCTGCACAAGGCGGGCGACATCATTCCGGAAATTTCGGAAGTGGTTTTGGCCAAGCGTCCCCAAGATGCTGAACCCTACCCGATCCCGACTACCTGCCCGTCGTGCGGGGAAAAGCTGATTCACCTGCAGGACGAAGTCGCCCTGCGCTGCGTCAATCCGTCCTGCCCGGCCCAAATAGAGGAGGGCATCACGCACTTTGCATCGCGACCGGCGATGAACATCGACGGCCTGGGACCCAAGATCGTGCGCCAACTGATTGCTCGCGGCCTGGTGCATAACGTGGCCGACCTCTATCGCCTAACGGCCGCCGACCTGGAGCAGCTGGACCACTTCAAGGACAAGGCGATTTCCAACCTGCTTAACGCCATCAACAATTCAAAGAAAAACTCGGTTGAACTGCTGCTGACCGGACTGGGGATTGATCACGTGGGCGCCAAGGCCGCCCGGCTGATTGCGCAAAAGTTTAAAAATATGTCAAAGATTATGAGTGCTGACGTGCAGGAGGTGGCGGCAATCGCTACAATAGGGAAGACGATTGCCGAGTCGCTGACCACTTACTTTGCTCAGGGTGAGGTCAAGGAATTGGTTGGCAGGCTGCAGGATTTGGGCGTCAACATGGACTATCTGGGACCAGACACTGCGGCTGAAGAGGTGCCGGACAACTACTTCAAGGGCAAGACCGTTGTTTTGACCGGCACGCTTGCGCACTACACGCGCGGCGAATTCACCAAGAAGCTGCAGGCGCTGGGTGCGACGGTAACCGGATCCGTCTCGGGCAAGACCGACTACGTGATCTACGGTAAAGACGCTGGCTCCAAGTATGCCAAGGCGCAAAAATTGGGCGTGCAGCTGCTGACTGAAGAAGAGGCAATTGCCCAAGTTAAGTAGAAGGAACAAAAAAGTGAAAAAGTATTTGCACATATTGGCGATTTTGGGGGCAGCCTTGAGCCTGACTGCGTGTGGCAATTTAAAAAATTCCAACTTGGCGAACAACGCTAAAACCTCGTCCAATTCGACCACTAAAACCTATCAGACGACCGATACGGGCACTAACGGCTACACGGTGCTCCTAAAAAACGGCCGCTACGTCACCAGTCCGATTGCGGGCCTGACCGCGACCAATAACAATAACTCGGTCGACACGCGGGAATTGGAACGGGGGCTCGTGCAGATTTCGAAGGGCGTGTACTCGACCAATTCCTACGTTTTTCAGGAGGGACAGTACATCACGACCAGCGTTGCCAACGATTGGTTGGCGCGCAAGTCCAAGGCGAACCCGGCCGGGCTCAACCCGCCAGCGGGCAAGAAGAAGGACTACCGTCCTTACTACCTGGAAGAGATTGTCGAGCAGGATTATTTGACCGGTTCCGGTTCATCCTACCACGTCGGCGGAATGAGCATCGGCCTTGCCCTCAACTCGATTGACTACTACCAAAAGACCAAGGACGGCCCCGAATATCAGAGAACGATTACGCGCACGCAGCAGCAAAAATACGGCCAGGCCGTGGCCCAGCAGGTGGTGGCGCGCCTGCGCAAGAAGAAGGCTCTCAAAAACGTGCCGATCACGGTGGGGCTGTTTGCCAAGGAAAGCCGCGACGCGCTGGTTTCCGGAACTTACTTTTTGAGCGGGACAGCGGCTGCTAATAGTAGTAAAATAACTAAATGGAAAACTATTGCCACCCAGGCCCAGGTGCTGCCAACGATTGGCAATAAGAAGGCAATCAACAGCAACGACGCGTCGAGCTTCAATAGTTTTAAAGAATCGATTCAGAATTATTTTCCTAATATTAGCGGGGTGACCGCGAGCCTGCGCTACGAAAACGGCAAGTTGGCCCAGGAAAACATTGCGATCACGACCCAGTTTTACGGGTACGAGCAGGTGCAGAGTTTTACCAGGCTGGTCCTTTCGACGGCGAAGAAATATTTGGCAAATGATGTGCCGATTGAAATAAAGATTGGTTCCGTTAACGACATCCAGGCCCTGGTTGCCAAGGAAACGGGCGACAGTAGTTATCAAGTCCATATTTATGGCGGTGAATAAGGAGGTATTTTTGTGGAAATCACAGAAGACACAATCAAGCACGTTGCGGTTTTATCGCGGCTTGCAATCAATGAAGAAGACATCGGGCAGGTGACCGCGCAAATGGCGTCCATCATCAACATGGCCGACCAGTTGTCCGAGGTTGACACCGCGGGCGTCGAGGAGACCGTCCAGGTGGTTGACCGCGACACGGTTTTCCGGGAAGACAAGCCGGAACACTGGCAGGACCGGACCGAATTAATGAAGAATGTCCCTGAGCAAGCGAACGGGTTCATCAAGGTTCCTGTGATTATTAACAAAGACGAGGACGAGTAATGAACTATTTAAATGAAGATATTGACTCATTAAATAAAAAATTGGTCCAGGGCGACTTGTCCGCCGACCAACTGGCCCAGGATACGGTTGCAAACATTAAGGAGACCGATGACAAGCTGAACGCCTGGATCACGGTGCAGGAGGACGCCAAGCCGGCGGCAGACCTGGACTTTGATCAAAACAAGCTGGCCGGGATTCCGATTGCAATCAAGGACAACATTATTACCAAGGGCGTGAAGACGACCGCGGCCAGTCACATCCTGGACAACTACATGCCGGTGTATGACGCAACGGTTGTCGCGCGCTTGAAGAAGGCCCAGGCTACCTTTGTGGGCAAGACCAACCTGGATGAGTTTGCGATGGGGTCATCAACCGAGCACTCCTACTTTGGCATCACCCACAACCCGTGGAACCTGGACAAGGTGCCTGGTGGCTCCTCCGGTGGTTCCGCCGTTGCGGTTGCCTCCGGTCAGGTGGTAGCGGCCCTGGGATCCGACACCGGTGGCTCAATCCGCCAGCCTGCCGCCTTCAACGGCATCTTTGGCATCAAGCCGACCTACGGTCGCGTTTCCCGCTGGGGACTGATTGCCTTTGCCTCATCGCTTGATGAGATCGGCGTTATGAGCAAGCGGGCCAAGGATTCCGCCCAGGTTTTGAACGTGATTGCCGGCCACGACGGTCACGACTCTACCCTGTCAACGCGGGACGTGCCCGACTTCACCCGGTTTATCGGCCAGGACGTCAAGGGCCTGCGCGTTGCCGTGGTCAAGGAATACATGGACGCCGTTGACGGCGACATGCACGATGTGATTCAAAAGCAGATCGACGTCTTGAAGGACGCCGGTGCCGTAATCACGGAAGTTTCCCTGCCGCTGACCAAGTACGTCGTGCCGGACTACTACATCATTGCTTCAAGTGAGGCTTCCTCCAACCTGCAGCGGTTTGACGGCATTCGCTACGGCTACCGGTCAAAAGACGCCAAGAACCTGCTCGACGTCTACGTGAAGTCACGCTCCGAGGGCTTTGGCGAGGAGGTCAAGCGCCGGATTATGCTCGGTTCCTTCGCCCTGTCGGCCGGCTCCTACGACCGCTTCTTCAGGCAGGCGTCCAAAGTGCGGACGCTGATCTGTCAAGACTTCGACCGCATCTTTAACGACCACGACGTCATCGTCGGGCCAACGACTACGACGCCGGCCTTTGATATCGGCAGCGAGATTTCCGACCCGATCAAGATGTACAACAACGATATCCTGACGATTTCGGCCAACCTGGCGGGAATTCCGGCGGCCAGCGTGCCGGCCGGCCTGGTTGACGGCATGCCCGTCGGCCTGCAGGTCATGGCCAAGCGCTTTGACGAGGGCAGCATCTTCAAGGTGGCCGACTTCATCGAACGCGCCAACAAGTTTTACGAACAGACACCAGCTGGAATGGAGGATTAATTGATGAATTTTAAATCAACGATTGGATTCGAGGTTCACTTCGAATTAAAAACTAAGAGTAAGATTTTCTCACCTTCACCAGTAAGCTATGGTGCCAAGCCAAACACGGAAACCAACGTGATCGACTGGGCGATGCCCGGCGTTCTGCCGTACGTGAACAAGGATGTTTACCGCCTCGGCATCATGGTGGCGCTTGCCACCCACGCCCATATTTTGCCCACGACCCACTTTGACCGGAAGAACTACTACTACCCGGACAGCCCGAAGGCTTACCAGATTACGCAGTTCTTCCAGCCGCTGGCCCGTGACGGCTACGTGGAGATTGAGGTGCACGGCAAGAAGAAGCGCATCGGTATCCACGAAATGCACATCGAGGAGGATGCCGGCAAGAACACCCACGGAACCAACGGCTTTTCCTACGTTGACCTGAACCGGCAGGGCGTGCCGCTGCTCGAGGTCGTTTCCGAACCCGAGATTTCCGACCCGGACGAGGGTTATGCCTACCTGGAAAAACTGCGCAAGATCGTACAGTTTACCGGTGCCTCCGACGTTAAGATGGAAGAGGGTTCGATGCGGGTTGACACCAACATCTCCATCCGTCCGGCGGGACAAAAGGAACTGGGGACCAAGGTTGAGATGAAGAACCTGAACTCCTTTGAGCACGTGCGCAAGTCGCTAGCCTACGAGCAAAAGCGGCAGGAGCAAGTGCTATTGTCCGGCGGCCGCGTCCAATTATCCACCCGGCGCTTTGATGATGCGACGGGCAAGACGGTTCTGGAGCGGGTCAAGGAAGGCGACGCCGACTACCGCTACTTCCCAGAGCCCGACCTGGCGCCCGACCACATCAGCCAAGACTGGATCGATGAGATCAAGGCCACATTGCCGCGGACGGCGGAAGACCGCTACAAGCAGTATACCGGCGAGTTTGGCCTCAAGGACTACGACGCCGAGGTTCTGCTGCAGACCAAGGAAAGTTCCGACTTCTACGACGAGACGGTGGCCGCGGGTGCGGACCCGCAGCTGGCGGCTAACTGGATGAACACGCAGGTTAATGGTTACCTCAACGACAACCGCGTCGACCTGGCCGACATTAAGCTTACACCTGAGCACCTGGCCGCAATGATCAAGCTGATCAAGGACGGCACAATTTCGTCCAAGATTGCCAAGAAGGTCTTTGCCGAAACGATTAAGAACGGCACCGACCCGAAGCGGTTCGTCGAAGACCAGGGCATGGTTCAGCTTTCTGATACCGCGGTTCTGGAGCCGATGGTCAAGGAAGTTGTTGATAATAACCCGCAGTCGGTTGAAGACTTCAAGAACGGCAAGGACCGGGCAATTGGCTACCTGGTTGGTCAGATCATGAAGAAGACTCGCGGCAAGGCCAACCCTAAGGTGATCAACCAACTCTTGAACAAGGAACTGCAGAAGCGGTAAGTAAGTTTTTATAGTAATTGAGTAAAGGGTAGTAATTATGACTAAAAAAGCACGATTGATCTATAATCCTGTGTCCGGTCACGAACAGATGCCTAAAAATGTTGCCGATATCCTGGATGTTTTGGAGCAGGCGGGCTACGAGGCGAGTGCCTTCAGAACCACGCCGGAGGCGCAGAGCGCGCAGAAAGAGGCCACCCGTGCGGCCAACGAGTGCTTTGACCTGATTGTTGCCGCCGGTGGCGACGGCACGATCAACGAGGTGGTCAACGGTATTGCTTTTTTAGAAAAGCGGCCGCAGATGGCCATTATTCCGGCGGGCACGACCAACGACTACGCGCGTGCTTTGCACATTCCGCGCAATGATATCGCAGACGCGATTAAGGTGGTTCTGAAGAACAAGACGCGCAAGATGGACATCGGCCAGGCCACCTTCAGCAATGAGACGCAGTACTTCGTCAACATCGCAGCCTGCGGCTCGCTTACCGAACTGACCTACGGCGTTCCGTCCGAGGTCAAGTCGGCCCTGGGCTACACCGCCTACCTAATCAAGGGTGCGGAGATGCTGCCGCACTTGACCGAGAACGAACTGCGGCTGACCTACGATGACGGCGTCTACGAGGGCAAGCTGTCGATGCTGCTGCTCGGCATGACCAATTCGATTGGCGGCTTCGAGCAGATCATGCCCGACGCCGAACTGAGCGATGGCCTCTTCCAGCTGATTATCGTGAAGCCCGCCGACCCGGTCAAGCTGCTCAAGCTGATGGCGCTGGCCATGAACGGCAAGCACGTTGATGATCCGGAAGTCATCTACACCAAGACGCGCAGCCTGCAGATCGAGCTGCTCGGCAAGAGCATTGGTCAAAAGCTGCCGGTCAACCTGGACGGCGAGATTGGCGACTACTGCCCTGTTACCTTTAAAAACTTGCAGCAGCGCATTGAATTCTACGTTGGCGAATAGCCGACAAATGAAAAAAACTGTTATTCCTCAAGGAATAACAGCTTTTTTGTGTTGGATAAAATTTTTATTAGTGACTAGTTGCGGCTGCTGTTGCCACCGAAGATCTCCAGCAGGAACAAGAAGATGTTGGCAAAGTCCAGGTAGAGCTGCAGCGCGCCGATAACGGCGAGGCCGCTGGACGACACTTGCGCACCATAATTGTTGTAGATGACCTTCATCTTGTTGGCATCAGAGGCAATCAGGCCGGTGAAAATAATCACGCCGATAAAGGAGAAGATGTAGGTGACGGCCGGACTGCGCAGGAACATGTTGACCACCCAGGCCACCAAAAAGCCGATCAGTGCGGCACTCAGGTAGGAGTTCCAGTTGGACAAATCCCGCTTGGTAAAGGTGCCAAACGCGGCCATCGCGATGAAGACCGCTGAGGCCGAGATAAACGCAGAAGTGATCTGCGAGCCGGTGTAAAAGCCGGCAATCAGCGCAAATTCGAAGCCATAGATTGCGGCCAGAAAACCGAGCATGATCAGGCTGGCCACCGGGTTGCGGTTGGCCTTGGCGCTGATGCCCCAGGACAGGCCAAAGGGCACGAAGAGCAGCAGCCACATGATGCTGACCGGCATGCCCATCACGGCGCTGCGGAAGGTCGTCATGGTCAGGTAGGCCACAAGTGCCGAAATCAGCACGGAAGCGCCCATCAGCGCGTACATTTTGGTCAAAAAACCATTGGTTTCGGAAATGGAGCGGACTTGGCGCCTGCCAGGATTAGTATCAAAATTATTCATAGAGTACGTCCTTTCTTTTTGATGTTTGTACCTAAATTAACATATTAAGGGTGCATAGTGAAGGGAAACGAATCACCTTAAGGCAATATTTAAGGTGGCGCGGGTAATTACTTTTGCCGCGATTTCTAGTAGAATAGGTATGTTAACTAGTGTTTGTAAAAAAGGACAGATTATGGAAAAGAACCAAATTATCGAATTAGAAATTACCGACTTGTCATACGAGGCGATGGGCGTGGCCCACTACGAGGGGATGACGGTCTTCGTCACCAGTGCCCTGCCGGGCGAGACGGTCAGCGCCAAGATCCTGAAGGTGAAGAAGCACTTCGCCTTTGCCAAGATCGAAAAGATCATCAAGGAAAGCCCGGACCGCGTCAATATCAAGCTCAACGAGTGGGTGCAGACGGGCCTAGCGTCGCTGGCCCACATCAAGTACGACAGGCAGCTCGAGTTCAAGCGCACGCAGGTGGTCAATTTGCTTAAAAAGGCACACATGGACAACGTGGAGGTCGGCGAAACGCTGGCGAGTCCGGAGCAGACCGGTTACCGCAACAAGGCCCAGGTGCCCGTGCGCGAGGTGGACGGCCAGCTCGACATCGGCTTCTTCCGCCGCCACTCGCATGACCTGGTGCCCCTGACCAACTTCTTCACGACCGACCCCGAGATCGACCGCGTCCTGGTCGCCGTGCGCGACATCCTGCGCGCAAACCACGTGCCGGCCTACGACGAGATTCACAACAAGGGCGAGGTCCGCTACCTGGACGTGCGCCGCTCGAAGTCCACGGGCGAAATCATGGTGATCCTGGTCTGCCTGCACAAGGACTTCCGCCAGCTGCCTAAGGTGGCCGAGGACATCAAGGCAATTGAGGGCGTGACCAGCCTGGTATTGAACTACAACCCGAAACGAACCAACGTCATCCTGGGCAAGGTGGACTACCTGATCTTCGGCAAGCCGCAGATCACCGACCAGATCGGCGACGTCAAGTTCCGCATTTCGCCGGAAAGCTTCTTCCAGATCAACTCGCTGCAGACGCCGCGCCTGTATGATTTGGCCATTAAGCAGGCCGACCTTGAACCCACCGACACGGTGATTGACGCCTATTCGGGCATCGGCACCATCGGGTTGTCCGTTGCCAAGCACGTCGAAGCCGTGCGCGGCATCGAAAGCGTGCGCGACGCGGTCAAGGACGCCAACAACAACGCCGAACTGAACGACATTCACAACGCCCGGTACGTTGCCGGCAAGGCCGAGGAGGTCATGCCGAAGTGGGCCGCCAAGGGGATGAAGGCCGACGTGATCTTCGTTGATCCGCCGCGCAAGGGCCTGACGCCTGAGTTCATCGAGGCCGCCGTCAAGACCAACCCGAAGAAGATCGTCTACGTCTCCTGCAACCCAGCCACGCTCGTGCGCGACCTGCAGACCTTCAAGGACAACGGCTACACCTTCAGCCGCATCGACCCCGTCGACATGTTCCCACAGACCCCGCACGTGGAAGCCGTGACGGTGCTGGAGAAGGGGTAAAGTGGAATAATTAAAAATTATGTGCTCTTAGTGATAAGAGTGCATTTTTATTATTTTTAGCTTTACAATATAATTCGTATAATGAGTATAAATTTGAGTAAAAGTGCTGGAGGTACTGTAATGAAAAAAACAGATTTACAACCAATAAAGGAGAATATTTCTGAGTCTATTTTAAATGATACAACTGGAAGAAATAAGAATATTCTTCATTTCATTGAGATGCTAAATGAACAAAGTGAATCTTGGTCCATAGCCATTGATGGCAAGTGGGGAACAGGAAAAACTTTTTTTGTTAAACAATGTGAGTTAGTACTGAATTGCTTGAATGAAATGGAAAGTAATGAAAAGAAAAGTCAATCTATTATAGAGACGGTTTGCAATGGGAAAATAGATGACGTTAAAAAGATAAATTATAAAACCGTATATTTTGATGCATGGCAAAATGACAGCGAAATTGATCCAATTGTTTCTTTATCAAAAAATATTGCATCTGCCGAATTCGTTTTGAAATCAGAAGTCAAAGTTAAAGCAATTAAAGCTGGGAAAAAGCTCTTAGAGGTTGCTGCAGAAAAGATAGCAGGTGTAAATATCCATGAATTTTTGAATTCATTCAATCCAGAAGAAAACATTCAAGAAGAGTTTAATAATGTTTTGTCATCATTGATACCACAAGATGGGCGACTGGTTATATTTATTGATGAGTTAGATAGGTGTCGTCCTACTTATGCTGTTAAATTATTAGAAAGAGTTCAACACTATTTTGAAAATGAAAGAATAACTTTTGTATTTTCTGTAAATTTGCTAGAACTAAATAATACTATAAAAAAGTTTTATGGTTCTGAATTTGATGGTGATAGGTATCTTGATCGATTTTTTGATTTTGTAATTTACCTTCCAGAACCCAATCTTAGCAATTATTATAAAAAAATTCTCAGTGCTCCAACAACGATAAACGGTCTTTTGGATTCATATTGTAAAGATGTTGCTAAAAATTTTGATTTTAGTTTACGGGAATTAAATCATTTCTATAGTAGAACAGATATAGCGCTTAAAAACGTAATTACTAGATTATCAAAAACTCCATTATTTGCTGAAACAAAAGGAGAAGAAGTTTTAAATGTATTTGTTATACCATATTTTATAGCTTTAAAGATGGTTAATAGCAAGTTGTTTAGTGACACAATTTCTGGTATTGATGGTAGTAGCTTTATTGAATTTATAGGTACAAATAAACTTTTCAAAATGTATGTTAGACTCGACGGAGACAACGATTCAAAGATATGTGTTCAAAAAATTTATCATGGATTATTCGTAGATGCGGATAATTCTAAAAATATAAATATTGGTGATGGAATAGTAATCATAAATTCTGAAAGAAATAGAAAACGGATTTGTGACATGGTAAGTCTTGTTTCAGATGGTGCAATGTATAAAAATATATAAAATAAGATTGATAAAATTCTTTATAAAAACTTTATGACTAAAATCTGTTGTTGGATTGCTTATGTTGTAATTCGCAAGTTTAAACAAATATGATTATTTGATAGAAATTTCAATGTATTTAACAAACGTTGTAATAGCAAAATTCTTGAACCAAAGAATTTTTTACTTCATTTACAATCTATCAATATTAAAATTTAATTGAGCTAAAGCTGCATTGTAGCCGTTTAATTTTGTATAATTATATATGAAAATGGAATCAGACTTTGAAACGGGTAATTGAGTATGGAAAGTAACTTTGAATTTTTAACCAAAGATCTGGATACGCAAACTTTGTATGATGCTGCTAAGGATGCCGAGGACTTATACGCTATTGGCAAATTTGGCAATGAATTTGAATCAATCCGCAAAATTATTGAAAATGTTGTTGCGATGGTCTTGGATTTAAACTACGTGGATGTCGATGCACGTGCTACCCTTAATGATAATTTGCGTACGTTAAGGTACAAAAATCTGGCAGATAGGGAAATTCTCGATACTCTTTACAAATTAAAAGCTGTCGGTAACAAAGCCGCCCACACCCTAGAGGAATACGATAAGATTGAGGCGTTAGAGGGATTAAAGGGACTATATCAAATTTTAGTATGGCTCTTTAACAGTTATTTTGACGGCCAAGAGGACGTTGCTAATTTTGTCGAACCACAAAATCCTAAATTGTATCAGACTGCAGAGCGCAAACTAATCTATGTTGAAACGGGCGACAATACGGATGGTCAATGGCCTGCTTATGTTGGCTTAGAAAAAGTTGGCGATGCGACGATAGATGATTATGAGATGGACAACAAGCCCAACAGTTCCGATTTAAGAAGAGTAGCTGAGCGTAGAATCAAACAATATATGGGTACAGCTGGTGTTCCTTATAAGTTAGGGTGGGCAGAATTGGCCTATCGCAAGTTTGATCGAAGCTGGTTCCGTGATTATGATGTGCATGAGGTTTTATTGCGTTCAGGCATCAAGAAAAAAGAGATGGGAACGGGTCAAGAATGGTTTGAGACCGATCTTGATACCGCCAAGCTTGCCATTAAGGCCGTCAAAGAGGGTCGCAAGTCAATCGATGAGCCCGCTGCAAATAACACAAGTATCGAGATAGTTCTGCGCCCCGAGCAGGAAGAAGCGGTTAAGAAGACGAAGAAGGCGTTTAAGAAACATGACCAAATGCTCTGGAATGCCAAAATGCGTTTTGGCAAGACCTTGTCGGCCCTGCAGCTGGTAAAGGATGAACAGTACCGGCACGTTTTGATTATGACGCATCGACCTGTTGTTGATGAGGGCTGGTTTAATGACTTTCAGAAGCTGGGCATGGCTGAAGAAGGGTATTTATACGGCTCCAAGAAGGAAGGAGAGAGTTTTGACTACCTTTTAAAGAGCGACAAGCCTTTTATTTACTTTGCCAGTCTGCAGGATTTGCGTGGATCAAAGGCTGTGGGTGGCACTGCCGGCGACAAAAACCGGGAATTATTTGAGACTGACTGGGACTTAGTAATAGTCGATGAGGCACACGAAGGTACGCAGACCGACCTGGCCCAAAACGTTACTAATTTAGTTGTTAAGAAGGGTCACACCAAGCTCTTAGAGTTGTCGGGCACGCCCTTTAACATTCTTGATCAATATGATGAAGATACGACCTATACCTGGGATTACGTCATGGAGCAGAAAGCCAAGTATACTTGGAATAAGGCTCATCCGGATGAGCCTAACCCGTATGATGGCCTGCCTAAGGTTTCGATGTATACGTTCGAAATGAATCAAAAACTCAAGGAAGCACAGTTCTTGGATGAAACGCACTCGTTCAACTTCAAGGAATTCTTCAAGGTTGATGACCAGGGAAAGTTTGTTTACGAAGATAAGGTGCGGCACTTCTTAGACAATATTACTCAGCCTGATAAGAAAACCAACTATCCGTTTTCTACCAAGGAATTTCGTGCGCGGCTGCGTCATACTTTGTGGATTCTGCCAGGCGTGAAAGAGGCCAACGCGCTAGAGCAACTGCTAAAGCAACACCCGGTTTTTGGCATTGATTATCAGATTGTGAACGTGGTTCGCAATGTTAGTGGTGAAGACGATAGCGGTATTACTTCTGAAAGCGATATCAAACAAGTCAATGATGCCATCGGTCCCGATCCGGCGGCTACTAAGACAATTACGTTGACCGTGCGCAAATTAACTACGGGCGTTACCATTAAGCCGTGGACCGGTGTTGTCTTCCTGTCCAACACCAATAGTGCGATGCAGTACCTGCAGGCCGCCTTTCGGGCACAGACGCCATACTCGTCACCAACGTTTGGCAAAAAGACAAATTGCTACATCTTTGACTTTGCGCCCGACCGTGCGCTAAAAATAATGGCTGCTTCAACCAAGCTGAACACGGGTGTGGGCAAGTTAACATCAAGTGTCCAAAAGGCCAAGATGGGAGAATTGCTCAACTTCTTGCCGATTATTGGTGAATCCGGTCAAGGGATGAAACCCTATAAAGTGGATAAGCTTCTGGCTAAGATTAAGCGTGTATACGCCGAAAAGGCTGTGCGCACCGGCTTTGATGACGATTCCCTGTACAGTGATGCCCTGTTAATGCTACAGGAAAAGGACCTCGAAGCCTTTAACAACCTAAAGGCCATCGTGGGAACAACCAAAGCCGAAAAGAAGCCCGAGAAGATTAACGTTAATAGTCAGGGACTTGACCAGGAAGAGTATGATAGTGCCCTTCGAGGCGAAAAGAAGCCAAAGCGGCAACGGACAGAGGCAGAACAAGCTGCTATTGATAAGATGAAAGAGTTGAAGAAGCAGCGAAAAACGATGGTTTCCATTCTGCGGTCGATTTCAATTCGAATCCCAATGATGATTTATGGAATGGACGTTAAACTAGACGAGGATGTTAATATTCGCAAGTTCATTGATCAGGTGGACGATAAATCGTGGCAAGAGTTCATGCCAAAAGGCGTGACCAAGGAATTGTTCCATGAGTTCAGCAAGTACTATGACCAAGACGTCTTTATTGAAGCCGGCAGGATTATCCGGCAGCGCGTTAAGAAATTAGACAGGGAAGATCCGATTAACCGCGTTGAGCATCTGGCAGAAATCTTTGGCACCTTCCGCAATCCCGACAAGGAAACGGTTTTGACGCCATGGCGCGTGGTCAACATGCAGTTAGGCATGACCCTGGGTGGCTACTGCTTTTATGATGATAAATATCAGTACACCACTTTTGAGGGTAAGCGGGCCAACCACTGGATTCACACCGAGTATACCGACAGAATCTTTTCTGAGAATAGCCATATCCTGGAAATCAATGCCAAGACCGGTCTTTACCCGCTGTACGCGGCGATGTCAATTTACTGGCGTGAATATCAGAAGCTGAACAATGATACTGCTGGTAAATTTAGCCTTGAAGATGAGCTGATGATCTGGCAGCGTGTTCTGCGCGAGAACATTTTCGTGATTGCCAAGACGCCGATGGCAGCGGCAATTGCCCGCAGGACCCTGGTTGGTTATCATGACATGGATGTAAACATTGAATTTGTTGACAATATTGTTGAAGACTCGAAAAAAGATGTTGATCAAGAAGCACAAAAGATTGAGGGGCTATTTAATAATATGAAATTTGATGTTGTAATCGGGAATCCGCCATATCAATCGGAAGCTCAAGGTGAAAGTACTCGTGATGAACCGATATATCATAACTTTATGGAATTAGCTTATAAGTTATCTGATTTAAGTATTTTGATTACACCTGGACGATTTTTATTTAATGCTGGTCAAACTCCAAAATCTTGGAACCAGAAAATGTTAAATGACAAGCATTTAAGGGTTATTATGTATGAGCAAGATAGCAGTAAGATTTTTCCGCGAACGGATATAATGGGCGGAGTAGTCATAACTTTACGGGATGCGACCAAAGAAAGCACACCAATAGGTATGTTTACTCCATATGAAAAATTGAATAACATTATAGAAAAAATATGGAAAGATGATACTGCTAGGTCTCTTAGTAAATTGGTGTCAGCACGTGGTAATTATAGATTTACCCAAAAATTATTTGATGATTACCCAGACATAAAAGATAGAATGGGTAAAGGAACAAGAAATATGATAGTATCCAATTCTTTTCAGAACCTACCTGAAATATTTGTAGATAATTGTGATAATGTTGACAACTATTTCAAATTTTTGGGTCTTTTGTATCAGCATAGAGTCTATAAATTCATCAAAAAATATTATGTTAAAAGTAATAATTATATAAATAAATACAAAGTATTATTGCCAGAAGCTAATGGAAGCGGAGCATTAGGTGAAGTTAAATGTACACCATTAATTGGAATACCGTTGATTGGCAGACCATTAATTGGCAGTACTGATACTTTTATTAGTATTGGACCATTTAATTACGAAAGCGAAGCTGTTGCTGCTCTTAAGTATATTAAAACAAAATTTGCTAGAGTAATGTTAGGTGTTAAAAAGGCAACTCAACATAATCCTCGATCAACTTGGGAAATGGTTCCTCTCCAAGACTTTACACCAGATTCAGATATCGATTGGACAAAGTCAATTCCTGAAATTGACCAGCAGTTGTACGAAAAGTATAACTTGTCCGAAGATGAGATTAACTTCATTGAAACGAAAGTACAGGCTATGGACTGATGGTAGAAAACTTAATCAAGTCTGCTGCGCGGGTTAAAGACTTGGGCGAGGTTTTCACGCCGAAGAGGACCGTGAATTTCATGCTGGATCAACCGGAAATCAAAGCCAAGATTCAAGACCTAACTGCAACTTTTTTAGAACCAGCTGCAGGTGAAGGAGCATTTTTGGTTGAACTGCTAAAAAGAAAGATGCATGTGGCTGAGAAGCAAAGTCAAACGGCAAAGGAATACGGTGAAAATTGCCTCATTGCCCTGTCCACACTTTATGGTATTGAAATCATGGAAGACAACGTGGAGATGCTGGTTATGAACATGATCATGACTTTTACCGAACTGTATAGTCATGTAGTGGTTACCAAGTTTTCGGCAATCAGGCCAGATAGCCACGTCTTAAAGAGCGCCCAAATCATTATTAAGGCTAATATTGCTCAGGGCGATACGTTGAAAGGCACGGCAGCTGATGGCTCGCCCATTATCTTTTCAGAATGGAAGCTCATTAATGGTAGGGTCAAGAAAGTTGAACGCTTAGAATATACCTTTGAATCAATTCTCAACGGTGGTGAACCGGAGAGTGCACAGAAGCAGGAGTTTGAAGAGCTAGATCTGTTTGCAGATTATTCTGAAACCGAACAGGATGAACAGGAAGAGACGCCGGACAAGAAGTACGCGATTGTCAGGTGGACTGACATTTATAAAGAAGAATTGGAATAAGTATTTAACTAATCATTGGGTGTTATTGCACCAGAACAAAAGGACGTTATTGTAACGCTTTTTTGTTTTACTCTTGCACAGTTGTGATGTTATCATTTAGACAATAAATGATAATTAAATGCTAGCAAACGTTTGGAGGGTGATATACATATCGACAGTACAATTTGGTATCCGGTTGGACCAAAAAGAAAAACAGGAACTGGAAGAGAATGCACAGGCCATCGGCCTGACCGCGGCAGCCGCGGTTAAGATGTTGATCGCGCAATTTAACCATGATAAGGGCTTCAGCTATCCGGTTAATCGCAAAGAAAGCTCACAGAAAAATGTCCCGCTGCCCAAAGAAGTGGAGAAGGCGCTGGTTTTGGCCAGGGCCGAGGAACTCGGTCTCATTAAGGACACCAGCGAGAAAGTCAACGATTTGTCTGCCTGGAAAAAACGTTGGGCTGAATAATGAAGTATCAAATCCGTTTTGAAAAATCTTTTATCAAACGAATGGATAATTTGGGAAAGTTGTTTGGACCCTCTGTGGGTGATGTTAGGGATGCTCGTGAAACTATCTTAGATGCAGTATCTATACTTTCCTCTGGCGCAAAGTTGAGTGATGAATTTGCCGATCATGAACTTAACAGACAGCCCTGGAACGGTTACCGTGAATTTCATGTGCTCAATGATCTGTTGGTTATTTATTACCGGGTTGATGCCAAGAAGCGTCTACGGATGATTACGGTAACTAACCACGAGGAATTGACAACGGGGAAATTACCACATAGTAAAAACAATTATTAAAACAAGATTTGCTATTGCCGCTGGGCAGGTAGTGAATCTTGTTTTGCTTAATTGAGAAATAATTTTTCCTTTACGTGAAAAATTGCTAGAATGGAATTATCAATAATAAAGAAAATTAGGCCAAGAGTGCCTTAGCAGATTTAGAGGACGAGTACAGTGGCAAGCAAAGAGATTACGAAGGAAAATTTAGCGATGAAGGAAGTACTCATTGCGATGCACAAGTTGGGCGGTCAGGTCACCAGAAACGAAATTCAACAGGAAATTCGGGCTGATTCGCAGGTATTTTCTGAAGATGATGTGGACCGCACCCGCGTTTCGAAGAAGAGTGGCAGAACGTACCATCCATTCCGTTTCCAAATGAATTTTGCCATTAAATACTTGATTTTGGCGGGCTTCATCGAGAGCAGTGACAATCGCAACCTTGAATTATCTGAGAAGGGCCGCAGAACCGATCTGACTACTTTTGATGCGCAGAGGGACGTGCGTGCGGTTTTGGATACGCAAGTCAAGTCTACGGAATTAAACAGGGGCCAGGCGATGAATAATGGTGAGACCGAGTCCGTATCGGAGGACGAAGAAGATGGTGTAGATCAATGGCGCCAGGATCTCCTTGCTGCGTTGCAGCGGATGGATCCCCGCAAGTTTGAATTGTTCTGTCGTGGTCTGCTGGTCAAGATGGGGATTGACGTCGATGACACAATTGGTGTGAGCTATACCGCAGATGGTGGTCTTGATGGCTTTGGCTACGTGCGCTCCGAAGATTACCGCACCACGCGCGTCGCCTTGCAGGCCAAGCGCTGGCAGGGCAATGTCCCGGCACCCGAAATCGATAAGTTTCGCGGGGCCATGGATAAGTACAACGCCGAGTTTGGCATTTTCATCACGTCCTCTGATTTTTCCCGCGGCGCAATCAAGACGGCGCGCCAGGGTACCCGCATCATCACGTTGATTAACGGCGACGAAATCTGCAACCTGGTGGCCAAGTATAATTTTTACGTAACGCCCGTAACCACCTTTCAGCTGGGCAAGTTTTATACGGACAAGGACTAGATATTACGTGATTACTGATAGGACGTAAAAAGCTGGAGCAATGCTCCAGCTTTTTAGTGTACCTAATTTATAAATTATTTTTGGCTTGAGTAAGAAATAAACGCAAGCGCCCCGTATCGCTATCGCTTAATTTACTAATATACTTGATTTGGTTGGCCATCTCTTTAGAAAGAGTATAGATACGGTATGTGTCAATCCAGGAGTGTCTTCTCAGACCCGTTGACTGGTAGTCCTTGATTTCGAAATACCATTGCTTAATCCGCTCAGACTTATTGGCAAACTTGGTAGTGATATCAAAGAAAAAGATCTGCTCTTCCGTTTCACGCAAAATAAAAATAGGCCGCCGTTTACCGCCGCTGACTTGAATGAAACGGACATAGGCAGTGGCAATATTGTTACTCATCTTTTTGTGCCCAGGCCTGGATTTTTTCTGGAGTGTCAAGTTGTTCAACCGGCCAAGTTGAAGTTAAGCGTTCGATTTTCAGTTCATCCTTTTCCCTTTGTGTAAGTACAGGGGAGAAAGGCAGGCCGCCTTCTGCAACCAGTCGTTTATAAAACATGGTAATTGCTGTCGTCGGGGTCAGACCGAGCTTTGCTAGCACTTCATCGCCTTCGTCTGCAAGTGCACGGTCGAGCCTGACTTGGATTAGTTTGTCTGTTGACTTCTTCATAATGCACCTCTTTTGTCTTGATTATACTAGTTAATCAGCCACCGGGCCCACTTCCCCGCCTCTAGTTGACAAACCCGACTTGGCGTGCTTAAATGAAAGCCAAATTAATAGTTTCATCTTGAAGAGCAGAGTAGCTACTGACGTGCGCCTTTAAAGAGAGCCGGCGTGGTGGTGGAAGCCGGCAGGCGCCGGGTAGCGAACATGGGCTCGGAAACGGTGACTGCCGGTGACAGTTAGCCGGCGGCGGGGCTGCACCCGTTATCAGTGCAGGCTGCTAGCTGGCAGCCAGTGAGGTTTAATGCGCAAGCATTAATCAAATTAAAGGTGGTAACACGAAGCACTCGTCCTTGGTACAGGGATGGGTGCTTTTTTATTTAGGAGGCAAAAAATGACGAAGACGGTTTTTACAAATGCAAATGTCTTTAACGGCAAAGACGAGGCGGTGCAGGAAAATTGCTACCTGCTGGTCGATGACGCAACGGGCAAGATTATTGCGATAACCAGCGGTCAGGCGCCGACTGCCGAACACACGGTCGACCTGGGCGGCAAGTACGTCATGCCGGGGCTGATCAACTGCCACACGCACATTGTGATGGATTCAAACACCCCGGACGGCGCTACCGGTGCAGGCGTGGTCGAAGCAACGGTGCGCGCTGTGGGCCACCTGCACGACCTGCTCAAGTCCGGCGTGACCTACATCCGCGAGTGCGGCAGCTCCTTTGACATCGACATTGCGCTGAATAATCTAATTAAGGAGGGCAAATTAACGCACGTGCCGGAAATCATGCCCGCGGGGCGGCCGTATTCAATGACCGGCGGCCACGGCGACATGCAGAACTTTGCCCACCTGGTCGATTCGCCCGACGAGGTGCGCAAGGCGGTCCGCCGGGGCATCAAGAAGGGTGCCAAAAACATCAAGGTCATGGCCACCGGCGGCGTGATGACGGAGAACGACTTCATGGACGACCCGCAATTGAGCACGGCGGAGATTCACGCGGCCGTTGAGGAGGCCCACCACAAGGGCCTGATTGTTGCCGCCCACGCCGAGGGCAACCCCGGCATCCTGAATGCCATCAAGGCGGGCGTTGACAGCATCGAACACGGCTTTTACGTCAACGACGAGGAGATTGCACTGATGCTCAAGCAGGGCACGTACCTGACGCCGACGATTGTCGGTGCGTGGGCCTTCATCGAGTACGCACCGGGCAAGATTCCGGACTGGGAGATGGCCAAGATTGCGTCCGCCTGGAAGGACCTGCGGGGCAACATCACGCACGCCAAGAACGCGGGTGTTCCGATCACGCTGGGCACTGACGCCGGCACGCCCTTCAACGACTTCACGATGACGCCGCAGGAACTGCCGCTTTTGGTGGAGCAGGGCTTCACCAACTTCGAGGCGCTTCAGACCAGCCTGAACTCGGCCCGGCTGATGAAGATTGCGGATGAGTACGGCACGCTGGAAGAGGGCAAGTATGCGGACTTCCTGGTGCTGGATGAAAATCCCCTGGAAAAAATTTCCGCGGTCTTGCAAGAAGACAAGCAGGTCTACAAGAAGGGCAGACGCGCGTATTAGTCATATTAGTTTTAGTTGTTGCTTATCATAAGCATAATCTTTTGAATACTCGAACAGATGTTTTATAATTTAAAGAAGTTACCGCGCGCAGTAACTTTTTTATTTTTTAAAAGACGTTTAGGAGGAGCTTATGATGGAACAAAAATTTTTAGACGTGATGAAAAACGAAGGTCCCGTGACGATCGTGACGGTCAACGCGCATCCAGCCAGCGTCGTCAACACGTGGATGTCATACGTCAAGATTGATGAGCAAAACAACTGCCTCTACATTCCGGCGGCCGGGATGCATTCAATCGAAAATGACTTTCAAAGCGATAGGACGGTCCTGCTCACCATGGGCTCCAAGAACGTGGAGGGCACGGCCGGACCGGGAGCCGGGTTCCACGTGCGGGGACGCGGCGAGTTCATCGAAGATGGTCCCGCGTTCGACGAGATGAGAGAAAAGTTCCCGTGGGTGCGCAAGGTGCTGCGGGTTGACGTCGAGCAAATCATGCAAAAAATCTAGGCTGATAAGTCTGACGACTGCACCCCTGACAAGCACTGACCAAATTTTGAGTCGGTGCTTATTTTTTACTACAAGCTCAGGGTGTCTTCCTATCAACGTGCAGGATCATAATAATTCAAATAAAGCTTTAATTACTTGCTAATGTTGGTTTAAAATATGGGTAGCATATTTTATCCGCAAGGGAGGAACAATCAATGAAAGTTTTGTTATACAACATGACGCCGGAACAACAGGTCTACGTCGATAAGTGGAGCAAGGGTCACCCGGAGGACGAGCTGGTGACGACTCAGGACGACCTGACCGCGGCCACGGTCGGTCAGGCTGAGGGCTTTGACGTAGTCAGCGTCCTGCAGGTCGCCGACATTAGTGAAGAAGAGGTCTACCAGAAGCTGTCCGCTTACGGCATCAAGCAGATTGCTTTGCGGTCGGTTGGCTACAACATCATCAACTGGGACTTTGTTCACAAGTACCACATGCTGGTCACCAACACGCCGGCCTATTCGCCCCGTGCGGTGGCCGAGAACACGTTAACGTCCGCCATGTTTTTGCTGCGGAAGTGGGGGCAGATTTTCAAGAATGAAAAGGAAGACCTCAACTTTGTCCGCAGCTCGGATCTGATGAGCGCCGAAATCTACCAGCAGACGGTCGGCATCATTGGCGTCGGCCGCATCGGCTCGGCGGTGGCCGAGATCTTTCACGCCCTGGGTGCGCGGGTAATTGGCTACGATGTGGTTGAGAATCCGGCCAACGAGGCCTTCTTGGAGTATGCGGACTTTGATACGGTGGTCAAAGAATCCGACATCCTGACGCTGCACACGCCGCTTGAAGCCGGCATGGAGGACATGATTAGCGCCAGGCAGTTTAAGCAAATGAAAAACACGGCGATCATCATCAACGATGCCCGCGGTCCGCTGGTCAACACCGCTGATTTGATAGCGGCACTCAAAAACAAGGAGATTGCGGGGGCTGCATTAGACGTGTTGCCGGGTGAAGAGACGTTCCTGATGAAGAAGTTCTCTTCGCGCAGCGAATTGCCGGCGGACTACCTGGAACTGGCCCAGATGCCGAACGTGGTTTTCACTCCGCACTCGGCCTACTACACCCAGACTGCGGTGAAGAACATGATTGAACAGAGCATGACGGACGTCAAGCGGGTATTGAACGGCCAGCCGCCGGTGTACCTGGTTAACGAATAGCTTGTGCTTGAACAGAATGGCCATTTTAAAAATTGGTCATTTTTTTGCGCAAAATTATCAAATTGCCCGGTTATCATTTATAATTGAATGGTTGGTATAATGACGTGGTGGAAAAATAGGCGGAGGCAAGGGATGAAGAGGTTTCACCATAAATACACGCTGCCGGCGATCTTGTTCTTGCTAGCTGTTGCGGTGGGGCTGCTGATAACGGGCCTTTTTAACCTGCACAGCCAGACGACGCTGCCCCCCGATGCGAATTCGAGCGCAATCGGGGTGGAGCTGAACCAGAACTACGGCTACATTGACCTGCACGAGCTGCAGGCCAACGGCATCTCGTTTGTGTACCTGAAGAGCACGCAGGGCCGGTCGTATTTTGATGATGACTACCTGTCCTACCGCGATCAGATTCTGGGCACCAAGCTGGCCTTTGGCACCAGCATTGCATATAGCAACGAGTCAACCCCGCTGGAGCATTACCGCTATTTTATTAAAAAGGTGGGGACGGACACGGGCACCCTGCCCGTCTTGATTGAGCCCGCCGTTGACGATCACAGCCTGCACTACATCAAGCAGATGGCGGCTTTTAGCCGGATGCTTGCGGCGCAGGGCAAGCGGGTGATGGTGGAAACGGCCGTTAAGTACAAGAAGTACTTTCCGCGCGGGGTGATGTTCGCAACTTACGGCAAAAAAGCCCCCAACCGGATCCAGTATTCATTTTGGCGGTACACTAATGACGGGCGCGTGAAAGGCGTAAGGGGCCTGGAGGACGGCGTGGCCATGCTGGCGTATAACGGTACCGTTATGCAGTATAAACAGAAATATGGGCAATTAACACAATAATGAGAAAAGAAATTCAAGCGGTTTTAACCAAGTTGGGCTTTGACCACCCAACCTTAATTCAGCAAAAAACCAGTGACGCAATCCGTCAGGGAGCCAGCTGCATTGCGCTGGCCAAGACGGGCACGGGCAAGACTTTGGCGTACGCCCTGCCGGCGCTCGAGCGAATTGAGCCGGGTGCGGCCTGCAGCCTGGTAATCATGGCGCCGACCACGGAACTGGCGGTGCAGATTCGGCATGCAGTCAATCCCTTCATTAGCGCGTTGGGACTTAGCGGCGTTAGTTTGGTGGGTGCAGGCAACCGCAAGCGCCAGGAAGACAATTTGAAAAAGAAGCACCCGGAAGTGGTCGTGGCGACGCCCGGACGGTTCTTTGACTTCTTCTCGGCCGGGCGGATTAGGGTCGACCAGATTAAGACCCTGGTAATCGATGAGGCCGACGATATTCTTGAGTTCAGCAAGATGGAACTCCTCGGTTCCCTGGGACAGAATATGGGGCCCGATTCTCAGATTCTGCTCTTTGGCGCGACCGAGTCGGAGGTTACCCGCAAGGCCGACGAACTTTTTGCCCGGCAGTTTCTGCTGATTGACGTGCGCGCCGACCAGGAAACGACGGTCAATAATTACTTCCTGCAGGTTGACAACAACCACAAGGTCGACTTTGTGCAGCGCCTGCTGCGGCTTAACCGCTTCAAGGGCATCCTCTTTTTTGATTCGAACCGGACGATGATGCGCTTTGCCGGCATATTGGCCCACACCAAGACCAAGTTTGGCCTTCTGGCCAATGAATTCGGCAAGCAGAAGCGCGAAGAGGCGCTCCGGGACTTTAAGGCGGGTAGGACCAAGCTGCTGCTGGCGACCGACCTGGCCGCGCGTGGCCTCGACATCACGGGGGTTACCTACGTCGTCAACTTTGATATTCCAAGCGAGGTCAACACCTACCTGCACCGGGCGGGGCGTACCGGACGCATGGGCGCCACAGGCTACGTGGTCACGCTGGGCGACGACCATGACTTTCGTGACCTCAAAAAACTGCTGGGCGATTTCACCGCGCTTGAGCGGATGTATTTTGCCGGCAACAGGCTGACGCACCAGTTACATGACAAGGATAAAAAGCAGGAGAAGAAGCAGGCGGCTGCTGCACCCGCGGTTAAGGACAACAAGAAGAAGCATAAGAAGCGGCACCTTAAAAATAAGGGCTATCACCCGCATTACCTAAAGAAGAAGGAGTAGAGATGAGTCGTTTAGTTGCATGGCTGGAAGATTACGTTTTGCCACTGGCCAATAAACTGGCGCAGACCCGCTGGCTCGTGGCCCTGCGGGACGCGTTTATTTCCGTGATGCCGATTACGATTGCGGGTTCAGCTGCCGTTCTGATTAAGAGCCTGCTTGCAGCCGCCAAGACCCACTTCGGCCTGCGGGCCTTCGCCTGGCTACTGCAGCCCCTTGCGTTGGCCGGCGACATCGTCTGGCGGGGAACGTTTGCACTGTTTGCGCTGTTTTTGTCGATGGCACTGGGCTACCACCTGGCTAAAAGCATGGAGGTCGACCCCGTTGCGGGGGCAATCGTTTCCTTGTCATCGCTGGCGATGAGCATCGCCAACCTGACCAAGCTGAAGGTGGACGGCAAGGACGTTGCCGTGCGCAACGCATTTGACATCTCGCAGTTCTCAACAACCGGCATCTTTACCGCAATTCTGTTTGGTACCATTGGCGTGACTATCTTTGCCCTGTGCATCAGGGCCCGGCTGACGCTGCACATGTCGGCGAGTCTGCCGCACGCCGAACAAATGGCCTTTGACTCGTTACTGCCGGGAATTATCGCAATCTTCAGCGTGGGAATGATCAACCTGATTTTTCAGACCGTCACCGGCACCTTCTTTGGCAACTGGCTGCTGCACTCGATTCAGACCCCGCTGATCAAACTAGGGCAGGGCTTCGGCATGGTGCTGCTGGTCACGCTATTGGTCCAAGTGTTTGGCTTTTTTGGCATCAACGGCCTGAGCGTGTGGGCACCTATTCTTGATTCAATCTGGCTGACTGCCCAAAACGTCAACGTCACGGCCGTGCGTGGCGGCCACGCGGCGCCCTTTTTATGGGTGCGCGGCTCGTTCGATATCTTCGTCTGGTTCGGTGGTACAGGTGGCACACTGATGCTGATTGCGGCCATCCTGCTTTTTTCCAAGCGCAGCGACTACCGCACAATTGCCAAGGTGGCCCTGGCACCCGGTATCTTCAACATTAACGAGCCCATCATCTTGGGGCTGCCGGTTGTGCTTAACCCGGTCTACTTCATTCCGTTTGTCCTGGCGCCGCTGGTCAATGTTGCTTTCTCCTATTGGGTCACCATGATGGGGCTGGTCAATCCGGTGCAGGCGGCGATTCCCAGCGTGGTGCCACCGCTCATCGGGCCGTTTCTGGCCTGCAACTATGACTGGCGGGCCATCGTCTTGTGCGTTATCAACATGCTGATTGCGCTGGCCATCTGGACACCCTTTGTCTTTGCGGCGGACAAGATTGCCGACGCCAATAATCCGCAGTCCTACTTCACGCGGCAATATTAATTGCAAAAAAAATTGACTTTTGCCCCCTACTTTTGGTAAAGTTAATTTTGTACGACCCTGTAGTTCATCTGGATAGAACAATGGTCTCCTAAACCGTAGAGGTGAGTTCGAATCTCACCGGGGTCATTAATAAGCAACTCAAATCATTGCTATAGCGGCACTTTGGTGAAGCTATGGACTAAACTTGGACTAGAGAACCGCACTACTATAAAAGCAGCGTGGTTTATTTGGCTAATGTCGTTAAATTTTTTATCTGATTTAGACTTTAATTCATTAATCATATGTGCGTAGAAGGCTGCTGCAATGGGCATGGTAAAATGGCCAATCATTTGCTTATTGCACATAAATAAAAATCAATTCTTAAATCTGGTTGATTATGTACCAAAATAAGTGTATTAAATATATAATGTGATGAGAGATATGAAAAACGAAAGCACAAAAAAGTTCTAAAGCCGAAACTTTAGAACGAGCTGGAGCAATTGCCTCGGTTATATCTGCAATCATCGCATTACTTTAGTACCTAGGACTAACGCCCTAGTAGCTTTGAGAAACCGCAAGGTCTCTATTGGCCATAGCTTAAACTATAATGGAGGATCAAGCAATGACTAAACGCATGGCTTGGACAATAATACTGGTTTGTTCAATAATAACAATAACTTTAAAAATAGTAATGATGTTAAAAGGATAATTGATGGCTAAATTAACGGATGCACGTATCAAAGCAAATAAAAAGTGGGACGAAAAGAATAAGGAACGAACTCGTTATCTTCGGTATAGATCGACAGCTAAAAATTTTATTTTAAAAAAAGCAACTGAAGAAGACTTGGATACGATGCAGGAATACATTGAGCAACGCAGAATTGAGTTAAAAGGCAAATAAGTTGAAGTTGATGAAGTTGAAGTTGAAGTTGAAGTTAACCCCTAGAATTGGCCTTTTTTATTTAACTTCTTGTATGCTGTGGTCAGACTAGTGACCTTGGTGGATAATCAAATTAAAGAATAGTTTGTGCCGAAGGGGCGGTTTCAATGATGGATAAAGAACAAATTATGAAAGTATATCACGGGTGGGATCCAACCACTATTGCGGCAATCTCAAGGTACGTTGATAAATTTCACGAACCGTGGTCAACCTATGGTCCTTGCGACGTTGAATTGATTAATTATTGCGTGGAAAAGGGCAAGTCGATCGATGAATTACCGGAAGATGATCCGGTAATTTTAAAGTATAATCCCAGAGATAGAATTTATTGAAGTTAAAGGGATGCCTGCTTATTAACGGTGGAAATTTCACACCAGTGGCCAGCGCATCTGGAGCGCAACTAAGAAGCCAATCACGATAAAGAGAATAATTCCGGTCAAAAGCAAAAGGCGGCGAGTTGTGCGGGCCTTTTTATAGTCAAAGCTGAAGACCAGGCTGAAGCTCGCAATAACGATCAACAAGCCAGATAACAGCAATAGGTTAAACTGATAATGCATTTTTTCTCCTCGTTGTTTTACCAATAATTAAACCATATTGACTTGTTTTTTGGCCGTTAAATCTTTAATATTAACGTGGAGGCAATATGACAAAAATTAAGGTAATGATGGTTTTTGGTACACGGCCCGAAGCAATCAAGATGGCCCCACTGGTGCTGCAGCTGCAGGCAGATGAGCGTTTTGATGAGGTTACCGTGGTCACTGCCCAGCACCGCGAGATGCTGGACCAGGTACTGGAAATTTTTAAAATCACCCCGGACTATGACTTTAACATCATGAAGAAAAACCAGTCGCTTGAGGCAATAACGTCAAAGGTCATGCTGGACATGGTTGAAGTAATCAAGAAGGAACAGCCGGACATTGTGTTGGTCCACGGCGACACGACGACCAGTTTCGCGGCCGGCTTGGCCAGCTTCTACCAAGAGAGGCCTTTGGGCCACGTGGAAGCGGGACTGCGCACGTGGAATAAGTATTCGCCCTACCCGGAAGAGATGAACCGGCAAATGACGGATGACCTGACGGACTTGTACTTTGCACCGACCAAAATGAGCAAAAGCAATCTGCTCAAGGAGAATCATAAGGCGGCCAATATTTTTGTGACGGGCAACACGGCAATCGATGCGTTGCAGCAGACCGTGCAAAAGGATTACCACCACGAGGTGCTTGACCTGATTAAGCCGGGCCACAAGATTATTCTGGTTACGATGCACCGGCGCGAGAACCAGGGCGAACCGATGCGGCGCGTCTTCAAGGTGATGAAGCAGGTGGTGGACAGCCACGATGACGTTGAGATTATTTATCCGGTGCACTTATCGCCCAGGGTGCAGGAAGTGGCGCGTGAAATACTGGGCGACGATCCGCGCATTCATTTGATTGCCCCGCTAGACGTGGTGGATTTCCATAATCTAGCCAAGCTGAGCTACTTCATCATGACCGATTCCGGCGGTGTCCAGGAAGAGGCACCGGCGCTGAATAAACCGGTTCTGGTGCTGCGCGATACGACCGAGCGGCCCGAAGGGGTTGAAGCCGGGACGCTGAAATTGGTCGGCACGCAGACGACTCAGGTGCGTGCAGCAATGCTTGAACTGCTGGACAACAAGGACGTGTACGACCAGATGGCGCATGCCAAGAACCCTTACGGCGACGGGCACGCATCGGAGCGGATCATGGAAGCAATCGCCTACTACTTCTCTGCTCACAAGGGCGAGCGGCCGCAAGATTTTGAATAAAAACGAACTAATCAATTAACTAGAGCAAAAAAGCCCAAATCAACTTATTTTGGGCTTTTTTGCTTATTTTTGTTTGCCATCAGTGCCTGACTTGATACGTTCCTTGGCGCGCTCAATCATCGTCTTTTCCTGGACCTGGAAGACCGAGCGTGTGGTCAGGTAGTTGAAGATGCCGACCAGGAGCTGGTCGATAATCTTTACTGACAATGCGTTAAGGTGCAGCCAGGACAGGCCCACCAGCATGATCAGGCTGTCGGGGATGATGCTGATGATGCGGTAGGCGAAGAAGGCCAGCAGCTTTTGCCACGTGGAGTGTTCCTGGTCAACGTTGTTGGTGAAGACGGCCTTTTGATTAAAGAAAAAAGACGCGAGGTTGGAAACCACGAAGGCAATCGTGTTGGCAATTAAAAGCGGACTGCGGCCCCACTTGTGCAGGGCCATGAAGACGACCGTGTTGATGAGTGCCGCAACAAAGCCGAAGACCATGTAGACAAACAGGTTGCGGTGCCGTTTGACCACCTTCTGGGCGAGGGTGCGGATGTTAGGGTCTTCGGTTGAGTTAAAGCTGCTCGTATTGCTTATTTTGTCTTTAGCCATTTAACTGGTTAGCCATTTCCTTGGCGGCGTTGTCAATCAGGTCAATTGCTTCGTCACCGGGCGCATTTTCAATTGTAACCGGCTTGGTCAGCTCTTTAGCACCAACTTGCTTGAACATTTTTTCGAAGTCGAAGACGTTTTCACAAAAGTGGTCGGCGTAGACCATGTCGCCGCTGCCCATTACCGCAAAATACTTGTTGCTGAGGTCCAATTCCTTAAGCTGGTCGTAAAAGTCCGCAACCTCATCAGTCATCGTGCCCTCACCGTAGGTATAAGTGACGAAGATGCACAGGTCGCTATCTAAATAGTCACTGGCATCGGTGAATTCGGCCTCGCTGGAATCGACGTCAAAGCCCAGGTCCTGCAGGTCCTCCTCCAAAATTTCCGCCATATCCGCATCGTTGCCAGTCATGCTAGCATAGACAATTTTTGCCTTCATAGTCCTCATACCTTTCATATATACATTATCATAGTATTATACCTAATTTTGCCTGTTAGATGAAACCCTTTAGTAAACTTTTAAAAAACGCTATAATGTAAATAAACATCATTTTATAGAGGAGAAGTTTAACTTTGATTACAATTAAATCCATACGGGAACTTAAGGGCATGCAGGCTTCGGGCCGCCTTTTGGCATCAATGTTTGAAGGGCTGCGGGACGTAATTAAGCCCGGCATCACCACTTGGGTGATTGAAGAATTCTGCCAGGATTTTGTCAAGAGCCGGGGCGGACGTCTTTCCGAGCAGGGCTTTGAGGGCTACAAGTACGGCACCTGCATCTCCGTCAACGACCAGATTGCCCACGCAACGCCACGCAAGGACACGGTTTTAAAGGAGGGCGACCTGGTTAAAGTTGACGTAACGTGCAACCTCAACGGCTTCGAGACGGACTCGTGCACGACCTACCCGGTTGGCACAATTTCAGAAGAGGATCGCGACCTGATGGAAGTGACCAAGAAGGCCATGTACCTGGGCATTGACCAGGCGGTCTTAGGCAACCGCATCGGCGACATCGGCGCTGCCATCCAACACTTTGTTGAAGACGAGCACCATTATGGCGACGTCAAGGAACTGGTTGGTCACGGCATCCAGCCGACAATCCACGAAGATCCCGAAGTTCCGCACTGGGGCAAGGCAGGTCATGGCTTGCGCCTGCGCGCGGGCATGACGATTACCTGTGAGCCCATGGTTGAAGCCGGCGGCGACTGGCGCATTGCGCAGAAGTCGGTGGCGGACCCAAGCGATGATTGGGTCTTTTACGCAACACCGGACGGCTCTAAATCGGCCCAGTTTGAACATACTTTTGCCATCACCAAGGACGGCCCCAAGATCCTGACCCTGCAGAAGCCGTACGATGGCTATGAGAAGTACCTGCCGCACTTTGACGAAATGGACGAGTAGGGTGTATGGGTATAAAAGCGGGGGCAAGAAGACGACGCATTGCCAGGTTTTATAAGGAACTATCCCGCAGGTTTACGCAGGGGGAAGTCTTGACTAGTGCGATTGCCATCGCCTATTACGTTTTGTTCTCAATATTTCCGTTAATTATTATTATCGGAAATATTTTACCGCTGTTTCACATCAATACGGGGCCCATCGCCAGCTACCTGAAGCTGATTTTTCCCGAGCGCATCGCTGCGTTCATCATGCCCATCATTAATTCGCTCCTGAAAAGCAATTCAACGGGCTACATTTCGTTTGGTATCCTGCTGGCAATCTGGTCGGTTTCATCGCTGGTCAACGCGATCCGCATCGGGATGAACCGGGTCTACGGCGTCCGCAAGATTGAACTGCAGCAGAAGTGGCAGGTGACCGTGTGGACGAGGTCAATCACAATCATGCTGACCAACCTGATGATCATGATTTTTGCGCTGCTCAGCCTGACCTTTATTTTTGGCCAGCAGGTACTGGAATTTTTGCGGCCGATTTTCTCCTTTTCCGTGGGTGAAATCGAGCACATCTTCAGCTACCGCTACCCGGTTGTTGTTATCACACTGACCAGTGCCCTGTACTACCTGAATTATTTTCTGCCGAATATCAGGCTCAAGAAGAAGGTCATCTGGCCGGGCGTCATTACAACACTAGCCAGCTGGCTGCTTTTGTCGTGGCTGTTTGGCTTCTACTTGCGCCATTTCCATATTAGCTGGGAAAATTACGGCATCATCGGCACCTTCATCATCTTCATGCTCTGGCTCAACATTGCGTCCATCCTTTTTCTATTGGGCACCTGCGTCAACGCGGCCATTGTGGCGCTCAACTACGGTAAGGTGCAGTACTCCATTGGGCGCCTGGCCGAATACATTCAAAGTAAGCGCCACCGGTAATAGTGGAACTATGCCGGTAATTTTGGTATATTAAGTTATAAAAGATTGACAGAAAGTGTGTGTGTGGTATGAAAGTAAGGAAAGCCATTATCCCCGCAGCGGGACTTGGTACGCGGTTTATGCCGGTTACCAAGGCGATGCCCAAGGAAATGCTGCCGATTGTCGACAAGCCGACGATTCAGTTTATTGTGGAAGAGGCTAAAAATTCGGGGATCGAGGATATCCTGATTGTTACGGGCAAGAATAAGCGGCCGATTGAAGACCACTTTGACTCCAACCCCGAACTGGAGCAGAACCTGCAGGAAAAGGGCAAGACCGGTCTGCTCAAGATGTCGCAGGACATTACGCATTTGGGCATCAACATTTATTACACCAGGCAGCCGTACCCGGCCGGCCTGGGCGATGCGATTGCGCGCGGGCGCAGCTTTGTCGGTGACGAGCCCTTCATCGTGATGCTGGGCGACGACCTGATGATGGACCGGGTGCCGCTGACCAAGCAGCTGATCAACCGCTATAACGAGACCCACGCGTCGACCATTGCCGTTATGCCGGTGCCGCACGAGGAAGTTTCCAAGTACGGTGTGATTGAGCCCGAAAGCGAGATTATGCCGGGGTTGATCAACGTCAAGTCCTTTGTCGAAAAGCCGAGCGTTGACCAGGCACCAAGCGACTACGCCATCATTGGCCGTTACCTCTTAACGCCGGAGATTTTTGGCATCCTGGCCGAACAGAAGCCAGACAAGGGCGGCGAGATCCAGCTGACCGACGCAATCGACACGATGAACAAGACGCAGCGGGTCTTTGCACACGTCTTCAAGGGCAGCCGCCACGACGTTGGCAACAAGGAGAGCTACCTGGAGACGTCGATTGAATACGGTCTGAACCACCCGGAGACCAAGGACGCCTTGCGCCGCTACATAATTGACCTGGGCAAGCGCCTGCAGGCCGGTGACAACAAACACAAGAAAACCAACTAGTATTAACCAAAGCAAATGAGGCCACGAACGCGTGGCCTTTTTTAGGGTAAAATTTTTCTTAATGTCGGATTAATTGCTATTGCTGAATGAAAAAGTTGGGTAAGATGTAGTGCGTAAGAAGACTCTTTTGCCAAGGAGAAGATTTTATGAAGGATATTTTTGTTGTTGCAGCCAAGCGGACGCCCTTTGGCCGTTACCGCGGACTCTGGCGGGACCAGGACGCCGTAAGCCTAGGTGAATTTACGCTGGAAGAAACGCTGAAAAGCATTGACCTGGATGCCTCCGAGCTCGAGGCCCTGTTCATGGGCAACGTTCTGAGTGCCGGTTTGGGCCAAAACATGGCCCGGCAGGTTGGTCTAGGTGCGGGGATGCGTGATACCAGCAGTGCGGTCACCATTAACGAGGTCTGTGGTTCAAGCCTGAAGGCGCTGCGCCTTGCACAGGGGCAGATGGAAATGGGCGACTTTGACCTGGTTGCCGTGGGCGGTGCCGAGAGCATGACCAACGCCGTTTATTATGCGCAAACTAAAAAAGACGCTGACCTGCACAGCGAGATGCTGGACGACGGGCTCATTGACGCCTTTTCGGGCATGCACATGGGTCTGACCGCCGAAAACGTTGCGGCTAAATACCATGTTTCGCGCCGGGAAATGGACGAATACAGTCTGCAGTCGCACCAAAAGGCGGCCGCGGCCGCGCGGCAGGGCTATTTCGACGGCGAGATTATTCCGCTAAAGGTTGATGGCGCAACCGTCAACCGGGATGAAAATATTCGTCCGGACACCAATATGGCAGCCCTTAGCCAGCTCAAGCCGGCCTTCAAGGACAACGGCTTGGTCACGGCGGGCAACTCGTCGCCGTTGAGCGACGGGGCCAGCATGGTAATCCTGGCAACCAGGGAAAAGGTCGACGAATTGGGCCTGACGCCACTGGCACGCCTCGGGGCGTTTGCCGAATCCGGGACCGATCCGGCCTACATGGGCTTTGCCCCGTATTTTGCCGTCCAAAAGCTGCTGGACCGGACCGGCAGAAAGATCAGTGATTACGACGTGATTGAGGTTAATGAGGCGTTTGCGGCACCGAGCGTGGCCGTAATGCAGGCACTGGAAATTCCGGCCGCCAAGCTGAATATGTTTGGCGGCGCCATCGCACTGGGGCACCCGCTTGCGGCTACGGGCACGCGCCTGGTTGCCACGTCGATCAATGCGCTGAACCACGTTGACGGGCAGAGGGCACTGGTCACCCTTTGCATCGGCGGCGGGTTGTCAATTGCGTGTGAAATACTGCGGGTTTTTTAAATGAAGTTTTATGAATTGCCGCCTGCGGGCCGTCGTGCCTGGCTCAGGGCACAAGGGGTTGAACTAGATGAGACAGATGAAGCCGACTTGCTTCGGCTCAATCGCCTGAGCGAAAACGTGGTGGGAGAACTGCAGCTCCCTGTTGGCATTATCAAGAGTCTGATTGTTAACGGCCGCCCTTACGTGGTACCGATGGCAACGGAGGAGCCGTCAGTCGTGGCGGCCGCTAACCACGGCGCCAGCCTCTTTGCGCGTGGCGACGTGAGCGCGGTCAGCAAGCGCGCCGGCATTTACGGTCAGATTGTTTTGCAGGCGGGCAGCGGCTTCGATGCAGGGGCGTTTAAGAAGGAGTTTCCGCCGTTGATTGACCAGGCCAACGCCGCGTTTGCCAGTCTGGTTAAGCACGGCGGGGGCGTTCGAAGGATTGAAATGGACCGTCAAGATGATTTGGTCTTTCTCAGGGTTTTGATTGATCCGGCGGAGGCGATGGGGGCCAACCGGGCTAACGCAATCTTGGAGTTCATGGCGGACAGGCTGGCGCAGTCGCCGCTGATTAGAGCGAAGCTCTTTGCCATTTTATCGAACTATCCGAGTCAGCTTACGCAAGCGCAGGTCAGGCTCAGGACCCAAGCGGTAGGCGGGCAGGCAACCGCCCGGCGCATCGCCTTATTAAGTCAGATCGGACAGACTGACCCCTACCGCGCCGCGACCAACAACAAGGGCATCATGAACGGCGTTGACAGCGTGCTGCTTGCTACCGGCAACGATACGCGGGCGGTCGAGGCGGCTTGCGGCGTTTGGGCCAGCCGCGACGGTCGCTACCGTAGCCTCAGTTCGTGGCGGATTGACGGAGCGGAACTGGTTGGTCAGCTCACGCTGCCACTGGCTCTGGGTACGGTGGGCGGTTCGATTAGTGCCCGCCGCGACGTCCAGCAGAACTACCGTATTTTGGGTTCAAAAATCACTAGCGCAGAATTGGCAAACGTGGTTGCAGCGACGGGTCTGGCCAACAACCTGGCGGCGCTTTTAGCGATTGCAACAACGGGCATCCAAAACGGACACATGAAGCTGCAGGCCAGAAACATTGTGGCTGCCCTGAACGCAACGCCGCAGGAGAAGAGCCTTGTTTTAGAATTGATGATTGCCCAAAGGGCATACTCGCAGACGGCAGCACGGAAATTATTGCAACAGGTAAGGGAGAAAAAGTAATGGAAGTTGGAATTGACCGGATTGGTTTTTACACGCCTAATAAATACGTCGATATGGTGGATTTGGCCCATGCGCGGGGAGTTGATCCCAATAAGTACCTCATTGGGATTGGCCAGCGGCGGATGAGCGTGGCCGACCAAACCCAGGATGCCGTGTCAATGGGCATCAATGCGACGCAGAATTATATTGACCAGATTGACCGCAAGCAGGTTGGCTTGCTGATCATGGGCACAGAGAGCGGGGTAGACCAATCGAAGTCGGCTTCTTTGTTTGTTAAAAGCGCGCTGCAGCTGCTCCCTGACGTGCGCACCTTTGAAATCAAGGAGGCCTGCTTTGGTATGACGGCTGGGGTCATGATTGCGACCGACTACGTTCGGCTTCATCCGGAACGCAGTGCAATTGTGATTGGCAGCGACATCGCACGCTACGGAATCGGCACCAGCGGCGAGGTCACCCAAGGCGCAGGCAGCGTCAGCGTTTTGATCAAGGCCGAGCCCAATATTCTTGCACTAAAGGCCGCCCATAGTGCCTATAGTGCCGATATTAATGACTTCTGGCGGCCGAACGATTCACCGGTTGCGCTGGTGGACGGCAAGTACTCGACCGAGGTCTACCTGGACTTTTTTGCGCGGACGTTTGCGGACTACCGCAGGAAAACCGGCACGGCCACCGCGGATTTTGCCGCGCTCATTTATCATTTGCCCTTCGTTAAGATGGGTTTTAAGGCCAATAAGCTAGCCAGCGAAAATCAGGATGAAGAAACTGCGCAGCGCCTGCAGCAGAACTTCACGGCGGCCGCACACTTCAGCCGCGACGTCGGCAATATTTACACCGCCTCGCTCTATTTGAGTCTGCTCAGTCTGTTGGAGAATGGCAGTCTGGCCCCGGCGGCGCGTATTGGCCTGTTCTCATATGGTTCCGGCGCAATGGGCGAATTTTATGCGGGTCAGCTTGCTGCGCACTACGGCGATTTTTTGGAAGTCAAAAAAGATCAAAAGATGATTGCCCGGCGGCAAAAAGTAAGCATTGCGGACTACGAGCAAATTTTTACTGAAGCCCTGCGCCTGCCGGAAGACAACCGTGAACTTGCAAGCGATGAGGAAGCAGGCTACTGGTACTTTGCCGGCACCCAAAGTCGCGTGCGGCAGTACAAGCAAAAATAAGAAGCGCCCAATGGCTGGGTCCGACCACAATTTTAGCAAACAAAAAACCACAATTACTGCGGTGAATCTCCGAACTGGGGATCACAGCGCAAGGTAATTGTGGTTTTTGGCTACTTGCCGTCAAGAATTAAGAATACCTGCTAGGCGTAGTAATCAATGACCGCTTTCAACGTTTCCGCGGCGTGCTCTTTGCCCGTGCCCTTTGCATAATACTTTTTGAAGCGGTCGTCGCTTACGTACATGGCGGCAAGGCCCCTGTGTGCCGCGGGCGAGTACAGACCCTGGGGCCAGGCTAGTTGCAGGTATTCCTTGTGCAGGTCAAAGAGGTGCTGCGCCGCTGGTTGTTTTAGATCGGGCGTATCTGGCAGCAGCGCGAGCTCGTCTAAGATTTGTAGGGCAACTTCTTTAAGACGCCTCACTTCGTTTTCCTCCAGTGCGTTAAATTTGCGGTTGCTGGCATCAATGGTCTGGCTGCCGTATTTAGCGCGTATTTCCTCCCCGTATTGGTCTTCATTGTCTTCGATTGTTTTAGCCTTCAAAGCGGCAAACTTTTCCTGATCGCTCATTTCTGATGCTCCTTTCATTGTTGCAAGTGTCTTGTCTAAACTGATAATCAAGTCGCCGAGTCGTTCTTGTTCAGCCCGCATTTTCGCACGCTGGGCGGACAAGATTTGGTACTGCACCTCTTCGGAATCATCCAAAATTTTCTTTATTTGGTCCAGGGGGATATCAAACAGCCGCAGAAACAAAATTTTTTGGAGCCGGTTGACCTCTGCCTCATCGTAATACCGATAATTGTTTTGGGGATTCCTGCGTGCCTGCAAGAGCCCCTTTTTATCGTAGAACCGCAGCGTCCTGGTTGAAGTGCCCGCCAGACGGGCTAATTCTGTGATTGAATATGACATGATTAAGTTCCTCACTTGCACAGCAGATTATAGACTTTGACGCAGCGTCAAGGTCAAGCCCAAGGCCAAAAATTGTTCAGGCGGCGGCAAAGCTGGGCCCCTCTTTTTTGGCGCTAAAAAGGTGGTGGCCAATGATTGTCCACGCGCTTTACATTAGAATAATTGCGTTAAGCTCAGGATGTATTTGAATCCCATACAGGGGGATTTTTTTCGTTTTGTCTTTGACATACAGGGGGATGCTGCGCCCGTGCAAATTTTGCACCATCCGAAATATCTTTGCCTTGGTCAGGGGCTCTTTTCCCGGGTAGAGCAGACAAGAACTGCTTGAAATTTTTAACTTGGCCAGTGGCTGAAGGTGATTGTTCATTGCCGCATAAAGAGCGGTCTGTCCGCTCAGGTCATTGGTTAATTGCAAAAGGTCGGTCAATCTCATAATCATATCCTATACGTTTTAAAAAATGCTATACTATTAATATTACTTTTGAAAAGGTGGTTTTACCAATTGAAACACAAAAAGCTCCGGCTTTCATTACTTGCTGTTATTCTGTTGTTATGCCTGGCACTGCTCGGCGCCGGGCTGTACTTCTTTAAGGTTGCCTGCGTGCCGGGACCCAAGAGCTTCTTGAGCTCGTCCAGCACCGTGCTGAAGAAATCAGACCCGCTCTACCGGGAAAAAAGGTGGTTCAAGGAGACAGCCAAGCAAAAGTGGCACATTAAGTCAGCCGACCAGCGCTACAAGCTGGATGCCAACTATATTCCGCGTCGCGGCGCCCAAAAGACCGCCGTTATTTTGCCGGGATACATGGACACGAAGGAGGACATGGGCAAGTACGACGCACTTTTCCATCGCCTGGGCTACAACACGTTGACGCCTGATCCGCGGGCGCAAGGGAACAGCCAGGGCAAGTACATCGGCTACGGCTGGGTTGAAAAGGATGATGTTAAAAAGTGGATCGGCTACCTGATTGCCCGGAAAAAACCGCAGCAAATTGTCGTCTACGGGTTGAGCATGGGTGGTGCCACTGCAATGATGGTCAGTGGGCTCAAGCTGCCCCGGCAGGTTAAGGCCTTTGTGGAAGACTGCGGCTACACCAACGTCAAGGACGAGATTGAGCATGAGGCCAAGGCACTCTATAATTTGCCGGCAATCCCGCGCTTTCCGCTCGTCGAAATTCTGAGCGGGATCAACCGCATAAAGGTGGGCTACTTTTTGCATGATGGCTCGAGCGTTGACCAACTACGGCAAAATCACCGCCCAATGCTGTTTATTCACGGCGGCCGGGATACGTTTGTGCCGACCAAAATGGTCTACGAGAACTACCGTGCGACCCGTGGGCCCAAGGAAATCTGGGTTGCACGCGGGTCCACGCACGCCCATTCATTTGCCGATCACCCCAAGGCGTACCGTCAGCACGTTGCGACCTTTTTGCACAGGTACGTTAAGTGAGCTAAAAAATTGTCCGCTGGCAGGCCACAATTAAACGTGCACATAAAAATAGCCGTCTTGCTTTTAGGATTAAAAGCAGGGCGGCTGTTTTTTATTAGCGCAGCGTCAGTTTGACAACGCATTCGCACCGCGGCGTCTGCGGCAGCATGTCGACGTTTTCAATCAGGCGAACGTTGTAGGCCTCGCTGAGCAAAACGAGGTCTTGAGCCAAAGTCGACGGGTTGCACGAAATGTAAACAAAGGTCCTGGGCTTGACCTTGAGCAGCGTTTTGATTAAGCTCTTGGCCAGGCCCGTGCGGGGCGGATCCACAATCAGCGCATCAATGGGCACGCCGCTTTGTTCAAGCTCGGGCAGCACCTTTTCGACACTGCCCTGGATGTAGTCGGCATTTCTGATGTGGTTGAGGTTGACGTTGTGCTTGGCGTCTTCCACCGCTTCGGGGATCGTCTCAATTCCGAATACCTGCTTGACCTGGTCCGCGGCCAAGATGCCGAGGGTACCCACCCCGCTATAGGCATCGATAAGCGTGTCCACGGGCGTCAGGTCCAGAAACTTGAGTGCGCGTGAATAAAGGGTGGCGGTTTGGACCGGATTCAGCTGGAAAAAGGCCCGCGGTGAGAGGGCAAATTTTTTGCCCAGAATTTCGTCGGTGATCTGGTTCTTGCCGGCTAGTTTTTCCGTGCGGTTGCCCCACACTTGCGGGTTGCGCCAATCCGTTTCGTTTTGGAAAACACTGACGACGTCCGGCAGCTTCATGATTTCCCGGCTCAAAGCAGGGAGGTTTTTCAAGACGCGGCCCACCGTGATCAGTGTAACCTGTATTTCCTTGGTGGCCTCTGCCTGCCGCACCACAATTGTTTTTAGACCATCACGGTGGCGGTAAGGATCAGCAACAGGCACGTGCAGCTGCTCAACCAGTTCCTTGATTTTGCGCTCGGTTTTCTGCGTTGCTGCGGACTGTGTCGGCATTAAAGGCAGGTCGTGCAGCTCATGCGAATTAGGCGCAAATAACCCCAGCTTGACCTGGCCGTGGTCCTGCTCGATTTGGTACTGGGCCTTATTGCGGTAGTGCCACTCAGCGGGGGCCGGGATGGTGTTTTTCACCTTGTACTTGCTGTAGCCCCGCGGGTGGTACTTCTTGAGGGCTTCGAGGACGTTGTCCCGTTTGAATTCGAGCTGCTTGTCATACGCCAGGTGGGCCAGTTCAAGTCCGCCGACAGTGGGGTCAACGCCCCGGGGGAAGGCTACCCGGTCCGGGCTCTTGTCCTTGATGCGGATCAGTTCGCCCTGGATGTAGTGCGGGAATTCTTCCTTGATTTTTGCTACGACCACCTCGTTTGGCAGGGCACCCGGGATAAAAATGATTTTTTTCCGGTAGTAACCGATGCCTTCCCCGTTAATGCCAATCCGCTTGATTGTGATGATCACGTCTTTTTCACGTGTTTCTTGCCGCTGCTGTTTTCTATTCATGATTTTTTCTTTCTACGATAAACAAAATTAAATAAACAATTTTCTCGCTTAGTAATTAATTGTACTCCCTGGGAAAACTTTTTAGCAAGAATGACGGAAATTTGCTAGCATGGAGTTAAACAATTAGAAAGGTGGATTAAGATGCCCATTATTACAAAAGTTAGTGCACAGAAGCGGCCCGGTCGCTATAATGTTTTTTTAGACGGCCAGTACGCGTTCTCGGCGAGTGAGCAGACGATCGCAGAGTTTGTCCTGCTAAAGGGTCAGGAATTATCCGCGGAGCAGGTGGCCCGCGTTAAGCAATTTGATGCCGGTGCCAAGGCAACTAACCTGGCGTCAAATTTTCTGAGTTACGAACCGAGAACCGTCTTCGAGGTTTTGCAGTATTTAAACAAGCATGATGTTGACGAGCAGTCGGCTCAGAGCGCAGTTGCCCAACTGAGCGAGATGGGCTTTTTGGACGACCGCAAGTACGTTGAAGTGGCGGTCAGACAGAGCTTGCGCACCGGTACGGAGGGCCCGCTCAGCTTGAGCCGGAAGATGACCCAAAAGGGCGTGGCTGCTGAACTGGTGGAAAGCGAACTCGCGGCAATTGCTGATGAAGACTGGCTGGATGCCGGGCTGCGCGTGCTCAAGTCAATGAAAAGCAAGGTGGGCAAACTGTCTGAGCGTGAGTTAGAACGGAAAATGCGCAGCAAGCTAATGAGTCACGGCTTTTCCGGTGCGCTTGTGGAGATGATTATTGCTGAGGTTAATTTGCAAACCGGTACGGATGAACAGCTGGAAGCCTTGAAAAAGCAGGGCGTCAAAGCCTACAAGCGTTTTCGGCGCTTAAGCGCCAGCGCGCGGCAAACGAAAATGCGCAACTACTTGTACGCGCACGGTTTTACGAGCAGCGAGATTGACTCCTTCATGGCGGGGGAGATAATCCCGCTGGACGAATTGGCTGAATATTAGGGGAATTATAATGAAAAAATTACAGCAAGAAACAATCTTTGTCGGCCGTCCCTTTGCGGACCAGCTCATGGATGAACAGAGAACTTTTAGCAAGAGCAACCTGGAAATTGAACGGGATCCGGTTTTCCAGCGCTTTTTGGCGGACAACCAATTATCGGCCAGGCGCAGCAGCATGCTGGTGTTTGGTCAGGAAAATTTCATGTACTGGTACGGCGTGCTCGCCGCTCGTGTAGTCGAGGTTCCGCAGGGTCTGCTGCGCTTTGTCCTGCCCGCGGCGCAAGTGGCGTTTAAGGAAAGCACGCAGCAGGAGCGGTCCTTTTTTAACCTGCCGGTCAACTTGATTTTGCCGCAGTTTTTGGAAGAAGTAACCGCCAGCGGCATAGCGGTTTACGAAAATCCGGGCGACAGCGCCACGCCTTACTACGTGCAGGACCTTGATCTGGAGACCAAAAAACTGACCCAGATGCTATATCTAAAGGCCAGTAAATAAGGTTAATAGCGGTTAGTGCTGCTTGGGGTCGACGGACAGGTTGTCGTACTCAACGTAGGCGCCAAGACACGTGGACAGGAGCATGACGAGCATGACGATTCCCACCGATTGACCGACGATCTGGTCTAAAGTGAGGAAGTCGCGGACGACAAAGGTCGCCGCAAAGCACAGGATGAAGTCCAGCACCATGTTGGCAACTTGCAATAGGGGCCGCCGCCGGATGCTAAAGAAGCGCAGCAGCTGCTTTAGCAGTCCATCGTTAACGTCAACTGCGAGCAAGTCAACGGGACGCTGGATTGTGGCCTTGATTGCAAACATGACCATGGCGCCCACGAGTGCACCGATAGTGGTTCTGAACAAATCGGCTGAGTGCAAAACGAGCGCATCGTAGCCAATGCCGATAATGGCAAGGCTGCACAGGTAGGGCACCAGCAGCAGGAAGGTAAATACGAGTAAAACGTGACTTTTTTTCATGGCTGAACCTCATTTCTTACGTGCTATTCTAACATATCAACCCCGTACATGATATAATGTGATTACTTTAGTTGGTTTTTTAAGAAAGAGAGCAAAAGATATGGCTAGCGACCCTGCTGAGGGGAGTTTATTTCAACGTTTCAAAAATAAATTTTCCCCTTCAAGCGATGAAGAAACAAAAGAGCACTTAACCACTGAAATAGAAGTTTTGCACGATCATAAAAAAATCAGTGACGCCGAATTTTCGATGTTAAATGCCGTTTTGGATTTCCAGGGACGGATGGTTCGTGAGGTTATGGTGCCGCGGATCGATGCCTTTATGGTTGATTGCAATGATAGCCTGCAGGATAATCTGGATGAAATTCTGCGTGAGCCGTATTCACGGATTCCGGTTTACCAGCGGGATAAGGATAAAATCGTGGGCGTAATTCACATTCGCACCGTCCTGCGCAAGGCCCATGAAAAGGGATTTGCACAGATTGATTACGATGACGTGATGAATCCGCCCTTATTTGCGCCCGAAACAACAGACCTGGGCGAACTCTTGGTTGAAATGCAGCAAACGCAGCAGCAGCTGGCCATCCTGACGGATGAATACGGCGGCGTGGTGGGCATCGCCACAATTGAAGATTTAATCGAGGAAATTGTCGGCAACATTGATGACGAAGTTGACCGGGCGGAGGTTTTGGTCAAGCAGCTTGCGCCGGACAAGTATGTTATTTACGGCAAAATGCCGCTCGATGATTTCAACGAGCAGTTCGGTACCGACCTCGAAATGGAGGATGTCGATACGGTTGCCGGCTACGTGATTACCAAGCTGGGCATTATCCCGGCCAAGGGCGAAAAACTAGCGGTCAAGCTGGACAACGGCATGGTGCTGACAACGCGCAGGATGCAGCGCTCACGGCTGCTCACGCTCTTGTTGACAATCCCTAAAGAAACAAACAAGGAAAAGGAAGAGGAACACAGTAATTAATGGGTGAAGGACTTTTAGACAAGGTAAAAAAGAGAAGAACATTTGCAATTATTTCGCACCCTGACGCAGGTAAAACCACGATCACGGAGCAAATGCTGCTTTTTGGGGGCGTCATCCGCAGTGCGGGCACGGTGAAGGCGCGCAAAACGGGCCACTATGCGACCAGTGACTGGATGGAAATCGAAAAAAAGCGGGGCATCTCGGTTACCAGTTCCGTGATGCAGTTTGAATATCAGGGCAAGCGGATCAATATCCTCGATACCCCGGGGCACGAAGATTTTTCGGAAGACACGTACCGGACGCTGATGGCCGTCGATTCAGCGGTCATGGTGATCGATTCGGCTAAGGGGATTGAGCCGCAAACCAAAAAATTATTTAAGGTAGTCAAGCAGCGTGGCATCCCCATTTTTACTTTTATGAACAAGCTTGACCGTGATGGCCGCCCGCCGCTGGACCTCATTGCCGAACTCGAGGACCTGCTCGGCATCGAGGGCGTGGCCATGAACTGGCCCATCGGTTCAGGGCAAACCCTCAAGGGGCTGTATGACCTCGCGCATAACCGCGTCGAGCTCTACCACAAGGACGGCGCTGAGCGCTTCTTGCCCTTGGACAAGGCGGGTCAACTGGATGCCAGTGAACCGTTCAGCCAGGATCCCCAGTTTAAGGATACTTTGGGTGAAATTGAACTGATTAAGGAAGCGGGCAACGCCTTTGACGAGGAAAAGATTGCCCAGGGCGAGCAGACGCCGGTCTTCTTCGGGTCGGCGCTGACCAACTTTGGCGTTGAGACTTTTTTGCAGAGCTTTGTCAAATTGGCGCCCGCACCTGCAGCACACACGGTTAATGATGCGGAAGTGCTCGCCCCCGATGACGCAGACTTCTCGGGCTTTGTTTTTAAAATTCAGGCTAACATGAACCCCCACCACCGTGACCGCATTGCCTTTGTGCGGGTCGGCAGCGGAGAGTTTAAGAGGGGCTTGGATGTTACCCTGGCCCGGACCGGCAAGCCGATCCGGCTGAATAATGCTACCGAATTTATGTCGAGTGAGCGTGTCCAGGTGACCGATGCGGTTGCCGGCGACATTGTTGGCCTGTATGACACCGGCAACTTTCAGATTGGCGACAGTATTTATGCCGGCAAGCGCAAGATTGTCTATCCGCCGCTGCCGGAATTTACGCCGGAATTGTTTGTCCGGGTCAGCGCTAAGAACGTAATGAAGCAGAAGTCCTTCCACAAGGGGATGACCCAGCTGGTGCAGGAGGGCGCAATTCAGCTTTACCGCAACTACCAAACTGATGAGTATATCTTGGGAGCCGTGGGGCAGCTGCAATTTGAGGTGTTCAAGTTCCGCATGCAGAACGAATACAATTCCGATGTGGAAATGACCAGTATCGGTCACCGGGTTGCCCGCTGGATTGATCCCGCACAGCTCGATTTGGCCATGTCCAACAGTCGCAACTTGCTAGTCAAGGATCGTTACGATCAGCCGCTGTTCTTGTTTGAGAATCAATTTGCTGAACGCTTTTTCCAGGACAAGTACCCCGACGTCAAGCTAACCGAAAAATTATAATCTACAAAAAAATGCTGGCAATCGCTGCCAGCATTTTTGCTACTTGTCAATATGAATCTCGATGACGTGTTGACTCTTGTCAACGGTTAGCGTATACGACGGATTCTTTTCTTTAATTAAGCGCTCAATGACGAAATCAGTCTCTTCCTTGCGGACGCGCCGGTTGTGGTTTTCCAAGACAATGCCAATGGCCTCATCGCTTTCGGTGTAGATCACGGAGGTGTTGCCCAGGGAATAAACCTTGACGTAATTGACTCTGGTGGAATTTAGCTGATTGTGAACTAGATCCCTATAACTGTTGGTTACATCTATCAAATGCATGGATTTCACCCGTTTCTTCTAGTAGTTCTTTATAATTAGTATACCGCTATTTTTAAATATTTTCTTTAGCAAAAACAGTCTTAACTGAAAATATTGGTAAGATGTAGAAGTTTTCGCTGAGCTTGAACTAGTTTGAACTTTCTCCACCAGCAGGTGCCGCAGCTTCCTCTGCTTCAGTGATGACTATCTGGTTAGCGTTCACACTGACCAGGAGGTTCTTTGCATCCAGGTGATCCAGCTTAAAGTCGGCCACCTTGTCTTCAACCTCTTCTTGAATCGTTCGCCGCAGCGGACGCGCACCCATATCCGGATTAAAGCCTTCTTCGACCAACTTTTTCTTGGCTTCGCTGGTAACCGTGATTTGCAGTCCCTGCGTCTTGACCATGTCGTTGACTTCGTCCAGCATTAGGTTGACGATCTTAAGCAGGTCGTCCTTAGACAATTCGTTGAACTCAATGACGTCGTCTAGCCGGTTCAAAAATTCGGGCTTAAAGAATTGGCTCATCGAATTTCTAGCGGAGTCGGGTTTGTCCTCTGCATTCTCGACGTTGAAGCCGACGCTGGTGTTCTTCATTCCCTGACCGGCATTTGACGTCATGATAATGATGGTATCCTTGAAGGAAACCGTGCGCCCCTGCGAATCGGTCAAGCGCCCGTCATCCAGAATCTGCAGGAAGAGGTTCATAACCGATGGATCGGCTTTTTCAATCTCGTCAAGCAGAATCAGGCTGTACGGGTTGCGCCGAACGCGTTCGGTGAGCTGGCCGGCTTCTTCGTAGCCGACGTAGCCCGGAGCCGACCCAATCAGCTTGGAGACCGAATACGATTCCATGTACTCAGACATATCGAAGCGAATCAGCGCATTTTCCGAACCAAACATTTGCTTGGCCAGCTGCTTGGCGAGTTCGGTCTTGCCCACGCCGGTGGGACCAACGAAGAGGAAGGAGCCAATAGGCCGACCGGTCTTGTTGAAGCCGATGCGGTTGCGCCGAATGGCCCGGGCCACCTTGTCAACGGCCTTGTCCTGGCCAATGACGTGCGCCTTAAGGTTGGGGGCGAGATTTTGCAGTTGGTTTTCTTCCTGCTTTTGCAAATCGCCCACCGGAATTCCCGTTTTTTCTTCGACGATCTTGTTCATAATCTTAGCGCTAATCACGGGTGACTTATCGGGATCAACCTTCTGGTCCTTCATCTTATTGTACTTTTCAATCTGGTCACGGTAATAAGCGGCCTTTTCATAGTCCTCATTTTTGAGTGATTCCTGTTTAAGCTGTTGGGCCGCGTCAATCCGTTCCTTCATTTTTTCCTTATCGACGAAGGGAATCGTCAGGTTCATGCGCGAGCCGGCTTCATCGAGCAGGTCGATCGCCTTATCTGGCAAAAAGCGGTCCTGAATGTAGCGCTCAGACAGCTCTGCGGCTGCCTTGATTGCGTCATCCGTGTAGTGCACGTGGTGGTAGCTCTCGTAGCGCTTTTGGATCCCTTGGAGAATCCGGATCGTTTCGTTAACCGATGGTTCCTTAACGTCAACGGGCTGGAAGCGACGGGCGAGTGCTGAATCTTTTTCAATCTCACGGTACTCCTTGAGCGTCGTTGCACCAACTAATTGCAGGTCGCCGCGGGCGAGTGCGGGCTTGATAATGTTGCCGGCGTCCATGCCGCCCTCGGCATTGCCCGCACCAACAATCTCGTGAATTTCATCGATAAAGAGAATAATCTCCTTGTGGTTCTGCAACTCCTGAATCAGCTGCTGCATCCGTTGTTCAAACTGACCGCGAATGCCGGTGCCCTGTACCAGTGAAACCACGTTAAGCGAGATGATTCGCTTGTCCTGCAGCTTTGCGGGCACGGAACCGTCAACTATCTGCTGGGCCAACCCCTCAACGACGGCGGTTTTGCCCACGCCGGCTTCACCGATCAGCACGGGGTTGTTTTTCGTTCTTCTATTTAAAATTTCGATCACGCGCGCAATTTCCTTATCGCGCCCAATGACCGGGTCGATTTTGCCCTTTTTGGCAAGTGCGGTCAGGTCTGTACCGTACTGGCTAAGCAGCGAACGACCACCGCCATTGGCACCGTTCGGGGGCGTGGTACCCTGACCGCTACTCATTTGCGGTTCACCGGAGTTGCCACTTGCGCTGCCGTTAAAGCTGTTGAAGAGGTCATTAAAGTCGCCAAAGAATCCACCATTGTCACTGCTCATGTTAATATTTCCCTGTTGTTTTAGTTGTTGATAACACTGTCCACATAAATTAATTTCACGGCTTTGGCCATTGACCTTAGCGAAAAGGTGAATGGAAGCTGGCCGTTTTTGACAATTTTGACAAAGCATGTAAATACCGCCTTTCATTTCAAGTTATGTCCACTAAATTATATAATTAGCACTCTAGATAATCAAGTGCTAAGTGCTGGAAAACTTATTTTTAGTAAGTATAAAATATGGTAAAATGACCTGAGCAAAACCAGAAAATTTGCTGAAGGAAGATTTAGTGTGTTTTAGTTTAAAAGAAATGGTGGTATATTTGGATTACCAAATAATTCTTGAGCAGTTGGCAAGTGGTGCGCTTGATCATTATGAAGTGGAACCGGGGAAAGCTTTTGCATTCCAAGCAGCCTTGAGATCTTTTGGCAAAAGACAGAACATAACCGGTAAAGCCCTGCGTGGCGGAAAAATAGTTTATACTAAGTCAAAGAGTGAACTTTAGTGATGTAAACTGTTACATTTTTGTTGTTTAATTCACAAAAAAATGATAATCTAATACACGAATAGGTAGATTTTACCGGTTTGATTTTTTCAATTCAAAGGAGATATTATAATGGAAAAACGCGATTTTCATGTTATTGCAGAAACAGGTATTCATGCTCGTCCGGCTACATTGTTAGTACAGGCCGCTTCAAAGTTTGGTTCAGATATCAACCTGGAATACAACGGCAAGTCTGTTAACTTGAAGTCAATCATGGGCGTGATGTCGCTTGGCGTGGGCAAGAATGCCGATGTGACAATCAGTGCCGAAGGCGACGACGAAAAAGATGCAATCGCAACTATTTCTGACACAATGAAAAAAGAGGGTTTGGCAGAATAATGACCAAGACATTAAAAGGAATTGCTGCAAGCGATGGTATTGCTGTAGCACCAGCCTATCTCTTGGTTGAACCGGATCTTTCGTTCTCAAAGACCACTGTCAGCGACGTTGATGGCGAACTAGCTCGCTACAAGGACGCAGTTGCAGTCTCAACGACTGAAGTTGAAAAAATTCGTGATGATGCGAAAAAGAGTTTAGGTGAAGACGAAGCCCAGGTCTTTGAAGCCCACTTGATGATTTTGAATGACCCTGAATTTACCGGGGCGATTGAAACCGCAATTAAGGATCAAAAGGTCAACAGTGAAGCGGCGCTTGACGAGACGGCGCAGAAATTCATCAGCATTTTTGAGGGCATGACCGATAATGCGTACATGCAGCAGCGTGCGGCCGACGTGCGCGATGTCTCAAAGCGGATTATGGCCCACCTCTTAGGCAAGGAATTGCCTAATCCAGCTGCTATTGACCATGAGGTTATCGTCGTTGCCCACGACTTAACCCCGAGTGATACCGCGCAGTTAAACAAAAAGTTTGTTAGGGGCTTTGTCACCGATATCGGCGGCCGGACAGCCCACTCGGCCATTATGGCCCGTTCGCTCGAATTGCCAGCCGTTGTGGGGACCGATTCGATCACCACGGACGTTGAAAACGGCCAGACGCTGGTTGTTGACGGGCTGAACGGTGATGCGGTTGTTGAACCAAGCGCCGACCAGATCGCTGCATACAAGCAAAAGAGTGCGGCTTTCTTAAAGCAGAAGGCTGAATGGGAAAAACTGAAGAATGAACCATCAGTGACCGCTGACGGCAAGAAGTTCACGATTGCGGCAAACATTGGTACGCCCAATGATATGGAAGGCGTACATGCAAACGGTGCCGAGGCCGTTGGTCTGTACAGAACCGAATTCCTGTATATGGACTCCAAGGACTTTCCGAGTGAAGATGATCAATTCAATGCTTATAAAGAAGTCATTGAGGGCATGCATGGCAAGCAGGTAATCATCAGAACAATGGACATTGGTGGCGACAAGCACCTGGATTACTGGGACCTGCCGGAAGAAATGAACCCATTCTTGGGTGTGCGGGCAATCAGATTGTCATTGCAAAATGAACAGATTTTCCGGACGCAGCTGCGTGCACTTTTGCGGGCTTCGGCATATGGTAGCCTCGGGATTATGTTCCCGATGATTGGCACGCTGGCCGAATTGCGTAAGGCCAAGGCCATTTTGAGCGAAGAAAAAGACAAATTGACTGCAAAGGGCACAAAGGTTGGTCAAGACCTGCAAGTGGGCATGATGATTGAAGTTCCAGCGGCAGCGGTTTTAGCCGATCAATTTGCCAAGGAAGTTGACTTTTTCTCAATCGGCACCAATGATTTGATTCAGTACACAATGGCGGCTGACCGTGGCAATGATAATGTTTCTTACCTTTATCAACCGGCTAACCCCGCAATTTTGCGCTTAATCAAGCACACGATTGATGCAGCCCACGAAAATGGCATTTGGTGTGGCATGTGTGGGGAGGCTGCTGGCGATAGCACCATGTTCCCGATTCTGCTGTCAATGGGACTCGACGAGTACTCAATGAGTGCAACCTCAATTTTGCGCATTAGAAGCTTGATGAAGAGTCTTAACACCGCTGACATTAAGGAATTAGCCAACCAGGCTTGTTTTATTTCCGAAACGGCAGAGGAAAATGAGCAGCTCGTTAAGGACTTAATGGCAAAAGTAAACAAGTAACCAAGAAAAAGACACATTAATGAAAATTGATGTGCCTTTTTTAATATTTATTTTAAAATACTACTTACAAAAAAGAAGTAATGTGCTATAATGTTTCTGGTAAGGAATAGTATCGTTCAAAGGAGCGTGAATATATGGTAAATTTATATGTATCTCCGAGTTGTACCTCATGCCGCAAGGCCAAGGCGTGGCTGAAGAAGCACGATATTTCTTTTCGGGAAAGGAATATTTTTTCAGAGCCACTTACCAAGGCGGAACTTATCCAAATTCTGCGGATGACTGAGAATGGCACGGAAGAAATTATTTCAACGCGTTCGAGAGCATTTCAACAACTGAAAATCAACCTTGATGATCTATCAATCGATCAATTGCTTGGCTTGGTTGAGAAGAATCCAAGTCTTTTAAGACGACCAATTATTATGGACGACCGACGCCTCCAGGTTGGTTATAATGAGGACGAAATCAGGCGGTTCTTGCCGCGCAAGGTTCGCCGGCTTGAGCTTGAAGAAATGCAGAAAACTGCAGACCTGTAATTAAGAATTTTTGCGGAAAAAGCGTTGGTTTTTAGACTAACGCTTTTATTTTATGGGCAAAATAGGCTACAATAGTTGAAAGGATCCAGTGGAGGTGAGAACTCGTGCAAGTAGATCACATTAATGAAAATACTATTCGGGTACGAATAGATAAAAATGAACTGGCAAGGCGTGGCTTGAAGGTCTTAGACCTGCTGGGCGACAGGGATAAGATTCAGCATTTTTTCTATTCAATTTTGGATGAAGTTGACACTGACCACTCATTTAGTCAGGATGCGCCCGTTACTTTCCAGGTGATGCCCAATAATGGCGGGTTGGACCTGCTCATTACCAAGGTGCCAAAAAAGGACCGCGATGACCTGTCCCAGCTGATTGATAGCGCCACGGGTGAGCCCCAGATGGGCCCGGGCAAAAATGACCTGCGCAGGTCGTTTCTGGACTTGGAGGCCGATGATGACGACGCGCAAGAAGAATCGGCTGGGGCGGATGAAGACGATGCGATCAAGGCCAAGATGGAAAAGTCGCTCAAGAAGTTCCAGAAGGAGCAGGCGTACTGCTTTGATGATATTGACCGTGTGACAGAACTGGCCGACAGCTTGCGGGTAAGCGACCTTTCTTCAAGCCTTTACTTCGAGCGGGGAAAATTCTACCTGGATTTGGACTTTCAGGATGAAAACTACGTGGAACTCAAGCCCGATGACGCATGGGCAATTGCCACCGAATATGGCCTTAAGGTTAAAAGAAGCGAGATGGCGCGGGTCAAAACGACCGGCAAGTGCCTGATTGCGCATGACGCCTTGGAACAGTTGCGCAACTATTTTACTAAAACGAAGCACTGATGCTCTAATAAAGGACAAGGTAAAACTTGTCCTTTTTGCGTACTTAATTAAGGGGTGGCGATTATGTACGCGGCACTGTTGAACAATAAGCTGGTAGCGGCGAAAGTAGCGGCCAAATTGCTGGAAAAAGGGACCATCCGGGTGCAGGAGCAGCTGTTCTATTGTCCCCGCTGCGGGCAAAAGGTGCAACTCGTGATTAAGGCCGCTACGGCCTACTTTAAACACGCAGCACGGGTTAATAACTCGGTTAGCGAAAAAGAAGAACATGCCCGCAGCAAAAAATTCCTGCAGTCTGCGCTGCGTGGGGCACATTTTGATGCCTGTCTTGAGGTTTCACTAGCAGGCGGGCGACTGCGTGCCGATGTCCTGGCAAGCCCGCAGCTGGCCTTTGAGGTGCAGTGTGCGCCGCTTGGCAGCGCTGAGTTCAGCCACCGTCATGCCCTGTATCATAAGATTGGCGTCAGGGACATCTGGGTAGTAGGGCGCCGGCACTACCTGCAGCGCAGCATCAAAAAAACACAACTCATTTTCTTTCGCGAAAACAGGTTGTGGCGTGATTATTATTTAGAAATCAATCCTTATAGAGAAGTGCTGACCCTCAAGTATAACGTCAAGCTTGCACCGCTGTCGGAGACCGTCCATTGCCAAGCGGCGATTTTTGCGTTGAACGCGGCTGGATTAGCGCGTCTGTGGCACTTTCGCCCGGTGCTTAAAGACTACCGCGTGGATCCCGGCGTGCAGAGGCGTTACCTGCAGCAGCAAGTGGTGCAAAAGAGTATTAAGGGAATGTGCATCGCGGCTAAATTATACGAGAACCAGATGACAATCGCCGACCTGCCCGAGTGGGTGTTTAGCCGGCTGCGCCGGGTTCATTCATGCGACAATGCTTCTTTTTACCTTAAATCAGGCGCAGGTGGGTGCTAGGGTAGTACTTCTCTTGCTCCTCCAGGCAACTCCCGTTTTGTAGCAGCGTGATCAATTTGTCGTGTGCCACGATGCCCTCCAGAAGGATGCCGTTGTAGTTGCCGCTTTCGTTGAAGATGATGGTGGTGGGGAAGTTGTTGACGCTGAATTTTTGTGCCAGGTTCTTGTCCAGCTGGATCGAATCCTCGATGTAGCCGCTAATGGCGGGGCTGGTGATCCGGTCGTAGTCGAGGTTGAGCTTGTTTGCGATTTTCTTCGGTAGGTCTGCGGAATACCGGTTGAAATTCTGGTTGAGTGCACGCTGCAGGTTTACTAGGAATGAACGGGCTTTTTTGTTGCCGTATTCGAACTTGATAGCGTGGTAATTGCGCAGGGCCTGGTAAGATGCCAACGTGTATTCCGAGACGCTGCTGATGTGCTGTCTGGCCCGCTTGCGCCGCATGATATCATCCTTGATAACCTTCGCATTGGTAATGGGAACGAAGTGGAAACAGGTATTGATATTGAGTTCATCGATTGCTTCTTTAACTAAAACTTCTGCATCGTAGCAATATGTGCCAATGGGATTAACAAAGAGAAAAATCTCAAACATAGTCAGACTCCTCCGTACTGATTAAGTGGCTGTGTATTTTTTGAATGGCCGGTTGAACTAGGGGAAATACACTTAACGTATTCACATTTTAGCACGGTGATTGAAAGCGCGCGCAATTTTTGCCTGGTTGGTGTTGGCGGCGTTTTGGGTAAAACCGTAGTCCTGCTTTAACTGGCTTAAAACACCCTTGATTAAGGCTAGTTGCGAATTCTCAATCTCGAGTTCAAAGTCTTCGTAGCCATCGGGGTAAACGGTATCATCAAGCGTCAGCTCGCAGCCGTGCGGCCCCCTGAGAAGGCTGCGGTGGGTCTTGGAATAGGTTTGCAAGCGCAGACTTATAGCAGGACCAAAATGCGCGTTGAGGTAGCTGCCGACGGTGCCGTGAAAATTAAAATCAGGGTGCGTTTGGGCTTGGTCGACCAAGTGCCGGGCCGCGGCAAGCGTCAGGGCGTCATTGATCTCGATCGCCTCGTGGTAGTTGGCCTGGACGGGACTGGTATTTGGCACCTTCAGCGTCTGTTCGCCGTGGTCGGCGAAGAGCCGAATGCGGCAGCTCACGTTGGCCTCTTTAAGAAGGCCGCTGTCCGTATCAAAGTAGTAGTTGACCTGGTCAAAGCTGCTCTTGGACGCAAAGCCCGCAAGCACTTTGCGGTAGATATCCTGAGGCAAGACAACCTTGGCCTCAATTTCGGTGTTTTCAGACATAAAGCAATCATTCCTTTCCAACTTGCGCAAAAATTCAAAAAACAGACCCAGTTTCATTTAAGTACTACATGAAAGATTTTAGCGGTCCGCCCTTGTGCGCTAGCGCTAGCAATTTAGCCTTCAAGCATAGTATCTATCATTTTCGGTCAAGATTAGTAAAATAGTCAAAATTTTAGCTTATGAAAGCATAAAAATAACGCGCAAAAGAAGTCCTATACAGGGGCTTATTGAAAGCAAGATGGCGCATTCACGCCACGGCATGCGCCGAGCGTGTCAACTAGTTTATCATAATCTTAAGGTAGTGATTAAGGATGGGTGCGCAAAAATGCTTGCGGTGCTAAAAGGCCCTTGGCGCCAGTCAATTAGCCAGCATTGTCAAAAAAATAGTCCGCTTTCTGTAAACGGTTGCTCCGTAAAATTGCTCGCACGTGTTTTGTGTTAAAATGAGTATGCTGTTTGAGAAAGGAACTATTTCTATGAAAATGGATTGGGATAATTTTTTGTGGCCCTACGATGAGGCCGTTCGAGAATTAAAGGTTAAGTTCCGCTCCCTTAGGCAGAGCTTTTTGACTAAAGGGGAGCTTTCACCGATCGAATTTGTGGTCGGCCGGGTAAAGTCGGTCGATTCAATTAAGGAAAAAATGGAGCGCCGGGTGATCAGCCCGGACGTGATTGAAACCGATATGCAGGATATTGCGGGCATCAGGATTGTTAGTCAGTTCGTCGATGACATCTATAAGGTTGTCGACCTGATTCACGCGCGTGCGGACATGGAGGTGGTTGAAGAGCGTGACTATGTGCAGAACGCTAAGCCGTCCGGCTACCGCTCATACCACATGGTGATTTCCTACACCGTCTATCTGCCCGCCGGTCCCAAGAAATTACTGGCTGAAATTCAAATCCGCACCTTGGCGATGAACTTCTGGGCGACGGTCGAGCATACGCTGAACTATAAGTACCAGGGCTCGTATCCCGATGACATTTCAAAGCGGCTGAAGTCGACTGCGGAATCCGCGTACAAGCTTGACGAGGAGATGTCGCTGATCAAGGACGAGGTGCAGGAAGCACAGAGAGTCTTCACCAAAAACAAGGGTAAGGAAAAATAATGAGGATAGCAATCGCCCATAATACGAATCAAGAGACGCTGAAGGTGGTGGCGCACCTGCGCAAAGTGCTTGAAGCAAAAAACGGCGTGGTCTTTGACGCCAAGTACCCCGACGTGGTCATCACGGTCGGTGGAGATGGGACGCTGATCAACGCCTTCCACCGCTATGAAAGCCAGATTAGTTCCATTCGGTTCATCGGCATTCATACGGGGCACCTCGGATTTTACACTGACTGGCGCAGCACGGGGGTGGACAAAATGGTTGACGCACTCTTTTTGCGGGAGCCAGAAACGGCGCGCTACCCGCTGCTGGAAGCCGAGCTGGTGACGGAGGCAGGCGAAAAGCGGCACTACCTTGCGCTGAATGAGTCGGCGGTCAAGCGGGTTTCGCACACCCTGGAGGCCAACGTCTTCATTGACGACCAATTCTTTGAAAACTTCCGCGGCGACGGACTCTGCGTGTCAACGCCAACCGGGTCGACGGGCTACAACAAGTCGCTCGGAGGCGCCGTGATTCACCCCCAGCTCAAGGCCCTGCAGATGGCCGAGATTGCGTCCATCAACAACCGGGTCTTCAGGACGCTGTCGTCGCCCATCGTAATTGCCCCCCAGCAGCAGATCACAATTGTGCCCAACGCCGACCACTTCGTGATGACCGTTGATGGCAGCCGCATCAACGTGCGCAACGCGCGGAAAATCAACTACCGCATTTCCAGCAAGGCAATCCGCTTTGACCGCTTCGGGCACACGCACTTCTGGACTCGCGTTCACAGTGCCTTCATTGGAGACGACAATGACGTGGTTTAAACTTACCGTCCGCGGGCAGGGTTCGCTGCGCCTGGGGGCTTTTTTAATGAAAAACGGTTTCTCCAAGCAGGCGATTAACGACGCCAAGAACCGTGGCGGCCTGCTGCTGGTCAACCACCACCGCCGCTACACCAACTATCTTCTGCATGCGGGCGACGAGGTAATCTTCGTGGCCGGCAAGGAAAAAGACAACCCGTGGCTGCGACCGTCGACGAAGCCGCTTGCTATTGTCAAGGAGACGCCCAACTACCTGTTGGTCAATAAAGAGGCGGGGCTGCTTTCGATTCCGTCGCGCTATGACGATAATGCACTGGTCAACCGTGTTTTGGGTTATTTTGTGCAGAAAAAGCTGACGGGTATCAAGCCCCACGTCGTGACGCGTCTGGACCGAGACACGTCGGGGCTAGTCCTGATCGGCAAGAACGCAATTGCCCACGCTCGTTTCAGCAAGCTGAGCAAAGATGACTTCATTAAAAAATATCATGCAATCGTGCACGGCAACTTTGCTCTAGGTGAACTGGCAGGCGTCGTTAACGCGCCGATTGGACGCGCAACCGCCACCGTTGCACGCAGCATCGATTCCGGCGGCAAGGCGGCCGTGACCGCTTACCGCGTGTTGAAGCAGGTTCCGGGCGCGAGTCTGGTCGAGCTGCGCCTCTACACGGGCCGCACGCACCAGATTCGTTTGCACATGCAGCATTTGGGCCACCCCTTGTTTGGCGACCCATTGTACGGCGTTCGCGACGACTTTGACCGCCAGGCACTCAACTGCTTTTACTTGTCCTTCCCGGACCCCTTTGCGGGTGGCGCGCAGGTTGAGGTCACAGTTCCGGAGCCGCGGGACATGCAGGACTTGTGGCAGGAACTGGAGGGATAATAAAAGTGCTGTATTATTTATGACCATCTGGCAAATAATGTGGCTTTGAAGCCGGGGCGTGCAATCCGCGGGCGCAAAAGCGGGGGGCAGCAATTAAGCAGCATAAGGACGAGTCTAATTAGATGGACCAAAAAACGCACGCGGGCAGTTGCCAGCGTGCGTTTTGCATGCGTCTTAACCTATTCTTGAAACTGAACGCAGGTCCCTTCGGGAACCGCAATGTTTTTTTGGATGGGGGTCAGGCAGCCGTCCTGCGTGCTGCGCGTGTAGAGTGTTGCGTTGTCGGAATTCTGGTTGACCGCGACCACCAGGCGCTGGGACCGGTCCCAGCCAAAGTCGCGCGGAAATTCCCCGAAGGTCGAAACGCGCTGGCGCAGCTGCAGCGTGTGGTCGGCGTTGACGGCAAAGACGGTGATAGAGTCGTGGCCGCGGTTGGAAACGTAGACAAATTTGCCGTCGCGGCTGATTCTGATGGCCGCCGCACCGTTATGAGCGGTGAAGGTAGAGGGGATTGTGGCGTAAGTCGCAACGCTTGAGAAGCTCCAGTTTTTTTCGCTGAACTTAACGAGGTTAACCTTGCTGGCGAGTTCGCCGACCACGTAGAAGTATTGTCCGTCGGGGCTAAAAACAATGTGTCGGCTGCCAAAGCCGGCTTCGTTGTGGTAGCTGGCCAGTTGGCGCAAGCGCCCATTTTCAAGACGGTAGAAGTCGACGCGGTCATTGCCTAAATCGCAGCTGACCAGGTTGCCGGCGGGCGTTTCGTCAAAGAAGTGGGGGTGCGGGCCGTCGGCTTGTTCGGGCTGCGGGCCCAGCGTATCTGCGGTGTGAACAACCTGATCGAGCAGCGTCAATTCACCTGCCGCATCGTAGGAGAAGACGGCCAGGACCGCTGTGTGGTAGTTTGCCGTGTAGAGCAGCTTTTGCGTGCGGTTGATGCCAATGTAGGCCGGCGATGAACCCGGCGTCAGGCAAGAAGACGCCTCCTGGTACTTCCCGGCGTGCAGCCTAAAGGCGGTGATGCCGCCACAATCGCCTGCCTTGGTAATTGCAAAGATGAGGTCCTGGTCAACGGCGAAGTAAGTGGGGCCGTCCACTCTGATTATTTCCCGCGCCGCGGTTAGTCTTGCTTGACCGTCATCTGCTTCGGCTACCGGCAGTTCGTAAATCCCGGTTCCCTTTTTCTTGGTGTAGCCACCAGTCAATACTTTCATTAGTTAAACCTCCGTCACGTTTAAAGATATTGTCTACCAAATAGTATAGCACGCGCCGCAATGGGCTGCTTCGGCTTTGGGCACAACGTGCTAACGCTGGTCACCGCCAAAAATAAAGATCTAACAAAGAAAACCGCCAATATATTAGTTAAGCGGTTTTTGTTATGCTAAAATTAGGTCTTAAGGAGCTTATATAAGGAGCACAAAATGAAGTGGATCTCAACTATTGCAAAAATCGGCAAGCAGGCAATTGAGCCCAAGGCCAGCATGGTGATGCTGTTCGGTGAATCCGTCACGAAGGACCTTGCCGACGTGGCAGTCATTCAAAAGTTTACGGATGACATGCAGCTGAACGGGTTTATTTTCAAGAAGGGCGACACGATCACGATTGACGGCGAAACGTATGTGGCCGCCTACGTTGGCGCCATGGTCGTGAGCGACATGAAGGCCCTGGGCCACATGACCCTGTTTTTTGACCAAAAAAAGCCGCGCAACCCGCTGGCCAACGCCGTTTACCTCAGGTTTGCGGACAAGCAGACCGCGCCTGAATTTAACGTCGGCGACGATATTATTTACGAGCACATTTGATTAGGATGATTTGATGGATTACGAAAAAAAGCATAATAAGCAAACCGTTTTTCAAAAATGGTTCTTAAACAATCGTTTTAGCATCGCGCTGGTCAATATCTTACTGTTCTTTTTGGTAATCTGGCTGTTTAATCAGGTTTCTTTTGTTCTGAATCCGGCGCGCTTGTTTGTTAGCGCGGTTCTTCCGCCGCTAATGTTGGCATTGATCCAGTTTTACATTATGAACCCGCTGGTGGACGTCTTGGAACGCAAGTTCAAAGTGCCGCGGATCATAACCATTAGCGTGCTCTTCCTGCTGGTGGCGGTTCTGCTCGTGTGGATCATCAACACGTTGCTGCCGGTAGTGCAGGGGCAGGTTAATTCACTGATCAAGAACTGGCCGCACATCTGGAAGGATGCGTCGATCGCGCTGCAGAATACGCTGCAGAGCCCGCAGCTGCACAGCGTCAAAAACAATATTAACGATGTAATCAACCGGGCGCAGGATACGCTGTTCAAGTCCGGACAGAACACGATCAACGCGACCCTGACCAACATTTCTTCAGCGATCAGCATCGTGACGATTATCTTCATGACGCTCGTGACGGCCCCGTTCATTTTGTTCTTCATGCTGAAGGACGTGCACAAGCTGCGGCCCTACTTGACGCAATTTGCCCCTAAACGCTGGCAAAGCGGCTTTAGCGAGCTTCTGTATGAAATCAACAGCGCGCTGGCCGCGTACATCCGCGGGCAGATTACCGTTGCCTTCTGGGTGGGCGTTATGTTTGCAATCGGCTACAGCCTGGTCGGACTGCAGTACGGCATTGCGTTGGCCGTCTTTAGTGCCTTTTTAAACCTGATTCCCTACTTTGGGACCTTCATTGCCTTTATCCCGGCAATCGTGATTGCAATCATGATGTCGGGCCCGATGATCATCAAGGTTCTGGTCGTCTTCGTGGTCGAGCAGACCATTGAGTCGCGGATTATCAGTCCGCTGGTCATGGGCAACAAGATGGAGATGCACCCCGTTACCACCATTCTGGTTTTGATTGGTGCAAGTGCCGTTGGGGGCCTCTGGGGCGTTATTTTCGGGATTCCGATCTACGCGGTCCTGAAAATCATCACCATGCGCGTTTACAATTATTACCGCAGGGTTTCGAAGGTGTTTGAAGAAGACGAGAGCACGGTATTGACCACCAAGGGCACCGGTAAAGACCAAGAGTGACAAGAATTAAAGAAGCGTGGTCACGGTACCACGCTTTTTGAGTTAAGGAGAAAAAATTGACGAATCACGTTGTTTTATACGAACCATTAATGCCGGCCAACACGGGCAACATTGCCCGGACGTGTGCGGGCACTAGCACGGTGCTCGACCTGATTGAGCCGCTGGGCTTTCAGATTGACGACAAGAAGATGAAGCGGGCCGGGCTCGACTATTGGGACAAGGTTGACGTCCGCAGGCACGCCGACCTTGCGGCTTTCCTTAAGAAGCTGCAGCTGCAGGACGAGCTCTACCTCATCTCTAAGTTTTCGACGCGGAACTACGCGGAGGTTGACTACACCGAACCCGGCAAAAATTATTATTTTGTTTTTGGCAAGGAAACAACTGGTCTACCGGAAACGTTTATGCGAGAATATTATGAACGGAACCTGCGGATTCCCATGACGGACAATATCCGCTGCTACAACCTGGCCAACTCGGTGGCAATCGTCCTGCTTGAGGCGTTGCGCCAGCAGGGTTTTCCCAACATGGAGACCGCACACCACTATCAAAATGACAAGCTGAAGGACAGTTACAACCGGCCAGGACGCTACGAACGTAATTTAGGGGGAGAATAGAAATGGATTTTAGCAAAGAAACGCCAGTGATGGTCAAGAACTTTCACTACGATATTAATGAAGAGGCCACAACCAAGGACAACGTTAACTTCGGCCTGAAGAAGGTGGAGAAGCAGAACGAGGACGGGACGACCGACGCGGGCGAAAACGGCAATTACTTCGAAGTAACCGTTGTTTTCGACGTTGCACCCGCTCCGGGCCAGTTTTCCGTCAGCGGCGTGATCAGTCAGATTGTCCAGCTTAAGGACTACTTCGGTGACGGCAGCGACCTTGCCAAAAGCGACTACAAGCTGCTCAGCCGCCCGCTGGTCGAGTACATTGAGACGTTAACCTATGAAGTTACCCAAATTACGCTGGATGAGCCGGTTAATTTGAACTTCAAAGCCAACTTTTAACGCTTGATTAGGTGAAAAGATGCCTAAGAAAAAAAGAAAAGCAACCAAAGCACGCAAAAAAACGCAAAACACCGGGATGTCCTGGGCCGTTACGGGCCTTGTCCTGGTAATTTGCGCCCTCTTGGTGTTTGCGCGGTTTGGCATCTTAGGCAGGCAAACTGCCAACGTCTTTCGCTTGTTCTTTGGCAATTCATACCTGCTGGCGGCCGGGCTCTGCGTCGTCTTTGGCCTGGTGATGCTGATTTATAACAAGCCCCTGCACTTTAAGTTTAAGCGCAGCAGCGGCTTGTTTTTGGCTATCCTCGGTTTTTTAATCATTCAGAGCAGCCTCTATTTTGAACGCGAACTGGTTAACAGCGCCTTCATGAACGTTTTCTGGCACGAGATGAGGGCTGAATTTGGCCGGGCGGCCATTACCGAATCCGTTGGCGGCGGCGTTATTGGTGCCCTGTGCTACCAGCTTTTTTACCCACTGCTGGGTCACATTGGCCTGCGCGTGTTTGCATGCCTGTTTATCCCCACCGGCATTCTGATGTTTTTTGACGTCAAGTTTAAGGACGTGCTTGGCAAGTTTCAGTCCCTCAGCCAGCATTTCATCAGGAAAAACAAGGAAGCCGGAGCCAAGCTGAAGGACAAGTACAGTCTTCTGCGTGAGCAGCAGGAACAAAAAAGGAAAGAGCAGAAGGCCCCGGACCTGGATGACCCGCTTGCAGGCGAGTCGCCCGTTTTTCCGAATGTTGACGACTTCACTGCTGAAGGTGAACCGAGCAGCCACGATGATGCGGACGCACCGTCCGCGTTTGCTAGCGCCCAGGAGGACAGTGCGGCAGGTGAAGATGAGGAGCCGCAAATTCAGTTTGCTGATGAAGGGCAGGAAGAGGCGCAAGCTCCAACGCAGCCTAAACAGCCCCTAAAAGAAAGGGACCTGCCCCGGGCGCACTCGTTTGCAGATGAGGACAAAAAGATGGTCGAGGAGCTGGGTACGGTTGACCACGGCGAATTAAAGCAGACAGCGAAGGTAAATCCGCAGTACCAGAAGCCGCCCTTGAAACTTCTTGACAACGTGCCTAATGCCGATCAATCAACGGACAAGGCCCTCATTAGGAAGAATACGCAGACGCTGCAATCGACCTTTAAGAGTTTTGGTGTGAACGTGATCATCAAGAAGGCGATTCTGGGACCAACGATTACGCGCTACGAGATTCAGCCAGCTGTGGGCGTGAAGGTGAGCCGCATCGTCAACCTGGCAGACGACCTGGCGCTAGCGCTTGCCGCCAAAGATATCAGGATCGAGGCTCCGATTCCGGGAAAACCCTTCATTGGAATAGAGGTGCCCAACCGGACTACTTCCGTTGTTGCCTTTAAGGATGTAATGCAGAATCAGGATGCTACGGCGAAGAGGGATCCAATGCAGGTGCCGCTGGGCAAAGATGTCAGTGGTCAGATTGTCTCCGCCCCTCTGGCGGAGATGCCCCACCTGCTCATTGCGGGCTCGACGGGTTCAGGTAAATCCGTTGCGATCAACACGATTCTGACCAGCATTTTAATGAAGTCAACCCCGGACCAGGTCAAGCTTATTCTGATTGATCCCAAAATGGTTGAGCTGTCCGTATACAACGGCGTGCCGCACTTGCTGATTCCGGTTGTGACCGATGCCAAGCTGGCGGCAAGCGCCCTTGGCAAGGCCGTGAAGGAAATGGAGCGACGCTACAAGCTGTTTGCGGCGAGCGGTGCACGCAATATGGACGAATTTAACGAACAGGTGCGCATCAACAACCAGGACAAGACTAAGACGGTGATGGCTCCTTTGCCCTATATCCTGGTCGTGGTGGATGAACTGAGTGACCTGATGATGGTCGGCGGTCACGACGTTGAGGGTGCAATCGTGCGCCTGGGTCAGATGGCCCGCGCCGCCGGGATCCACATGATCCTGGCCACGCAGCGACCGAGTGTCGATGTCATCACCGGTTTGATCAAGGCCAACGTGCCATCGCGAATTTCCTTTGCGGTTTCGAGCGGGATTGACTCACGAACGATTCTGGACCAGACTGGTGCAGAAAAGTTGATAGGACGCGGCGATATGCTCTATATGCCAGTCGGTGCATCCAAGCCGGAACGGATCCAGGGTGCATACGTTGCCTCCCACGAGGTTGAAAAGGTTATTTCATGGGTCAAGGACCAGCAGAAGCCGGAATACGACAAGGAAATGATGCCACAGAAGGGCGAAGAAGCCGCAGCCAATAATGCTGAGGAGCCTGAAGATGAACTTTACGAGCAGGCCGTCGACCTGGTCAGGCGCCAGCAGACGGCCAGCGTTTCAATGCTGCAGCGGCGTTTCCGCATTGGCTACAACCGCGCGGCCAGAATGATTGATGACATGGAAGAAAAGGGTGTGGTGGGACCGTCTGAGGGTTCTAAGCCTCGCCAGGTTCTGCTGCCACCCGTAAAGGATGATGCCGGTAGCTAAATTTTTAAGAAAGTTTAGCATGTCTTTTTTTGCGCCTGCTTAGTTAAAAAATAATGGTAAAATTAGACCGGTTCGATGTTAAAGTAAAATTGCTGGTTATAGTGGAGCAGACGTTCATTAGTGGTCTGCTTAAGGCTGAATTTTTACTTAAGTGAGAAGCAGAAAAGGGAAATAAAGATGCAGCGAGCAATTATCTTTGGTGCCACGGGCGGAATTGGCCAGGCAATTTGTGCCGATTTGGCACAGGCGGGCTGGTCGCTCTACGTTCACTGCAGCCGTAATTGGTCTGCGGCGAGCGACCTGAGCGAGCGGCTCAGGCGGCAATACCCACAGCAGGATTTCATCCCGGTTAAGCTTGATTTTTTGGCTGGAGATAGGGACTTGACTGCGTTCGTCGCGGACATGCTGCCTGTTAATGCCGCCGTTTTTGCCCAGGGCATCACGGACTACAATTTTGTCAGCGATGAAGACATGGGCAAGATTGCTGAGATTATGCAAATTGACCTCGTTACGCCGATTAAGCTGACCGGCCTGTTGGAACCATTACTGGCTAAAAACGACTTTAGCCGGATCGTTTATCTGGGTTCCGTCTATGGCGGCAACGGCAGCGCAATGGAGGCAGTGTACAGTTCCGCGAAGGCGGGGCTGTCGCGCTTCAGTCAGAGCTATGCGCGCGAAGTGGCATCGGCCAACCTGACGGTCAACGTTGTTGCGCCGGGTGCGGTCAACACGGCGATGAATTCGCTGTTTGCACCCGAAACAATGGAAGAGGTCAGAGGCGAAATTCCGGCCGGGCGCCTGGCTGAGGGCAGCGATGTTTCCTACTGGGTCAGGGCGCTGCTTGACCGCCGCGCAGCTTACTTAACCGGCCAGACGATATACGTGAGCGGTGGTTGGCTGAAATAATAGTGAAATTAGTTATTGGTATATGATATACTCAATGTATAAAAAGGAAATTAAAGGGGTAATTATGGCTGATATCGGTGACAAATTACGCAGTGCTAGAGAGGCCAAGGGCCTTTCAATTGGGGATATTGAAAAGGCAACGAAGATTCAGGGCAGGTACCTGACGGCAATTGAGCAAAATGATTTTGACAAGCTTCCCGGAGAATTCTACGTGCGGGCCTTCATCAGGCAATACGCCCAGGTTGTTGGCCTAGACGGCAAGGAACTGCTCAGTGAATTTCACAAGGAGATTCCCAGTGTTGAACCCGAGGAATACGTTAAGGATTCGATCGACAACAAGAGCGAAGAGGTAAGCAAGACGACCAGCAGCAAGAAAAAGCTGTGGCAGGATTACCTCCCCCGGATCGTTGTTGGCGTAGGGGTTATCGTTGTTATACTGGTGTGCTATGTCGTATACGCACACTTCTCATCCAATAATAACCAAAACAATGACACCGCAAACGATGTGGCTATTTCTTCGGAGAATACGCACAAGTCCAAGAAGAAAAAGAAGGTCAAGAAGAACCCGGTAAAAATTAGGCAGGTAGCGGTCAACCAGTACCGGGTCACCGGCCTGAAATCAAACCGCAACCTGGTCGTTCGCGCCGGGGACCAGGCGACGACTGTTTCTATCGCAATGAACGGGGTTAACCAGGGCGGGCAAACTCTAGCGGCCGGGCTCAAGCACACGGTGAGGATTCCGGATACTGCTCAAACAGTAGTGGTGACGTTCAGCAACGCCCGTGGGACCTCGATTTCCATTGGGGGCAGGAAGGTGCCGTACGACGTGCAGTCTACCGGCCTGACGCTGACCTTCTTCATCGGCAACCGCCGCGCGCCGCAGCCGGGTTCATCGACTGCCAACCAACAGAATCGCTCCAGCTCCACCATTGGCACCGCTCGTACCAACCGGCCAAACCAAAATAAGAACCAGGGCCAACAGCAGCAAAGCGGCAATAATAGAACTAACGGGACGAATAATAGCGGGCAGACCGGGCAGAGTGGTCAAACTGGACAGACCAGCCAAAATGGCGGCCAGACCGGTCACGACAATAACCAGACCACTGGCAACGGGCAGAACAATCATTCTGAGGGTTCCTCGTCTGGCAATAATGGTAGCAATAACTAAATGTTGTAGAAGAGGAGTTAAGAATGAATTTACCAAATAAATTAACGGTTTTACGGATTTTTATGATCCCGGTCTTTATTTTGATCGTGATCTTTGGTGGGAATGCGAGCGTCCAGGTTGCCGATACTACGGTCTACTGGAGACTGGTGGCTGCCGCGGCGGTCTTTGCCGTTGCGTCTGCCACCGACTGGTTTGACGGCCACATTGCCCGGGCCAACAATCTGGTGACGAACTTCGGCAAGTTTGCTGATCCGCTCGCGGACAAGATGCTGACGATGACGGCATTCATAATGCTGATACCGCTGAACCTTGCACCGGCCTGGATCGTTGCAATTATTGTTTGCCGAGAGTTGGCCGTTACGGGGCTCAGGCTTATCCTGGCGGAAAACAAGGGCCAGGTTATGGCAGCCGCAATGCCCGGCAAGATTAAGACGACGTGCCAGATGCTGTCGATTATCTTTCTTTTAATTGGGGACTTTTATTACAGCGGAACAATTCTGCTTTACCTTGCCCTCATCTTTACCATCTACTCCGGATACGATTATTTTCGCAGTTCATGGGATGTTTTCCGCGGTTCGATGTAGCAAAAACAGGACTGCTTTAAAAAAACACTAACAGCGTTAGTGTTTTTTTCTTGCCGCAATTGCGGCAAAAAACTGCCGTCATAAAGGCATAAGTTTGCTTAACACACGTTACATTGCTAAGATTGAATTATACTATCAGTGAAAAAGGGGGATTTTATGGGAAAGAAGATACCAATGGTTGAGTTCAAGGATGTCACGAAGCTGTATCCCAAGATGAAAAAACCTGCCGTTGCCAATATCAGTTTTGAAATAGATCAGGGTGAGTTTTGCTGTCTGATCGGTACCTCGGGCTCGGGCAAGACCACGTTGATGCGGATGATCAACCGGATGAACAGCGTGACCAAGGGCGAAGTGCTGGTCGAAGGCAAAGACGTGAAGACGCTCAACCCGGTCGACCTGCGCCGTCACATCGGCTACGTCATTCAGAATAATGGCCTGATGCCCCACATGACGATCCGTGAAAACATCATTCTCGTTCCAAAATTGCTGAAGTGGTCCAAGGATAAGCTGAACAGCGAGGCGCACAGGCTGATCAAATTGGCCGAATTGCCCGATTCTTACCTTGACCGCTACCCGGGCGAATTGTCCGGGGGTCAGCAGCAGCGAATTGGCGTTGTGCGGGCGCTGGCTGCCAATCAAAACCTGATTTTGATGGACGAGCCGTTCGGGGCGCTTGACCCGATAACGCGTGAAAGCCTGCAGGATATGGTGCAAAACTTGCAGGTGCAGCTGGGCAAAACGATTGTCTTTGTCACGCATGACATGGATGAGGCGTTGAAGCTGGCCACGAAGATTGTTGTTTTGCATGACGGGCAGCTGATTCAGGTGGGCACGCCGGATGATATTCTGCGGCATCCGGCCGATGACTTCGTCAAGAGTCTGATTGGCGAGGAACGCCTCTCTGAGGCCAAGTATGAGACGGTTAAGGTCAAAAACGTGATGTTGACCACGCCGGTCAAGATTAACCTGGGTGCTTCGCTAACCGAGGCCCTGACAATGATGAAGGAGCGCCATGTGGACACGTTGCTGGTTGTTGACGATGATGACCACCTCAAGGGCTATGTCTCAATCGATATGCTGCAGCGCAAGTACCACAAAACGCGCAGCGTCAGTGACATTCTCATCACGGATTTTGCCACGGTCGGCCCCGACGAGTACCTGCGGGATAATTTCCGCCGCATCCTGAGCCACAGCGGGCAGTACGTGCCGGTTGTCGATAAGGACCAGCACCTGATTGGCATCGTCACCCGCTCCAGCCTGGTTAATGTTGTTTACGAAAAAATTTGGGGCGACAAGACGCCCCTGCATACGCAATCCAAAAAAGAGGCGAATTAGTATGTCGGTTTTTTTAGCTCAGCACGGTTCAGAATTGATTGTCAAAACCTGGCAGCAAATCTACATTGCGGCCATTTCGCTTGCGTTGGGCATTATTGTGGCGGTTCCGCTCAGCGTTCTTCTGCTGAAGTTTCCCCGCACGGCCAAGGTCGTAATTGCCGTTGCCAGCATGCTGCAGACGATTCCCGCCCTGGCGCTCCTGGCGATGATGATTCCGTTTTTCGGGGTCGGGCAGGTGCCGGCGGTTATTGCGCTCTTTTTGTACAGCCTGATGCCGATTCTGCGCAACACATACGTGGGCTTGACGAGCGTCAATCCCGATACGGTTGATTCGGCGCGTGGTCTGGGCATGACGAGGATGCAGCTGATTATGAAGGTTGACATCCCGCTTGCAATGCCCGTGATTATGGCGGGCATCCGTCTTTCGGCCATCTACGTCATTGCGTGGGCAACGCTTGCTTCCTACATTGGTGCCGGTGGCCTGGGCGATTTTATCTTTAACGGGCTCAGCCTGTACCAGCCCGACCTGATCCTGGGTGGGACTATTCCGGTAATTATCATGGCACTTTTAACGGATTACCTGCTGGGCAAGTTGGAACGGCGGATTACGCCGAAGGGCATATGAGGAGGACGCTGATGAAAAAATATTTCAAAAAGATAACGCTGGCGTTCCTCGCTTTCGTAGTCATGGTGGCTACCAGTGCCTGCGGCCTGCCGGGCTTGGCGGATACGCAGGGCAGCAGCGCAAATATCCGGATAACGGCACTGACCACTACGGAATCACAGATAGTTGCCAACATTATCGCGCAGCTGATTGAAAAAGAGACGCCCTACAAGGCTTCGATTGTCAACAACCTCGGCTCGGCCCCAATGCAGCACCAGGCCCTAGTGCGCCACGACGCCGATATCCAGGCCGCTGCTTATGACGGGGGAGAACTGACGGCCAACTTGCTGCTGCCGCCGATCAAGGACTCGCGCCGGGCAAACGCCACGGTGCGCCGCGAGGTCAAGAAGCGCTGGGACCAAACCTACCTGCACACCTATGGCTTTGCCAATAATTATGCGTTCATGGTACGGAAGAAGGACCAGCAAAAATATCGTTTGTACAAAATTTCGGACCTGAAGAAGGTGGAAAACAAGTTTTCCTTCGGCGTTGCGTCCGAGTGGGTCAATGCGCCCGGCGTGGGCTATCCGGCCTTTCAAACGGCGTATGGCATGACCTTTAGCAAGGCGCACCCGATGAACATCGGGCTGGTTTATTCGGCCCTGAAGAGCGGCAAGATGAACGTCATCCTGGGCTACTCGACCGATGGCCGCATTGATTCCTACCACCTGCACCTGCTCCAAGACGATAAGCACTTTTTCCCACCCTACAACTGCGGCATGCTGATCAATAATTACCTGTTGCGCGAGCACCCGGAACTAAAGCCGCTTTTGCGGCGTCTTGTCGGCAATATTAACGTGCATGAGATTCGCAAAATGAACTTCCAGGTGGATGACAAGCTGCTGGAACCAGCAACCGTTGCCCGCCAGTTTTTAGTGAAGCACAATTACTTTAGGGGGCAAAATAATGGCTAAGTTATCTTTATGGCGGCAGTTTATCTATTATTATCAGCATAATGGCGGCTACGTGCTTGAGCAATTCAACCGCACGTTTCTGATTTCAATATACGGGGTCCTGTTTGCCGCAATCATCGGAATTCCAATCGGTATTTTCATTTCGCGCAACGCCCACCTGGGCGACTTTGTAGTGGAAATTGCCAACTTCATCCAGACCATTCCCTCGCTTGCCCTCTTGTCAATCATCATGATCGGGCTGGGCCTTGGCGTCATGACGGTCATCGTTACCGTCACGCTGTATTCGCTCTTGCCGATCATCAAGAACACGTACACGGGCATGCGGAACGTCAACAAGGACATCATCGACTCTGGCAAGGGCATGGGCATGACGAAGCTGCAGCTGCTCTACATGGTGCGCCTGCCGCTGTCGCTGTCCGTAATTATTGCCGGCCTAAAAAACGCGCTGGTCATCGCGATCGGGATAACCTCAATCGGTTCGTTCGTTGGCGCGGGCGGTCTGGGCGACATTATCATCCGCGGAACCAACGCTACGAGCGGCAGCGCAATAATTTTGGCGGGTGCACTCCCGACGGCCTTGATGGCCATCATGGTCGACCTGCTTCTGAATTTTATGCAAAAATGGCTGCAGCCCCGGGGACTCAGACGGTAAAATTTTAGGAGAAATGTGGCTTTTTTGGCGTAATTAATAGTGCAAGGCAAAAAAATCAAAACGCTTGTTCGCTTTTTCTTGCAAATAACAAGTGAATCAAAGTATAATTAACGAGGATTAATTAACGATTATTAGAGGAGGAAAACAAGTCTTGGCCAAAGATGAAAAGAAGGCTGCGCTGGACGCGGCACTGAAGAAAATTGAGAAAAATTTTGGCAAGGGTGCCGTTATGCGGATGGGCGATAAGGCAAACACCAAGATTTCAACCGTTCCGTCCGGTTCGCTTGCGCTAGACGCCGCCCTCGGCGTGGGTGGCTACCCCCGGGGACGAATAGTTGAAATTTACGGACCAGAATCTTCCGGTAAAACCACCGTTGCACTGCATGCGGTTGCTGAGGTCCAGAAACGCGGCGGCACGGCGGCCTATATCGATGCCGAAAACGCAATGGATCCGGCCTATGCCGAGGCACTGGGCGTTGACGTGGACGCGCTGATTCTGTCCCAGCCCAACACGGGTGAAGAGGGCCTCCAGATTGCTGATACCCTGATTAGCAGCGGTGCCATCGACATCCTAATTGTTGACTCCGTTGCGGCGCTTGTTCCGCAGGCTGAAATAGACGGCGACATGGGCGATAGCCACGTCGGGCTGCAGGCCCGTTTAATGAGTCAAGCCCTGCGCAAGCTCTCCGGCAACATCAATAAGACCAAAACAATTGCGATTTTTATCAACCAGATTCGTGAAAAGGTTGGCATCATGTTTGGCAACCCGGAGACCACGCCTGGTGGTCGTGCGCTCAAGTTTTACGCGACCGTTCGGCTTGAAATCAGGCGGGCGGAGAAGATTAAGCAGACCGGCGGTGAGATTACCGGTAACCGTGTCAAAATCAAGGTGGTCAAGAATAAGGTTGCCCCGCCGTTCAAGGTTGCCGAGGTTGACATGATGTACGGCCAGGGGATCTCGCAGAGCGGTGAACTGCTTGACATGGCGGCCGAAAAAGATATTGTCAACAAGGCCGGCTCGTGGTATTCATATAATGACGAGCGGATTGGCCAGGGCCGTGAGAACGCGAAGAAGTACCTGGAAGAGCACCCGGATATTTACGCAGACGTTGAACAGCAGGTGCGCCATGCCTTTGGCATCGATGAGGACTCGATTGCCGACCGCGAGGACCCGGAGAAGGTCAAGGCGAAGAAGGCCCAAGAAGTCAAGCCTGCAGAAAAGGAGGCTTCCGCAGATAAGGAAGCCGATAGCAAAAGCAATTAGAGTTGAAGAGATTAACCTTGACCTGTAAAGTGGTCAAGGTTTTTTCTATTAATTGACATAACCCTTGCGGTTCTTTATCATTAATACTGTGTGAATAATCTTAAAAATAAAAAAGGCGATAGTAATCATGACAAAAATAATTTTGATTCCCGTCGCGATTGTTATTATTTCAATTTTAATGGGTGCAGATATTGGATACCTTATCCGCAGGGATATCTGGGAAAAGAAGGCGCAGAATGCGCAAAACGATGCCGACCATATTCTAACTGAAGCAAAAAAACAGGCAGCTTTAACTAACTCTGAAGCTTTGCGACAGAAGGTGCTAGTAGAGCAGAGTGCGCAAAACACCAAGAAGGAAAAAATTCTTGAGGCGCAGGAAAAGATTCAGGGCTACCGGCAAAAAGTTGAAGACGACCTGAACGTCAAGCGTGCCGAAATTGCACGTGACAACAATCGTCTAAAACAGCGTGAGGATACGCTTGACCACAAGAACGAGCTGCTGGTGGAACGTGAAAATGGACTAGCCAAGAAGGAGGAACAATTAAAGAAGGACCAAACTGAACTGAGCAAGAAAGTTCAGGATGCAAATGATTTAATTGAACAAAGCCAGCAAAAGCTTTACGAAGTTGCCCACTTAGACCAGGAACAGGCGAAGAAGCTTGTTCTGAATCAATTATCTGAGCAATTGTTCAAGGAGCGGGCAGAAATGATTAGGAACAGCAATGAAGAAGTTCATGCCAAGGCCGATCATTATGCGCGCAAGGTAATTATTGATGCAATTCAGAGCAGTTCTGCCGATACCGTTGCCGAAACCACGGTTTCGGTGGTTGACTTGCCCAATGAAGAGATGAAGGGACGGATTATCGGCCGTGAAGGCCGCAACATCCGTTCATTTGAAGCCCTCACTGGTGTGGATCTGATCATTGATGATACGCCTAAGGTTGTTACCCTCAGCGGGTTTGATGCGATCAGGCGGGAGATTGCCAAACGGGCAATGGAGCGTCTGGTTAAAGACGGTCGGATTCACCCAGCTCGCATTGAAGAGATGGTGGACAAGGCACGCAAAGAAGTAAACGACGATATTTATGAAGCGGGTGAGAGCGCCTTGATGGAGCTGGGGATTCACAAGATGAACCCGGAACTAGTCAAGATACTCGGCCGGCTTAAATATCGGACCTCTTACGGGCAAAATGTTTTGGGGCACTCAATTGAAGTTGCCAAATTAGCCGGAACAATGGCTGCTGAACTTGGTTTAAATGAAAAATTAGCGGTTCGCGCGGGATTATTACACGATATTGGAAAAGCCATCGATCATGATATTGAAGGTTCACACGTCGAAATTGGCGTTGAGTTAACCAGGAAGTACCATGAATCAGATGTAGTTGTTAACGCAATTGCGGCGCACCACGGGGATGTGCCGAAGTTATCGTTTATTGCCGAACTGGTTGTTGCGGCAGACACGATTTCCTCGGCCCGGCCGGGCGCCAGGAGCGAAAGCTTGGAAAACTATATTAGACGGTTGACCGAGCTTGAGCAGATTGCCAAGCGGTATGACGGGGTCAAGCAGGCATACGCCATTCAGGCCGGACGTGAGGTCCGGGTGATGGTGGAGCCGGAGAAGATTTCGGACGACCGCATCACCGTTTTGGCACGTGACATTCGTAACCAGGTTGAAAAAGAACTGGATTACCCCGGTAACATTAAAATTACCGTTATCCGCGAAAAACGCGTCGTTACAGTTGCAAAATAGGCAAAAAACTGGATCTTTGGATCCGGTTTTTTGTTTGCCTATTTTTACTGTGACTTATATCACTAATTCGCAAAGAGCTGTGGCGTAGTTAGACATAAAATATCGCAATTAATTATATTTTGCTAAAATGAAAGGGTATACAATAATAATTAAGTGGAGGGAGATAAGCTGTGGGCCAAGAAGAAACACGCGAGTGTAAGGACTTTTTGCAGGAGTTGGGTTATCCGTTTGACTCGATTTCTGGTTTGCTGGATGCCGGTGCAATAAGCAAGTATTTAAACTCAAAGTGGATCAAGAATTCACATGTGTTTGAAATCCTGGATAAAAAAGCAAGCGACAAGCAATTACTGAAATGCAGCGACGTCCGCAATTTTTACCAGTTTATGCCACCGTATTTTGCTGCACTGTCAAGTCAGAATGGCAAGCAGGCAATTTTCCGCTTAGCGTCTTATGAGCAGTTGATTGGTCCACTGAAATTAGGCACATTTAAGGAGGGTGAGAATTTACGAATTCATATCAGTTACCTTGACCAGTACCGCAAAAGGTCTCGCTTTAGTCTTCTGGTTGATCAGTTGTCGTTGGTTAGCATGTTGCGGTTTGGTACGAATAAACGGGTTGAGCCGGTTTCAATCGGCAGCATATTCACTTATGGTCCGGATATATCCGAGTATCTGGGGATTGCCCCGCAGAAGAGCGTGGACAATTATCTGGTGTTCAAAGAGCAGGATTTGCTTCAGTCCTTTATTACCCAAAACGATATACTCTGGAATTTCATGGAGCCCGGTTTAAAGAAATACATTGGCGAACTGAACGTTGATCCACCCTTTGCAGCCGTAGTGCAGAACACGCTGTTCCGGCTGATTGCCGGGGGTAACTTTCAGTTGAAGGACGTAGCAAACTCAATCGGTATCTCGCCCCGCACTCTCCAACGCTGGTTGGAAAAAGAGGGAACGACCTTTGAAAAGCAGCTAGTCACAGTTCAAAAATTCCTAGCACTGAACTTGCTTCAGGACGTGAACATAGATACAGCTGAGGTCAGTTTCTTAGTCGGTTTTAGCAATGTAACAACTTTTTATAAGGCCTTTAAAAAGTGGACGGGCAAGACTGTGCTTACGTACCGGCACCAGGTTATTATAAAGAAAAATAAGGATAACCAAGAAATGTAATACTATAAAGAAATCTAAAATGAAAGGAATCTAAAATGATTTTAAAAGATAATGAAACGTGGAATGCAAGCTATGACGTTGTTGTAGTTGGGTTTGGCGGTGCTGGTGCGACGGCTGCCCGTTTTGCGGCGGATAATGGAGCTAAGGTGCTGCTGGTGGATAGCGCACCCGAAGGTCATGAGGGTGGCAACACTCGTTATTGTGGTCAGATTGTCCAAGCCGGCTATGATTTTAACAAGCTGAAGAATTATTTCTTGCAGATGACGGCACCACTTGATCTCGATGAGCAAGTCTTGGACACCTTTGTTAAAGGGATGGTTAACTTGCCAGCTTACTTCGCCAAGTACTTGGGTGGCCCAGCCTTCAGCGTCAGAAAAAATCCGGGGAATAAAAACGTGGCGCTCCTGGCTTACATGATTGCCGAGTATCCGGAATTTGAGGGAGCCGAAACGAATGACGATTTACTCATTCACGACCATATTTTTGATGCAGCTTTATGGAAAAGGCTGCGTCAAAATGTTCTTAATCGAAGTGATAAAATTGATGTGCTCTACTCAAGTCCGGCCCAACATCTGCTTCAGAATAGCGACAAGACAATCATTGGCGTTCAAATAGAAAATGGAGGTAGGCGGTTCAACATCAAGGCTAGAAATGGTGTTATCTTGACTCTGGGTGGTTTTGAAAACAATGAGCAGATGATTCAGGACTATCTTGGTGAAACAAGACTATTGCCATACGGGTCACTGTACAACAATGGGGATGGCATCAAGATGGCAATCGAGGTTGGCGCAGACTTATGGCACATGAACAATTATGAACCGGGTGGCCCGGTCAGCATTGCGGCTCCTAAGGGCCAGCGGGCGCATAGCACGATGGCGTGGACGGAACTCTTTAAGGGCTCCCTCATTACAGTTGGCGATGACGGCACCCGTTATATTGCGGAAGACGATCCTACCCGGCACGGTCACCGCTACAATCACGGCATTTGGCGGATTCCGCTAGCTCAAGTGCATCCGCACCTGGTTTTTGACCAGAAGAAGTACGATGAGTTTATGGCAAGTGTTAATGACAACTTCCAAAAGGAAACTCTAGCCAAGGTTGTAAAGTCGGATACAATTGCTGAGCTCGCCAGAGAAATCAACGTGGATTCAGCCGTCTTGGAAAATACCATCGAAACCTATAATTTCTTTGTTGACCAGGGCGTGGATTACCAATACGGCCGTAAGCCAGAATCGATGGTCAAGATTTCGCTGACGGGTCCGTTTTATTCTTTGCCCCAGCAGCATACGATGCTCAATACCCAGGGTGGACCGCGGCGCAATGAAAAAGCTGAGGTACTGGACACAAATCATGAAGTTTTGCCACACTTATACGCTGCTGGTGAATTGGGGCATGTTGGTGCTAACCAGTACAACGGTGGCGGTGATATTGCTGATTGTCTGATTTTTGGCAAGATTGCTGGCGAAAATGCGGCTAAAGTTAAGGAAAAGGGCTCAGTTATGGCTACCAATGCGAGTTCAACCGTTATTGACGCAGCCTTTCCGACATCTGCGCTCAGGGCCAAGACTTATGAAACTGATAAAAATCAGTACATTGGCAAGTCGACAAGCGGAATAGGTAATGAAATCGTTGTGCGCGTGACTGTTGATGACCAAAAGCAGCTGCGTAAAATTGAAGTCTTAAAGGAGAGCGAGTCTCCTGATTATGGCGGCAAGGCCATCAAGCAGTTGCAGGAAAGAATGGTTAGAGAAAAGACGACCGACGTTGATGCGGTGTCAGGTGCGTCTGCCACAAGCCGTGCCTTCAAAGAAGCCGTTTCATCTGCGATGATGCAAGCTAAATAAGAAGAAGGGTGAGAGTTTATTATGGCTAATTTAAGGGATGGGATTTACCAAGGAACTGGATCCGGCAACCGTGGTCAGATTCAGGTGTCAGTCACGGTTAAGGATAATGCAATTAAGGCGGTTAAAATCGACCAGCAGGATGAAACAAGAGGCATTAGTAACGCTGCCCTGAAAATAGCCCCCGAATTAATTGTTGAGCACCAGTCGTATAATATTGATGCGGTCACGGGTGCGACCATCAGCTTCCAGGCGGTGGCACCAGCCTGCAGGAGGCACAGGGCGTTGCAGACTCAAAAGCAAACTGGAATAATTATCTCAAGGCCGTTGGCCAGGGCTACGAGGATCCGGACATGCGTATGACAATCGTTGAACACGGTGCCGAAGACTATGAGTGGCTTGCAAACGACGTTGGTGTTCACTTTGAAGAGGTCCAGCAGATTGGCAATGAGGACGCCATGAAGAAGTACGCTGTTCCAGCGGCCCGGTCACACCTCACGGTAGAGAAAAGCGGCTACGGTCTCTCCAAGCCATTGTTTAACAAGGCCAAGGAGGTTGGCGTCAAGTTTATCTTTAATATTACCGCAGAGAATTTAATCACTGACCGGCAGAATCGTGTGATTGGCGTGCACACTAATAAGGGCAATTACCGTGGCAAAGGCGTAATTGTTGCCACCGCCGGTTTCTCACGTAACAAGGAGATGTTGAAGAATTTTGCACCTGATTTTGCTGTTGGTAAATCCTATGGTTCAATTCGCCAGATGGGCGATGGTATTACCATGGGAGCAGAAATTGGAGCTAAATTAAAAGACATGTGGATGCCAATTGCCCAGTCAATTGGTACGCAGTCGGGTGATAATGTCTGCATTGGGCCCCTCTGCACTGCTTGGACCAAGCCTTACATTTGGGTTGGAACTGATGCCAAGCGGCACTTCAGAGAAGATATGTACTTTGAGTTTGCGTCAAAGAAAATTGCAGGTTTAAATCAGGGCTTTGTCTGGCTACTCTTTGATGGGGGCATGGCTAATGAGATGCCCACTGCATTTTCCGCTCCCGCTCCTTCACCGCACCTTAAACGTGAAGTCGAGGACGGGTACTTCAAAAAGGCAGACACTATTGAAGAATTGGCCCGACAGATTGGCTTTAATCCTAAAGTTCTGCATGAAACACTTGCACGGTGGAACAAAGATGTGGCCCAGGGCCGGGATACAGAATTTGGACGTGAGAAGGACCTGACGGCCTTTAAAGCGCCGTATTATGCGGCCAAGCTTGCACCGTCGACCCCGGACATAGCTGGTGGTTTAAGCATCAATATCAAGTCTGAAGTCTTAGATAATCGCAATCAGCCTATTGCCAACCTCTACGCCGCCGGTAGTACAACTGGTGGCTGGTGCGGGATGATTTATCCAGGTTGTGGCATGGGCATTACCAACGCGGTCGTCTTCGGTAGGATTGCCGGTACAAACGCTGCTGACAATGCACAAAAAAAGTCTGATACTAGTTCAGGTGCATCACTAGCATAATGAAAAGGTCAAACTGAAAGGTTTGACCTTTTTTGGTCGACGCATTTAGCCAGTGTGTACACTTATAAACGGCTCAAAATCTTATTTAGCGATACAAATTGGCTGCACCGGTAATTAAGTACGACCATTAAGCTGTGCAGCTATTTGTGCATTTTTGGGCAACCTTGTATAATTAAGGCAACTTAACGATGAAAGTAGCTAACTATGTTTAAAATTATTGTTGAAATATTCTTTTTGGTGATCATCCAGGCTGCCATTACTCCCTTTATCAGGCGGCTAGCCTTTGTTCTGGGCGCCGTCGATAATCCCAATAAGCGGCGGATTAACAAAAAGCCGATGCCAACCTTGGGCGGATTGGGCATTTTTGTCACTTTTAACATCGGTGTCTTTGTCCTCATGCGGGAGCAGTTTCCCACCCACGAGGCGTTTAGCATCCTCTTGGCGTCTAGCGTAATTGTGCTCACGGGCATCATTGACGATATTATGGAACTAAAGCCGAGGCAAAAGATGCTCGGCATATTTACGGGCGCCATGGTCATCTACTTTTTGGGTGGCATCAAGATGAACGTGCTCAACCTGCCCTTTGTGAATAAGCAGATCAATTTGGGCTGGTGGAGCCTGCCCGTTACAATTTTTTGGATCCTTGCCTTGACCAATGCGGTTGACCTGATTGATGGACTCGACGGCTTGGCTGACGGGGTGTCAATGATCTCGCTCATCACGATGGGGATTGTGGGCTACTTTTTCCTGCACACAGGGCAACTGTATATCCCCATCGGCTGCTTCATGCTCGCGGCATGTCTGCTGGGCTTTTTGCCGTACAATTTTCACCCCGCTAAAATGTTTCTCGGTGACACGGGTGCACTCTACATTGGCTTTATGATTGCCATTTTTTCGCTCAAGGGGCTTAAGAACGTTACGTTTATTTCGCTGCTCGTCCCGGTCACGATTCTTGGAGTGCCAATCACGGACACAATCTACGCAATGATTCGGCGCAAGCTCAATAACCGGCCGGTTTCAGAGGCTGACAAGCACCACTTGCACCACCAATTGATGAAAATGGGGCTGACGCACCGGCAGTCAGTGCTTGCAATTTACGCACTGTCGCTCGTCTTTTCGTTTATATCGCTGCTGTTTTTGCTTTCGCCGGTTTGGGGGATGTGGCTGCTGATTGCCGGTTTAGTTCTTGCTTTGGAGCTTTTTGTTGAGTCGATTGGCTTATTGGGCGAAAAGTACAAGCCCCTCTTGCAGTTAACGCAAAAAATAATCAACTCGCGCAGCAAAAAGGATCCCACCGTTGAGGTGTGGCACCTCGGGCAGGACAAGCCGGATCAATTGAAAAGCAAAAACAAGCCCGGGGCGGACAAGTAAAAAAGACTGGCAATACCGTTTTTTAAAGCGGTAGCTGCCAGTCTTTTTTTGTTAGGGCAAATTATTGCGGGACGGTGACCACACCCTTACTGTTCGTGGTAGTTGGTGGCGCTGACCGGGAGCTCATTGTAGCGCCGGTCGCCCAAGGCAAATTCAATCTTGCCGGCCAGGAGGTTGGTCAGCTTGTCCTCAAGGTCCTGCTGGGCGTCTTCATCGATAAAGAGGTGGATGGCGACGTCAACGCCGTAGTCGATGTGGGCAACGAAAATCTGCTCTTGGGTTAAAAAATGCTGGACCTCGTCAAAGCGGCTGTAGGGAACGTGAAAAATGAGCTCCTGCTGCAGGACGCGCTTGACCACCCCGATGGCCTCGACGCCCTTGGTGACGCTGTTTGAATAGGCCCGAATCAGGCCGCCCGCGCCGAGCTTGATCCCGCCGAAGTAGCGCGTGACAATAACGGTCACGTTTTTTAGGTTCATCAGCTGAAGGGCCTTCAGTTCGGGCACGCCCGCGGTCCCGGACGGTTCGCCGTTATCGCTGGCCTTGACGTGCTCGTCGTTGGGCCCAATCGTGTAGGCGTAAGTGTTATGGGTTGCATCGCGGTATTTTTGTGTGGCTCCTTCAATCGCCGCTTCGGCTTCGGCAACTGTCGTGGTTCGCACCAGGGTTGCGATGAAGCGGCTCTTTTTGATGGTCAGCTCGTGGCTGCCGTTTTCTTTAATCGTTAAGTAATTTTGCGTCTCTGGCAAAAGATCTGCCTCCTTTTTGCGTAGTTAATGGTGGAGGGTGAGAGTATGGAAAATTTAACACGCCTCGCCGGCCGCCAGTGGATTAGCCGTCAAGAGGATTTTAGCATAAGAGTGGGACTAACCAAAGTCAGGGCGATTGAAAATGGCCGCTGCAGCCGCTGTGGTGCTACGGTCACCGCCAAGCTGCCCGGCGGACGCTTCTACTGCCGGGCCTGCATCGGAATCGGCCGCGTTGTTGAGGGCGACTGGCTGGTGCGCTGCACAGGCAACGGTGCGTTTCCCCACCTTAAAAACGGCGGCCTGACGTGGAAGGGCCGGCTGACTGCGGGGCAGGAAAAAATTGCCCGCAGCCTGGTGGCTAACCTGGACAAAAAGGAGAGCGTGCTTGTGCATGCCGTTACCGGTGCCGGCAAGACGGAGATGCTCTTCCCCCTGGTTGCCGCGTGTCTGGCCCGCGGGGGCCGCTGCTGCATTGCGACGCCGCGCATCGACGTGGTCAATGAACTGTACCCCCGTTTTCAGGCGGCGTTTGGCGCAGTCGCCATCGGCAAGTACCACGGCCGCGAATTTAAGGAGCCGGGACTAGAGCAGCTGACGATTTGCACGACGCACCAGCTGCTCAAGTTTTTCAGTGCGTTTGACCTGCTGGTCATCGATGAAGCAGATGCTTTTCCCTATGCCGGGGACGAGCAGCTGCACTTTGGGGCACGCAGCGCGGTCAGGGCCGGCGGCATGCGCGTTTACCTCACGGCTACGCCGACTAAAGACCTGCTCCAAGAAGTCGCAGCGGGCCGGATGCAAGTCCTGCGGCTCAACCGCCGCTTTCACGGTGGTCTGCTGCCGGTTCCCCGTGAGCGCTTTTTCCTGCGGCCGTTTTTACAAAGGGGCCGCATCAACGCCCACCTGCTGCGAGAGATTGTGAACGCAATTGCGGCCGGCCACCCCTTGCTGCTCTTTGTTCCGCGGATTGATCAGATTCCGCTCTATTTGGCTGCCCTCAGAAGGGAAGACCGCCTACAGGGCGTTGCGCTTGCCGGGGTGCACGCCCGGGACAAGGACCGCTTGGAAAAGGTGGACGAGTTCCGGTCTGGAAAGCTGCAGCTGCTCGTTACCACGACCATCCTGGAACGCGGCGTCACCTTTAAGAACGTGTGGGTAATCATCGTCCAGGCCGACGACCAGATTTACACCGCATCGAGTCTCGTTCAGATTGCCGGGCGGGTTGGCCGTGCGGCAGACGACCCAACGGGACTTGTGGAGTTTTGCTACCGCAAATACACGGCCAGTATTCGCCGGGCGGTGCGGCAGATCAGGGAGATGAACGAATGAAAAAGTGCCTTCTGTGCGGCCAGGACTTCGTTTTGCCTGTCCCGCTCCTGCGCCTTTTTTCCCGGCACGGGGCTCGTGCGTCCTGTATTTGTGGACGCTGCCTGGCCCGTTTTCGCCGCCTTCCCCAGAAGCGCTGCCGGGTGTGCTCCGGGCAGCTCGAAGACGGACAAGCAGGGATGTGTGCGGATTGCGTGAGGTGGCAAAATATTTACGGCTCCAACCTGTTGCACAACCAGGCCCTCTACCGCTATAACGAGGCCTTTCACGACCTGATGGTCAGATACAAGCGCTACGGGGACTATGTCCTGCGCCACGTTTTGCAGGAATTGTGCTACCGTGAACTGCACAAGCGTCATGCCGATTTTTATGTGCCCGTGCCGACGTCGCCCGAACACAGCGCTAAGCGCCAGTTTGATACGGTCAGTGCCATTTTTGGCGATCTGGTCCACCTGACGCCGATCTTGGGCAAAAAGCCGGGTGGGGGCGCGCAGGGGGAAAAAACACGCCGAGAACGCCTCGAGAGCCAGCAGAATTTTTTTGTTAAAGAAAGGCTTAAGTTTAATTTAAATAATCATAAAGTTCTACTGCTGGATGATATTTATACTACTGGTCGAACGCTGTATCACGCTCGGGACGCGCTTGCAGCGGTTTTTCCAAAAGCCCGCATCATGAGCTTCTCAATTTGCAGGTAGAATTATCTTGTTCTGTGCTTTTAAGTTTTGCTATAATATAGATAACGTAAAACTGCACGAGCAGTTGAAAGGAGAGTCTCATATGTTAAAGTATAATATTCGTGGTGAAAATATTGAGGTAACCGATGCTCTAAGAAGTTACGTTGAGAAGCGACTGAAGAAATTAGAAAAGTATTTCGAGTTGAATCAGGACATGCTTGCCCATGTTAACCTGAAAGTATATCGTGATCACACGGCTAAAGTTGAAGTTACCATCCCACTGCCATACTTGGTATTGCGAGCAGAAGAGACAACTGATGACATGTACCGCAGTATCGACTTTGTTTCCGAGAAGCTGGAGAGACAGATCAGGAAGTTCAAGACGCGCGTCAACCGCAAGAGCCGGGAGAAGGGCATGAACGACTTTTTCGTCGAAGCAGCAGCGGAAGAACAGGATGACGATACAAAGGACAACAGCGAATTTGCTATTGTCCGCAACAAGCATATTGGCCTGAAACCGATGAGTCCAGAAGAGGCAGTTTTACAAATGAACATGCTGGAACACGATTTCTTTGTTTTCCAGGACGCTGAGACCGACGGCACCAGCATTGTTTACCGGAGAAATGATGGCCGCTATGGTTTGATTGAAACAAAATAATAATGTTATTTAGGCGGGGCCTCACCTCTTGTGTGAGGTCTTTGTTTTGTTTATTTTTCATTTAGGGCCAATCATGTTAGAATTATCATGTGTTTTTATACTTTACTACATATAAGGATCGATTAAATGGCAAACATTTTAAAGAAGCTATACAACAACGATAAAAGGGAACTAAAGAAATTCGAAAAGATTGCGGCTCGAGTTGAGAGCCATGCCGATGAATACAGCAAGCTCTCGGACGAGGAGCTAAAGGCCAAGACGCCCGCATTCAGGGAACGGCTGCAGAATGGTGAAAGCTTAGACAGTCTTATGCCTGAAGCATTTGCGGTTGCGCGTGAAGGAGCCAAACGCGTGCTCGGCTTATTTCCGTTCCACGTACAAATCCTGGGTGGCATCGCCCTGCACTTTGGCAACATCGCCGAAATGATGACCGGTGAAGGCAAGACGCTGACCGCAACCATGCCGGTATACCTAAACGCCTTGACGGGAAAAGGCGTGCACGTTGTTACGGTCAACGAATATCTGTCCAGCCGTGACGCCGAGGAAATGGGCCAACTGTACAGGTGGCTCGGCCTAACGGTCGGCCTGAACCTCAATTCAATGTCGCCGGATGAAAAGCGGGAAGCGTACGCCGCGGACGTGACCTATTCAACCAACTCTGAACTCGGCTTCGATTATCTGCGGGACAACATGGTTGTCTACAAGGAGCAGATGGTTCAGCGTGAACTTAACTACGCAATCATCGATGAGGTTGACTCAATCTTGATTGATGAGGCACGTACCCCGTTGATTATTTCTGGCGAAGCGGAGCAGGCCAACGGCGACTATATCCGTGCCGACCGGTTTGTTAAGACGCTGCATGAAGACAAGAGCGACGAGGATGCCGATGACAATGAGGATCACGGTGACTACAAGATTGACTGGCCCACTAAGACAATCTCGCTAACCAGGACGGGTATCGAGAAGGCCTGTGAGCACTTTGGGCTGAAAAACCTGTACGACGTTGAAAACCAAAAGCTGGTCCACCACCTGGACCAGGCTCTGCGGGCTAATTACATTATGCTCAAGGACATTGACTACGTGGTCCAGGAAGGCGAAGTTCTGATTGTCGACTCGTTCACCGGGCGTGTAATGCAGGGTCGGCGCTATTCCGACGGCCTGCACCAGGCAATCGAGGCCAAGGAGGGCGTTCGGATCCAGGAAGAATCCAAGACGCAGGCCACGATTACCTACCAGAATTTCTTTAGGATGTACAAGAAATTATCCGGCATGACCGGTACGGCCAAGACGGAGGAAGAGGAGTTCCGCGAAATCTACAACATGCAGGTCATCACGATTCCGACGAACCGCCCGAAGATCAGGAAGGACCGTTCCGACATTCTGTATCCTACCCTGGACTCCAAGTTTGCCGCAGTTGTTGATGAGATTAAGGAGCGCCACTCTAAGGGGCAGCCGGTTTTGGTTGGTACCGTTGCGGTTGAAAGCTCCGAACGATTGAGCATGCTGCTTAACCAGGAGGGCATTCCGCACGCCGTCTTGAACGCTAAGAACCACGCTAAGGAAGCACAGATTATCATGAATGCGGGTCAGCGCGGTGCCGTTACGATTGCCACTAACATGGCCGGTCGTGGTACCGATATCAAGTTGGGGCCCGGCGTCAAGGAATTGGGCGGTCTGGCTGTTATCGGTACCGAACGGCACGAATCCCGCAGAATCGACAACCAGCTGCGGGGCCGGTCTGGCCGTCAGGGCGACCCGGGCGTAACCCGCTTCTACCTCTCGCTGGAAGATGATTTAATGAAAAGGTTTGGGGGCGATCGGGTCAAGAACTTCCTGGACCGCTTGTCCGATAATGATGACGACAAGGTAATCGAGAGTCGTTTGATCACCCGGCAGGTTGAATCTGCCCAGAAGCGGGTAGAGGGCAACAACTATGACACCCGTAAGCAAACCCTGCAGTACGACGATGTTATGCGTATTCAGCGTGAAATCATTTACGGTGAACGGATGCAGGTCATTAATGAGGAGAACTCACTGAAGGACGTTCTGCTTCCGATGATCCGGCGTACCATTAACAGCCAGGTCGACATGTTCACGCAGGGCGACCGCAGCAAGTGGCGGCTCGATTCGCTGCGCGACTTCATCAGCTCGAGTCTGACAACCGAGGAAAAAGCGGCTGAAATCGACTTCAAGACCATTACGGTGTCGGAGTTAAAGCAAAAACTGTACAATCTGGTAGAGAAGAATTACAAGGAGAAGGAACAGATTCTAGCCGATCCGTCCGAGATGCTCGAATTCGAGAAAGTGGTTATTTTGAGGGTGGTTGACGACCGCTGGACCGACCACATCGATGCCATGGACCAGCTGCGCCAGTCAATCAGCCTGCGGGGTTACGGCCAGCTCAACCCGCTGGTCGAGTACCAGGATTCAGGCTACAACATGTTTGAGGAAATGATTTCAAATATTGAGTTTGACGTGACCCGTCTATTCATGAAGGCTGAGATCAGGCAAAATCTTACCCGTTAAAAGTTAAGGTTGAGGGGAAAGCGGCTGCTTTCCCCTTTTGCTGTAAATTGATTAAGGAGAATATTAGTGATGGAACCAAGCGAAATTCAAAGTGAACTGGACAACTTAAAGAAGCGTCTTGATCACTTTAGGGGGTCTCTTTGACCTCGAAGCGATTAACGAGAGCATTCTGGTCAATGAGAACAAGATGCAGGAGCCTTCTTTTTGGAATAGCCAGGAGAAGGCACAAAAATTAATCAGTGAAAACAACGTGCTGAAGGAGAAGAGGGATTCCTTTTTAAGCCTGCAGGAAAACTACCAAAATGAGGTCACGGCGGTCGAACTGCTCCGCGAGGAGCCGGATGCGGACCTGCAAGAAGAGGTTGAACGCGACCTGCAAAAGCTGCAGGACGAATTTCATGAATATGAGATGGACCTGCTGCTGGCGGGCAAGTATGACAACCACAATGCGCTGCTTGAAATCCACCCCGGGGCCGGGGGCACGGAAGCGATGGACTGGGCCCAGATGCTGCTGCGGATGTACCAGCGCTATGCTGATAGTCGCGGCTTTGCGTTTGAAATCAGCAACTACGAGCCCGGTGAAGAGGCCGGGCTCAAAAGCGTCAGTGCCCGGATCAGCGGCAAAAACGCATACGGACTGCTCAAGTCCGAAAACGGCGTTCACCGCCTGGTGCGGATTTCGCCGTTTGACGCGGCCAAGAGGAGGCACACTTCCTTTGCATCGGTCGAAGTGATTCCCGAGGTTGACGACAGCATTAAGATTGATATTAATCCGAAGGACCTGCGCATTGATGTCTACCGTTCAAGCGGTGCCGGTGGTCAGCATATTAACAAGACTTCTAGCGCGGTGCGGATCACGCACCTGCCAACGGGTTTTGTCACCACCTCACAGGCGCAGCGCTCGCAGCTGCAGAACCGGGAGACGGCGATGAACGAATTGCGGGCCAAGCTTTTTCACCAGGAAGAGGAGAAAAAGCGCCAGCACAAGCAGGAATTGAAGGGCGACCAGAAGGAGATCGGCTGGGGTTCGCAAATCAGGTCCTACGTTTTCCACCCTTATAATTTGGTTAAAGATATGCGCACGGGCTATGAAACGGCCGATACAAGTGGTGTAATGGATGGAAAGTTGCAGCCGTTTGTTTACGCGTACCTGCAATGGCTGCTCGGTCAGGATAATCCGGAATAGGTGATAAAATGAGTTTTTGGGGAATTGTTGGCCTCGTTTTGCTGGCGGTGGTCATCTTAAGTATTTTGTTTGCGGTGTTTCACATTTTGATTATGCTGTTGCCCGCGGTTGTCGTGATTGCAGCGCTTATTTGGCTGATCAACCGCTTTACCAAAAAAGACGACGATAATGCGCCAACTGGTTCACGGTTTGACCAGCAGAATTGGTCCGAACCGTGGGGTGAAAATGGGTCCCAATTGCGGCGCAAGAAGGTCCGTGATGCCGAAACCAAGGATGTGGATAAATAATCTAAGGGGGCAATTGAAATGGCGAAAGCAGTCAAACTGAAAAATTTAATACGTGACAACAAGATTGTGCACGTCGTCCAGGGCAAGCAGTACATTGCGGATAAAGAAATAGTGGTTTCCGATATTTACCGGCCCGGGCTGGAACTGACGGGCTACTTTGATTTTTACCCCAAAAAGCGGATCCAGCTGCTGGGGCGCACGGAGATCTCATACGCCGCCCGGTTGGACCACGAGAGCCTGGTGCACGTTTTTGGCAAGCTGTGCACGGAGGCCACGCCCTGCTTCTTTGTGTCGCGTTCTTTGCGTGTGCCGCCGGAACTGCTGGTTGCTGCGGATGAAGCACACATTCCCATCTTGTCTTCCCACGAGTCGACCACCTACGTTTTGAGCATTCTGACCGAATACCTGCGTGAGCGCCTGGCGGTTCGGGATACGATCCATGGCGTGCTGATTGAGGTCAAGGGCTTAGGCGTTCTGCTCACCGGTGATTCCGGGGTCGGCAAGTCTGAAACGGCACTGGGGCTAATCCACCGCGGGCACCGGCTGATCGCGGACGACCGGGTTGACGTCTACCAGAAGGACGTGGAAACCGTGATGGGCGAGTCGCCGCAGATTCTGAAGCACCTGATGGAGATCCGGGGCATCGGAATCATCGACGTCATGGACCTGTTCGGTGTGGGCGCCGTGAAGAACCGTGAGAGCATCAAGCTGGTGATCAAGCTGGTTAACTGGGACAATAGCGCCAACTATGATCGCCTGGGCTTTGAAGAGAGCAAGCGTGACATCTGCAACGTCGAGGTTCCCCAGGTGACCATTCCGGTCAAGGTGGGACGCAACATGGAGGACATCATCGAGATCGCGGTGATGAATTTCAGGGCAAAGCAGATTGGCTATAATGCAACCGAGACTTTTGACCGCAACCTGAGCAAGCTGATTGCCCAAAATTCCCGGAAAGATGCAGAAAAGGATAATGATAAATGATTCTCACAATCAATCCGGTTGCTTTTACCCTGGGCGGCCTGAGCGTCAAGTGGTATGGCGTCATCATGGCGGTTGCAATTATCCTGGCCGTCTCGATGGCAATCGTGGAGGGCCGCAGGCGGCAAATTGCAAGCGATGATTTCCTCGACCTGTTATTGTGGGGCGTCCCGCTGGGATACGTAGGCGCCCGCGCCTATTACGTAGTTTTCGAGTGGGACTACTACGCCCAGCACCCCGACCAGATTATTGCAATTTGGAACGGCGGGGTCGCTATTTACGGCGGCCTGCTTGCCGGCCTGGTTGTTCTCCTAGTATTTTGTTACCGGCGCATGTTGCCACCCTTTTTAATGCTCGATGTGATTACGCCGGGCGTCATGGCTGCACAGATTCTGGGCCGTTGGGGCAACTTCGTCAACCAAGAAGCACACGGCGGTCCTACCACGCTGCATTTTCTGCAGTCGCTGCACCTGCCGGAGTTTATCATCAGCCAAATGAAAATCGGCGGCGTCTATTACCAGCCCACTTTTTTGTATGAGTCGCTCTTCAACCTTCTGGGGCTGCTCCTCATTCTGGCTCTACGCCACCGCAAGCACCTGTTCAAACAGGGCGAGGTCTGCATGCTTTATGTCGGCTGGTATGCGGTTGTACGCTTTTTCGTTGAGGGGCTGCGGACCGATAGCTTATACTTGGGCGGCGTCATCCGGGTCTCGCAATTGTTGAGCCTGATTTTGTTTATTGTGGTTCTCGGTCTGTTTTGCTACCGCCGCATGGTGGTCAAGCCGAAGTGGTACCTCGATGGCAGCGGCCTGAAGTTTCCGTACACGCGGGATTAGCACAGTATTATTTGAAAGAGAGACGGGAAGAAAATGGTAAAAATTGCAGTTTTAGGAGCCGGATCATGGGGCACTGTTTTGGGTTCGATGCTTGCCGACAACGGTAACGAGGTTGTGCTTTTTGGCAACAATGAAAAGGTTGTCCGTGAAATTAACGAGCACCACACAAACACCCACTACATGAGGAATTGGAGCATCAATACGGCGGCCCGGGCGACAAGCGACCTGCGTCAGGCACTGGATGGGGCAGCAATTGTCCTCTTCGTTTTGCCTACGCAGGCCATTCGCAGCGTTGCCCAGAATGTGGCTGCGGTCATGGCAAAAAGCGGGCAAAAGCCGCTGATCGTGACAGCCACGAAGGGAATCGAACCGGGCTCTAAGAAACTAATCTCGGAGATCCTGGAAGAAGAGCTCTATCCCGCCAATCCGGACCAGATTGTGGCAATTTCTGGTCCAAGTCACGCGGAAAGCGTTGCCGAAAAAGACCTTACCGCCATTTCCTGTGCTTCAACCAGCATGGAAAACGCGCGGCGGGTGCAGGAGCTTTTTTGCAATGACTACTTCCGCCTGTACACCAACAACGACCTGGTGGGAGTCGAGGTGGCCGGTGCGGTCAAAAACGTGATTGCGATTGCAGCCGGCATCCTGGTGGGCAAGCACTACGGTGATGACGCCAAGGCGGCACTGATGACCCGGGGCTTAGCCGAAATAACGCGCCTGGGCGTCAATTATTTTGGGGCCAAGCCGCTGACCTTCAGCGGTCTTGCGGGCATCGGCGATTTGATTGTGACCTGCACCTCGGTCAACTCGCGCAATTGGCGCTGTGGCAAGCAGCTCGGCGAGGGCAAGAGCCTGGACTACGTGCTCAAGAACATGGGGCAGGTGGTCGAAGGCGCTACTACCGTCAAGGCGGTTCACGAGTTGTGTCAGGAAAAGCAGATTGACATGCCAATCAGCGAAGCGATTTACCGCGTTATGTATAAAGGTGCCAACGTTGATGACGAGATTACGCGGATGATGGGCAGAAGTCCCAAACAGGAAATTAGACTTTAGTCCAGGGTTATAGTATTATTTACTTACTAAAAATAAGAATGATACAGGGAGAAAAACATGACAAAAAAATATGACGTAATCATCATTGGTGCAGGACCCGGTGGATTAACCGCGGCCTTATATGCTTCCCGGGCCAACTTGGCAGTTTTGCTCCTTGACCGTGGTCTTTACGGCGGTCAGATGAATAATACGGATGCAATTGACAACTACCCGGGGTTCAGCGAGATTAAGGGGCCGGAACTCGGCGAAAAGATGTATAACTCAATCATGCGCTTCGGCACCGAGTTTGAGTACGGTGACGTGCAGTCGGTGACGGTAGACGGCACCGATAAGATTGTCAAGACCGATACGGGTGAATATAGTGCGCCGGCACTGATCATTGCCACCGGTGCTGACCACAGTCACCTGGGCGTTCCCGGCGAGGAGGAATATTCGGGCAAGGGCGTTTCCTACTGTGCCGTCTGTGACGCTGCTTTCTTCAAGGATGAGGACATCACGGTTATCGGCGGGGGCGACTCCGCAATTGAAGAGGGGATTTACCTCGCCCAGAGCGCGAAGTCAGTGACGGTGATCCACCGGCGCGACCAGCTGCGTGCCCAGCCGACACTGCAGAAGCGCGCCTTTGCGAACGAGAAGATGCACTTCATTTGGAACGGCCTGACCGAGTCAATTGATGGCGACGGCAAGCGGGTGACCGGTGTTACCTACAAGGATAAGGAAACGGGCGAAGAAAAGAAGCTGGCAACGCACGGCGTCTTTATTTACGTCGGCGTGATCCCGCAGACCGCTCCCTTCAAGGAGTTAGGCATCACCGATGAAAAGGGCTGGATACCGACCGATGAGCACATGAAGACGAAGGTCAGCGGCATTTTTGCACTCGGTGACGTTCGGGCCAAGGACCTGCGCCAGATTGCCAATGCCGTCGGTGATGGCAGCATTGCTGGCCAGGAGGCTTACAACTACCTGCAGGAACTAAATGATTAATAAAGAATAATTAAAGAACTCAGTTTGAAGGCTGAATTCTTTTTTATTTTGCAGATAGCGCGATCGATAAATGCTAGAATAAGAGTTATCAAAATGAAATAGCACAATAATTTTACGATAGAATCGAGGACTAAGCTCCATGAGCGCAGAAGAAATTTTTCGAAAATGGCAGCAAGCACCGCACATGCCCGATTACCTGCGGGACCAGCTGGCTGAATTAGGGCAAGACCACCAGTGGATTGAGGATGCGTTCGGGCAGGACATCAACTTTGGCACCGCGGGAATGCGGGGAAGGCTTGAACCGGGCACCAACCGGATTAACCTGTTTACGGTTGGCCGCGTTACCGAGGGTCTCGCCCGTCTGATCGATGAAGAAGGCGCCCAGGCGCAAAGGCGCGGCGTGGTGATTTCTTTTGATTCCCGTTACCATTCGCGCGACTTTGCCGAGCATGCAGCCCGGGTTCTGGGTGCACACGGCATTCACGTTTACCTCTTCGATGACCTGCGCCCAACCCCAGAATTGTCTTACGCGGTCCGCCACCTGCACACTTACGCCGGCATCAATATCACCGCTTCCCATAACGCCAAGCAGTATAACGGCTACAAGGTTTACGGCGCGGATGGGGCCCAGATGGGACCGGAAAATGCGGACCGGGTTTTTGACTACATGCAAAAGGTGGACGACATCTTTGGCGTTGAGGCTGCTCCCGTTGAGCGCCTCCGCGCTCAGGGAATTCTGCAGCTGATCGGCGAGGATCTTGATGAAGCCTACCTGGACGAATTAAAAACCGTCAATGTCAACCACCAGTTAATCAGGGAAAACGCGGACCGCCTAACGCTAATCTACACGCCACTCCACGGCACGGGCAAGATGCTCTATGAGCGCGCGTTTAGACGGGGCGGTTTTACCAACGTCATCCCCGTACCGAGCCAGTCCATCGTTGATCCCGAATTTCCGACGACCAAAAAGCCAAACCCGGAATACCGCGACGTCTTTGACCCGGGCATTGAACTCGCCGATGCCAAGGGGGCAGATCTGATTATCGCAACGGATCCCGATGCCGACCGCATGGGCGCGTGCGTCAGGACGAAGGACGGCAGTTTTCAGGTCTTGACGGGGAACCAGATTGCGACCCTCATGATTTACTACCTGCTGGTTAACCTGAAAAATAGCGGCCGGCTGAGTGCTGACTTTGAGCTCGTTACCTCGGTGGTTTCCAGCAGCATGCCACTTAAGATTGCACGCGCTTTCGGCATCAAAACCAAGTCCGTTCTTACCGGATTCAAGTTTATCGGCGAGGAAATCGACCGCATGAACAAGGAGCACGACGGCAAATTTTTGATGGGGTTCGAGGAAAGCTACGGCTACCTCTTCAAGCCCTTCGCGCGCGACAAGGATGCGATGCAGGGCGCGCTTATGTTTGCCGAGGTGGCAGCTTACTATGCATCCCGTGGCATGACCGTTCTTGACGGCCTCCAGGAAATTTGGCAAAAGTACGGCACGTCCTACGAAATTACGCGGGCGGTTGAGATGCCCGGCATCGGCGGCCAGAAGAAGATGGTGGCACTCATGGCCAACTTGCGCAGCAGGCACTTAGACGCGGTTGCCGGCGTCAAGGTAGTCAAGACGCAGGACTTTTGGACCCAAGTGGAAACGGCGGCGGGGCAGGAAACGCCCCTTGCTGGCCTGCCGAAGTCGAATGTCCTGAAGTATTACCTCGAAGACGAAACCTGGCTTGCGCTGCGCCCGTCTGGCACCGAACCGGTTATTAAGGTTTACGTTGGCGTCAACAAGCCCGACATCAAAACCGCGATGGCGGCCGCGGCCGGCTACCAGGATGCTCTGGCGCAGCTGCTCAGGTAAAGCAAATAATGTGCGAAAATACGTTCGGTGGAGTAAAATATACCTGTGAATTAAAAGTTGGACTTTTCGTCCAACTTTTTTACGAGGAGCGAATCTATGATTAAAAGACAAGATAAACGCAAATTTGAACTTGTGTCCAAGTTTAAGCCGGCGGGCGACCAGAAACAGGCAATCGATCAACTGACGGCTGGTTTTAAAAAGGGTTATAAGGAACAGATCCTTGAGGGGGCCACGGGGACGGGCAAGACCTTCACGATGGCCAACGTTATTGCCCGGCTGAACAAGCCGACGCTGGTGATTTCGCATAACAAGACCCTCGTGGGGCAGCTCTACGGTGAATTCAAGGAGTTTTTCCCGCACAATGCGGTTGACTACTTCGTCTCATACTACGACTACTACCAGCCCGAGGCCTACGTGCCCCAGTCCGACACGTACATCGAAAAGGACTCGGCGATCAACGATGAGATTGACCAGCTGCGCCACCAGGCGACTAGCGACCTCATGGAGCGCAACGACGTCATTGTGGTGGCGTCCGTGTCCTGCATCTATGGGCTAGGGGACCCGCATGAGTATGCGGCCAGCGTGATTACCATCCATGAGGGCGACGATTACGGCAGGAACGTTTTATTGCGCAACCTGGTCAACATCCAGTACGACCGCAACGATATTGACTTCCAGCGTGGACGTTTTCGCGTACGCGGAGACGTTGTCGAAGTCTTTCCGGCGGGCAACTCCAACCACGCCTACCGGATTGAGTTTTTTGGCGATGAAATCGACCGTATCGTTGAAGTGGACTCACTGACCGGCGAGGTGATTGGGGAGCGGGAAAGCATCTCGCTGTTTCCCGCAACGCACTTCATGACCAACGATGAGCAACTGCGCCGGGCACTCAAGGCTATTTCGCAGGAAATGAAAATCCAGGTAAAGGATTTTGAGGGGCAGGGCAAGCTGCTTGAGGCCGAACGGATCAAGCAGCGGACCACGTTTGACATGGAAATGATGGGTGAGGTCGGCTACACCAACGGGATTGAAAATTACTCACGGCACATGGAGGGGCGCAAGGAGGGCGAGCCGCCGTATACCCTGCTCGACTTCTTCCCCGATGACTTTTTGATTCTGATTGACGAGTCGCACGCCACGATGCCAGAGATTCGCGCAATGTACAACGGTGACCGCAACCGGAAGAAGACGTTGATCGACTATGGCTTTCGTTTGCCCTCTGCGCTTGATAACCGGCCGCTTAAATTAGAGGAATTTGAAAAGCACGTCCGGCAGATTATGTACGTGTCGGCAACGCCGGGCGACTACGAGTTGGCCCGCACCGACCACAAGGTGGAGCAGATTATCAGGCCGACCGGACTGCTCGACCCCCAAATAGAGGTTCGGCCGGTCGAGGGCCAGATTGACGACCTGGTGGGCGAGATCAACCAGCGCATTGAGAACAACGAGCGTGTTTTCGTCACGACCTTAACCAAAAAGATGTCGGAAGACCTGACCGACTACCTCAAGGACCTCGGCATCAAGGTGCAGTACCTGCACTCCGACGTTAAGACGCTGGAACGGATGCAGATCCTGCGGGATTTGCGCCTGGGCAAGTATGATGTCCTGATTGGGATCAACCTCTTGCGTGAGGGCATCGACGTCCCGGAGGTTTCCCTGGTCGCAATCCTCGACGCGGACAAGGAAGGCTTTTTGCGTGCCTACCGGCCGCTCGTACAAACGATGGGTCGGACCGCGCGCAACGCCCACGGCGAGGTCATCATGTACGCCGATACGATCACGGACTCGATGCGCCAAGCCATTGAGGCAACCAGGAGAAGGCGCAAGCTGCAAATTAAGTTTAATGAGGAACACGGCATGACGCCGCAGACGATTGTCAAACCGATCCGGGACGTCATCTCTGCCACCAAGGTAGCGGAAGTGGCTGATAGCGACAGTTTTGCCGACCTGAACTTCGACGAATTAACCGCCAAGCAGAAGAAAGACATGATCAAAGACCTGCGCAAGCAGATGCAGGATGCGGCCAAGAAGCTGGACTTCGAAGGTGCTGCCACGCTGCGCGACGCAATCATGGAACTTGAAAGTTCAACGCGCAAACCGATTAAGAAAAAGGGAAAAACACTAAATGGTAAATGATAAAATTGTTATCCGTGGTGCACGGGAACATAACCTGAAGAATATTAGCCTGTCGATTCCCAAGGACAAGTTAGTTGTAATTACGGGCCTGTCGGGTTCGGGCAAGAGCTCGCTGGCCTTCGATACGCTGTACGCGGAAGGACGCAGGCGGTATGTGCAGTCGCTGTCGAGTTATGCCCGGCAGTTTTTGGGGCAGATGGACAAGCCGGACGTCGATTCAATCGACGGGCTGAATCCGGCCATTTCAATTGACCAGAAGACGACCTCGCACAATCCGCGCTCTACGGTTGGAACGGTCACGGAAATCAACGACTACCTGCGTCTGCTCTGGGCCCGGGTAGGGCACCCGCTGTGTCCCAATGACGGGACGCCAATCGAACGCCAGTCGGTTGAACAGATGGTTAACCGCATCTTGGCCCTGCCAGAACGCAGCCGGATTCAGCTCTTGGCCCCCGTGATTAGGGCAAAGCGGGGTGCGCACAAGGAGGTGTTCAAGCGGGTGCAGCGGGCCGGTTACGTGCGCGTGATTGTTGACGGCGAGATGCACGAGATTGGCGAGGATTTTGACCTCGATAAGAACAAGCGGCACACAATCGACATCGTGGTCGACCGGTTGATTGTCAAGGATGGTATCCGGTCGCGGCTGTTCGATTCGGTCGAAGCCGCATTGCGTCTGTCGGACGGCTACATGAACGTTGACGTCATTGGCGGTGAGACGCTGAACTTTTCGGAATACTACGCCTGTCCCCAGTGCGGGTTCACGGTGGGCGAGATGGAGCCCCGGCTCTTTTCCTTCAATGCCCCCTTTGGTGCCTGTCCGGACTGCGATGGACTGGGCGTCAAGCTGGCCGTTGACGAGGACCTGGTGGTTCCTGACCGTGCCAAAACGCTGGCTGCAGGTGCGCTTGTCCCCTGGAAAAACTCCAAATATTACACTGCGATGCTAGAGCAGGCCTGTGAGGCACTCAAGATCCCACTCGACAAGCCCTTTAACAAGCTGACAGCCAAGCAGCAGATGACGATTTTGCACGGCTCTGACAAGAAAATCAAGTTCCACGTTACCGGCGACTTTGGCGTGAACGATGCCACTGCGCCCTTCGAAGGCGTGATGGACAACGTGGAGCGGCGCTACTTGCACCCGATGTCGAAGTTCATGCGGGATGCAATGGGCAAGTACATGACGGAGCTCACGTGTGCCACGTGCCACGGTAAAAGGCTGAACCGCAAGGCGCTAGCCGTCAAGGTGATGGGCAGAGACATTGCGGAAGCATCGGAATTGCCCATCAACCGTGCACTCGACTTCTTTGGCAAGATTGACCTCAATGAACAGGAGACCGCTATTGCCAAGCCGATCTTAAAGGAAGTGCGGGACCGCTTAAACTTTTTAAACAGCGTCGGACTCGATTACCTGACGCTGTCGCGGTCGGCCAATACCCTGTCGGGCGGCGAGGCCCAGCGGATACGGCTAGCCACGCAGATTGGTTCCAACTTGTCGGGCGTTATGTACGTGCTTGATGAACCGTCCATCGGGCTGCACCAGCGCGATAATGACCGCCTGATTGCGGCCCTTAAGCGGATGCGCGATCTGGGCAACTCCCTGATTGTGGTTGAGCACGATGACGAGACGATGAAGCAGGCTGATTACCTGATCGACATGGGTCCCGGTGCGGGCGCGAATGGCGGCGAGGTGATGGCAGCTGGCAGTCCGCAGGAAGTTGAAAAAAGTGCTCGGTCACTGACGGGGCAGTACCTGGCCGGTAAAAAGTTTGTGCCGGTGCCGCTGAAGCGGCGCAAGGGCAGCGGCAAGAAAATTACCGTGAAGGGTGCGGCCGAAAATAACCTGAAGAACCTCAAGGTGGACTTTCCGCTCGGCAAGTTTGTAGTGGTGTCGGGCGTTTCTGGCTCCGGCAAGTCGACGCTGGTCAACACAATCCTGAAGCGGGCACTGGCCCAAAAATTAAACCGCAACCAGACGAAGCCGGGCAAGTACAAGTCGATTACGGGCTACAAGAACATCGAAAAGATCATCGACATCGACCAGAGCCCGATTGGCAGGACGCCGCGCAGCAACCCCGCCACCTACACCGGCGTTTTTGACGATATCAGGGCGCTCTTTGCCCAGACCAACGAGGCCAAGCTGCGGGGTTACACTAAGGCCCGCTTCTCCTTCAATGTCAAGGGCGGCCGCTGCGAGGCCTGCCACGGCGATGGCATTATCAAGATCGAAATGAACTTTTTGCCCGACGTTTATGTGCCATGCGAGGTCTGCCACGGCAGCCGCTACAACTCGGAAACGATGGAAGTCACTTACCGCAAGAAAAATATTGCGCAGGTCCTGGATATGACCATTAGCGAATCCTGCGACTTTTTCAAGAACATCCCCAAGATTGCCCGCAAGCTGCAGACGATTGTTGACGTTGGTCTGGGCTACGTCAAGCTGGGCCAGTCGGCCACGACGCTGTCCGGCGGCGAGGCCCAACGAATGAAGCTGGCTGCGGAACTGCAAAAGCTGTCAACGGGCAATAATTTTTACATCCTGGACGAGCCGACCACTGGTCTGCATACGGATGACATCAAGCGCTTGCTTGAGGTTCTGCAGCGGCTTGTTGACCAGGGCAATACCGTTTTGGTGATTGAGCACAACCTGGACGTGATTAAAAATGCGGACTGGCTCATCGACATGGGACCTGAAGGCGGTGAAGGAGGCGGCGAAGTTGTTGCCACGGGTACCCCGGAGCAGCTCGCTACCGTCAAAAAGAGCTACACCGGGCAGTACCTTAAGCCGATTCTCGAGCGGGATACGGCTCTCACCAGGCGTGCAACTAAGAATTCAATCCAATAGTATTCATTTAATTTGGATAAAGAGTAAAATAGTCCACAAGGAGGAAAAAAGATGGATAATTTTAGTTTCGGGGAGAAGCGGGGCTTTAACTGGGCCGCCTTCATTTCCGGTGTATTAATGATAGTTGCCGGCTTATTCTTAATCCGTCATCCCGGTACGGCTCTGCACGCGTTTGTGCTGCTGTTTGCCATTCTGTCGATTGTGCAGGGATTTGTTTGGCTGGCGATTTACAGCCGCTTCCGCTACTTGATACCGAACAGCTGGTTGTCAATTGTTTCGGGGGTTTTGGATATTCTCATCGGCATCATGTTTCTTTATTCATACGATGCTGGTGGCCTCACGATTGCGTACCTGTTTGCCTTCTGGTTTCTGTTTGACTCAATCTCGGGGATCATCTTTTCGTGGCACCTGCGCAACGTTTCCAGCATCTACTCGTGGATGAACATAATATTGAATGTACTCGGATTGCTGATTGCGGTCAGTCTGATGTTCAATCCTGCCTTGTCCGCCTTGACGCTGATCTGGCTCGTGTCGTTTTGGCTGCTTATTTTTGGGCTAAACGAAATTGTGGCAGCCTTCGTCAACCGCTAGGCAAAGATAATAAAGCAATAATAAAAGTTCGTAAAGAGCTTTTTTTTTGCATAAACTTTGCATAAAAAAGTTGTGAAACGCCCGGTATGTTATAATTTTTGTAATGGGAGGCTGGCAATATGGCTGATGATAAAAAACAGTTGTTGATTGTGACGGGGATGAGTGGTGCAGGCAAGACCGTGGCCGCACATGCGCTCGAAGATATGGGCTACTTTGTCGTTGATAATTTGCCTCCGACGCTGCTTCCAAGCTTCTGGAGTTTAATTGTTGATTCGGATGACTTCACGAAGGTGGCCGTGGTGCTGGACTTGCGAATCAAGAGTTTCTATAAGGACCTGCTCGATGAAGTGAATTCGCTCGAGGACAATGGCAGCGTCCAGACTCGTATTGTGTTTTTAAATGCATCTGATGATACCCTGGTTGCCCGTTACAAGGAAACGCGCCGGGTGCCCCCGCTTGGTTCTGGCGGCCGGCTCCTTGACAGTATTAAGAACGAACGGCAGATCTTGACGGGCATTAAGAATCGGGCAAACGACATCATTGACACTTCCGAATTGAGTTCCAAGGAGCTAAAGCAAAAGCTCATCGCGGAGTTCAGCGGCAAGCAAAAGCAGGAGTTTGCAATCGAAGTGATGTCTTTTGGTTTTAAGTACGGGATGCCGATCGATGCCGACATCGTGATGGATGTCCGCTTTTTGCCCAACCCCTTTTATATTCCGGAACTGCGCCCGTTTACGGGACTGGACAAGCGCGTCTTTGACTATGTTATGGATAAAAAAGAAACGGTGACTTTCTACCGGAAGCTGCTTGATCTCATCCAGAGTGCGCTGCCTGGCTATATCAAAGAGGGAAAGAGCAAGTTGACGATTGCCATTGGCTGCACGGGCGGCCAGCACCGCAGCGTAGCAATCGCCCAGCAGCTAGCCCATGATCTAGCCCAGAATTACGCAGTTGATATCACGCACCGCGAAATTAGCCGGTATACGAAGAAAAGGTGAAAAAATGGTTTATAAGAATAACAAAACGGGCAGAGCCGCCACCGGCAAGCGGCCACGGGTAGTTGTAATTGGTGGCGGCACGGGCTTGCCCGTAGTGCTAAATGCACTAAAGGACAAGGATGCCGAAATAACAGCAATTGTGGCCGTATCTGATGATGGGGGCTCGTCGGGCTCGATTCGCAACTTCATTAACGTGGTTCCGCCTGGTGACATTCGCAACGTCCTTGTTTCCTTGAGCAATATTTCCCAAGAAGCAAAAGACATCTTTCAGTACCGCTTTGATTCATCGGACTCCTTTTTTTCAGGCCATGCGATTGGCAACCTGGTTATTGCGGCCCTCAATGAGATGCACGGCAATATTTTTGACGCCGTCCAGTCACTGTCCCAAATGATGAACGTGGACGGCCATGTGTATCCGGCGTCCAATGAACCCCTGACCTTGAACGCCGAGTTTATCGATGGCACCGTTCAGTCTGGTGAAAAGGAAATCACCGATATGGACAAGCGCATCAAGCGCATCTGGGTTACCAATACCAATTCAGATTCCGCACCCGAAGCCGTTGCCCCCGTTTTGGCGGCAATCATGCAGGCCGATGCCGTTGTTTTGGGTCCGGGCAGCCTGTTTACGTCCATCCTGCCGAACCTCATGATCCCCAATCTGGGCGAAGCCGTCCGTAAGACCCGGGCAGAGGTGATCTACATCTGCAACATCATGACCCAGCTCGGCGAGACCGACCACTTTTCGGACCGGGACCACGTGGCGGTAATCAACAAGCACCTTGGCGGCCACTACATCGACACGACCCTGGTCAATGGTGCCAAGATTGACATGGGGAAGTTCAACCCCAGCGACTACGATGCGTACATGGAGCCGGTTAAGAATGATTTCGCGGGTTTGCGCGCAGAGGGCTGCCGCGTGATCACCGACGACTTCATTGATCAGCGCAGCGGACTAGTGTTCCATGACGGCAAAAAAGTGGCGCGCGAGGTTATCAACCTGGCCTTCGCCGCGATGGCACGCAGAAAGGAATAGCGGATATGGCAAGCTATGCTAGCGGGGTGAAGAAGGAACTTACGGCGCTGCCGATTCATTCCGAGCACGCCAAGGCGGAACTGGCCGCCTTTCTGCGTATGAACGGCGTGCTTAACTACCATGATCACCAGTTCAGTCTGGATATCACGACCGAAAACCCGGCGATTGCGCGGCGCATCTTCTCACTGATCAAGAGCGCGTACCGGATTGAGCCGCTCCTAATCGTGTCGCGCAAGATGAAGCTGAAGAAGAACAACCAGTACCTGGTACGTTTGCAGACGCACGTGCGCGAAGTATTGGCCAACCTGGAAATACTGTCGCCGTCCGCGGGTCTCATTACCAGGATTCCCAAGCGGATTACCGCATCACGCGAGGGGGCGATGTCGTACTTGCGCGGTGCTTTTCTGGCCAGCGGCAGCGTCAATAACCCCGCAACGAGCCGCTATCACCTTGAGGTTTATTCGGCTTACGAAGACCACAACGATGACCTGCTTGAACTGATGAATCATTACTTTAACCTGAATGCCAAGAGCACTAAGCGCCGGCGGGGCTACATCGTTTACGTTAAGGAAGCCGAAAAAATCGGCGACTTTCTCCACATTGTCGGCGCCCTGAATGCCATGCTGGCCTTCGAAGACCTGCGCATCATGCGCGACATGCGCAACTCGGTCAACCGCCTCGTCAATTGTGACACGGCCAACCTTAAGAAGACGGCAACGGCGGCCGCCAAGCAGGTTGAGGACATTGAGCTGATTGAGCGCAAAATCGGCCTGGACAATATTCCCGAAAAGTTGCAGGGTCTGGCCCGTCTGCGTCTTGCCAACCCCGAATTGTCGCTGAAAGAAGTGGCCGAGCAGGTGCCGGATGGTCCCATTTCCAAGTCGGGAGCCAACCACCGGTTTCAGAAGCTGCATGAATTGGCCAAGAGCCTGGGCGAATAAAAAAGAATCCTTCACTGGTGAAGGGTTCTTTTTTTAGTGGCTTGAGGCAACAATCAGTTCAATTCCGCTATGGGCGATGCTTCTAACTATGTCTTTTGCGGGGACTTTATCGGTAATAATGGTTTGAATTTTATCTGATTCAAAGTCAGAAAGCAGGATATAGTCGTTTTTGCCAAATTTACTGTGATCAATCAAGAAAATAGTTTTTTGTGCACGATTAATAGCAGCTCTTTTCATGAAAGTTTGGTTTTCATCAGCCATATAAATTCCTCTGCTGTCAATGGAACTACATGAAAGAAAAGTCAAATTTGGGCGATAATTATGATTTAAATCATCAATTGCTTTGGGTCCTAGAATGGAGTTAGAACGGTAGGAAACTTGGCCCCCTAGTACTGATAAGTCAATGTTTTTAAGCTGCGTAACCTCGTCAACAATGTTAATGTTGTTAGTAATTACATGAATATTTTTTTTTCCTGCAAAATATTTTGGTAGAAAAGTTAATGTTGACGAACCGTCAAGAAAAATTGCAGCACCATCAGTAATTAATTCTGCAGCATATTTACAAAGTTTGTTTTTAATCGTAACATTTTCACTTTTTCTAGTTGCATATGCTATTTCAACGTTAGAATTTTCTAGCAAGCTAACGTATCCATGGGTGCGCTGAACTGTATTAGTGGCCTGGAGGCTAATAAGGTCCCTTCGTAAAGTAGAAATGCTTATTCCAAGTTCTTTTTGTAGAACATTAGTACTAATTCTCTTGTTGTGAGCTAAAATTTCAATTATTTTCTGTAGTCGATCGGCCTTAGATATATTCAAAATTACTCCTCCTAAATTTCTGAGAGTGAACCTTATTGGTTCTCTTTTTTTCGTTTGGATATGTTTAATTATAGCGTTTACAGCGACTAAATAAATTTAAATAGCAAGTTATCATGCAAAAAAATATTATATATCTTATTTGATTGAATTTTTTTGAACTATTTATTTTTGCAATAAAAAATAAATACTATTGCTAATCTATTGAAAGCGTTTTATAATATTATGTGTAAAATAAAAGTTCATAAAAGTTCAAACAAATGAACAAAGGAGGAAAAGATGAGTGAATATGCCGACTTGTTTACAAAAGAATTAATTTTTGAAGGAGTTGATGCTACAGATAGAGATGATTTATATCAAACAATTGCACGGAAACTTACTGAATCTGGAGTAACGAAATCGAGCTATTTTGATGCTCTGTGCAAAAGGGAGGATGAGTTTCCTACGGGATTAGAAACGCAATATCTTCCCATAGCTTTGCCACATGCAAATCCAGAAAATGTTAACAAAGCTTTTATTGCGGTTGTAAAAACTAAAAAAGAAATTGTTATGAAACAGATGGGCACTGACGAGGAGATGAGTACCAGAAATTTCTTCTTTTTGGGAATTGTTAAAGAAAAACAAGAATTGCAGGTTAAATTGCTGCAACGGTTTATGCAATTAATGAATGATAAAAATTTTGTTGATGGCTTTAAAAGGCTAGATGAACCAGCCAAAGTATATAAGTATTTAGTTGATAGATTTTGAAGGAGATTATCATGTTAAAAATTGTCGTTGCATGTGGAAGTGGAATTGCTACTAGTGAAACAGTCGTTGGCTCTGTGAAATCATTTTTGGAAAAGCACCAAGTTAGAGGGGTAGAAGTCGAGGCTACAGACTTTAAGCAATTGGCAAGTGTTTTATCAAACTACGATATCTATGTTTGGCTGGCAAAACCAACTCCGGAAATTCATGGTATTTGTCAAAAAGAAGGTATACCTGAAATAAATGGTGTCGATATCTTAACGGGATCCAAAGGTGACAAAACATATTTGGAACTTGTTAATGCAATGATGTCTTTGAAAAGTCTGGCTTAAAAGAAAGGAGATGAATGCAAATGGAAATACTAAAAAATATTGTTAATTATGTTTTAAATTTGGGTGCTGCTGTTTTTGTACCCTTGATTATGTTCATAATTTCAATAATTGCACGATTAAAGTTAAGCAAGGCTGTAAAGGCGTCTTTAACTTTGGGTGTTGCCTTTAGTGGAATGACGTTGGTTGTCAACTACATGACGGATTCAATTTCGCCTGCAGCTAAAGCCATGTCAAAAATGTTGCATTTGAGTTTAAACGCAATTGATCAGGGATGGCCAGGAGTAGCAGCTATTACGTGGTCATACAAGGCCGCATTTCTATTCTTTCCATTTTTACTATTAATTAATTTCGTTATGTTAACTTTTAACTGGACGAAAACATTGAACGTTGATATGTGGAATGTTTGGAATAAAATATTCACCTATGTTGTTGTGCTATATTTTACACATAACGCATTTTACGGATTTATTGTTGCAGGTATTCAAATTGTTCTAGAGCTCAAAGCTGGTGATATGTGGCAAAGGCATATTGAGGACATGACCGGGATTCCTGGAGTGACTGTTCCGCACTTTATAACATTATTTGCAGTAGTTTTAATGCCACTGAATAAGTTATTAGATTTCATTCCAATTATGAATAAGCCAGCGGACGCTAATGCTATTCAAAAGAAAATTGGTATTTTCGCAGATAATTCAGTTATGGGTGCAATTATTGGGGTCTTGCTAGGCTTTGGAGCGGGATATTCTGTTTCTGGTTCATTAAAATTGGCAATCGAAGCCGCTGCAGCGATGACAATGTTTCCTATGATTTCTAAATTATTTATGGAGGCTTTGAATCCTATTGCGAGTGCTATGAACGATATGATGAAAAAGCATTTCAAGGGTCGTCAAGTTTTCATTGGATTAGATTGGCCAATTCTTGCAGGTCGTAATGAGCTATGGGTTACTGTTATTATTCTTGTACCCGTTATGTTAATTATGGCAATGTTTTTACCTGGAAATACCGTTTTGCCATTTGCAGGAATTATTAATTTATCATTCGTAGTTGCTGCGCTTCTCTTAACTGGCGCTAACTTGTGGCGGATGCTTACCTTGGGAATTATAACTACACCATTGTTCTTATATGGCGCTACGTATTTTGCGCCTGTTATAACTAATTTAGCGAAGTCTACGGGAGCAGTTCATGTGAGTGCTGGTCAGCAACTCTCTTGGTCAACTTTTGAAGGACCAGATTTTAGATTGTTTTTTGCGCAGGCTTTTAATGGTAAGTGGTGGGCCATTGTTGCGGCACTGGTTTGGCTTCTAATTTTCATTTGGCTATATAAAGATCAAAACAAAGTAGCGTTACCAAGTAAACGTTATGCCACTAATCTGAATTTAGTTGATGAAAGTATTGTGCTTGATTCATCGAACAGTGCAGAACCGGTAAATAATAGTTGGACAATTTCTAATATTGACGGACTAGACTTTGCCAATGTGCATAAAAGAAAGTCAGATGTCCAATTTAAAAGAAAATTCAATTTGTCTGATATTGATAATACAGATTTTAGCAATTTTAATGGCTGATTATGAAGGAAAGTGTTTACATGAAAAACAAAACTTCCCTTTCTAAGGCTTATTCAAAAATTTGGTGGTCATTTGCGCTGTTCATCAATGTAATTCTGACAATTCAAGCAATAGTAACAGAAAATATTTTGGGTTGTATAAGTGTAACTTTATTTGGTCTGTTTATTGCAAAATACGGAGATCCAGTTATTTTTGCAAAGTATAATCAACAAAGGGAAATTAGATATCAAAAAGCACGTGCTAAAAGTAAACAATTAAAAAGAAATAGAAAAGGATAAAATAAAATGATAGAGAACTATAATATTACAAAAGAAAGATTGCCATTTGAAAATGAAAGAAAAGACATTGCTGAAGTAGCACGAGAAATGTTCAATCGCCAAATGACTAATGTTGCTGGCGGCAATATTTCAATCAAGATTACTCCAGATGAAACTTTTTCTTATGATGGACAAACATATTATGCAAATCATGATTATCTATTGATGACGCCAACGTTTATGTCAGAAGCGTGGTTCTCAAGATTAAGTGCTTCGCAAATTCTTGTTATTGATATGGAAACCGGTAAAAAGTTAGCGGGAGAAGGTCGATTGACCCGTGAAATAAATATGCATATAGGTGCATATAAAGCAAATAGTGGTATTCAAGTTGTTTATCATTCGCATGCACCTAAAAGCATGTTTTGGGCTACTATGGGACAGGATATGCCTAATCTAACAGAGATTACATCATTTAATATTCCATTAGGAAAAATCAAATGTTTACCATATCGGGAAGCATGTAGCAAAGAATTAGCAGATTTAGTTCACGATGAACTGGTTAAATTAGGCGATGATGCTAAGGAGAATATTTTTTTGCTCAATAGCCACGGGATTTTGATTACCGAAACGGATTTGCATGCTGCCGCAGAAGTTTTAGAGACTGTAGAATGGAATGCTGAAATTGCTTATAAACAGACAATTTTCAAGAAATTAGGAATTATAGACCAGTATCAATCACGAGGGAAAAGTACTAACGGCATGATTGATTAAAAAGCAAGAGTAATTACATATTCAAAAATAAAAGAGGCTAAACGTATTCGTGATAATATCACTGTTTAGCCTCTTTTTAATCAAAGTCATAATAATAGTTCTACAATTAAATCAATCGGTGAAGTAAACCCGCTAGATTGGATTCCAAGCCATCTAGCGGTTTTATTATGGTTAAAGTTACCGTCGAACAAAAATCACAGGCGCTTAGGCTAATTAAAGAAGTCTACAGTGGTCGCCACGTGGCCAAGATAATTAGCACAGGGTCACAAAAAAATTATGGTAGTCGATTCAAGCTTCAGATCTTAATTGGAAAAAATAATATGACTAGACTTAGCAAAATACTGCTTTTTTTCAGGATTACTCCCCCTAGCTTAATTGTGCACTGGCAAAACTATTTGATGAAGACGTGTTTGTTGTGCTTGATATTAATAGAAGCCGACTACCGATGAATAAAAACAAAAAATTAAAAAATAATAATAAATAATGTTTACAATTAATAATAAATAATTTATAATTTAATTTAACTAGCAATAGTTGAATTAGTCTATCATGAAATAGTTATGTTTTAAAAGGGCGCAATTCATTGTGGTCAATGCTTGCAGTCGCGATTATTCAGCCGGCAGTGATTTCTGCGGGCGTGATAAAAGCGGCAAATGATGCTCAATGATATTGCCACGCACCTTTTTAACTCAAAGCGTGGATGATAGCATTCAAAGAGGATGACAAGATTAAGGGTATTCCGGCCTTTGTGCTGTATGGCCGCGGAAAAAAGCTTTTCTTCCCGGCTACCGGCAAGGGTTATGCCCCGAAATTACGCTTTCTTGGTTAGAAAAGCAAAATTTAAAGGGTAAAACAAATGAAAAACAAAATAACAAGAGCCGTCCTGATCTTAATAAGTCCAATATGGATATCCTTATTTAATCGAGAGCCTTACGTCTTTTTAATATGGGCAGTCAACGGCTACCTGATATCGATAATAGCCACGGCCTGGATCGTTATTGAGGGGAATACGCTGCTTGAACAAATCGGCAACGACCTGATCTACTGCTTGATCATGCAGGGTCCAGCAATCAATTTTGAGTTGCAATGCTTAATGAATTGGACGGACAAGCAGCAGAACCATCCGCTGCTGATCTTCTTTATCCTGTTGTTAAACGTCGGTTTGATAATTCTGTTTGACTGCCTGATTTATCAGGCCAACTTTCAGAATAAGAGGCACAGCAAAGGATAGAAACTTTATTGTACTTAGATTCTGAGATTGGCATAAACCTTTTAGGTGGCTGGGTGCGCTGATAACACGCCACCCTTTTTTAATTAACCGCATATAAAGGGTCTGGAAAAATTTATTTCCCAGACCCTTATTCTGATTAAATCTGCTTGGTTATTTCTTCTGGTTGACCATGATCTCGTCAATTAGGCCGTAGTCCTTGGCTTCCTGGGCGGTCATGTAATTGTCGCGTTCAGTGTCTTTTTGAATCTTCTTCAGCGGTTGACCGGTCGTGTCATGCAGGATTTCATTAATCTTTTCCCGGTTCTTTAGGATTTCGTTAGCTGCAATCTGAATGTCGGTTTGCTGGCCCTGCGCGCCACCAAGCGGCTGGTGAATCAAGACGGTGGAGTTCGGCAGGGCAAAGCGTTTGCCCTTGGCACCACTAGTCAAAAGAATGGATGCCATTGAAGCAGCCATGCCGATAGCAATCGTGGAGACGTCGGACTTGATAAAGTTCATGGTGTCCATTATGCCCAGACCGGAAGTGATCACGCCACCCGGTGAATTAATGTAAAGCGAAATGTCCTTGGTGTTATCCTGAGCATCAAGGAACAGCAGCTGTGCAATGATTGAGTTGGCCATATTATCGTTGATTTCGCCACTAAGCATGATAATGCGGTCCTTCAACAACCGGGAATAAATGTCATAAGCGCGTTCGCCACGGGCAGTTTGTTCAATAACTGTAGGTACAAGCATATTTTACCTCCTAAATTTATGTTTCTCTTTTAATTAGCACTCTAATAAGTACAGTGCTAATTAAAGCACTTACGCTAAAGGCTGTCAATGAAAGTGTATTGATTTTGTATTCTTTGTTACAGCATCCGTATTATATAATAGCAATATAGAATTTTGATTTGGAGGAAATGTTTTGAAGCGTTTTAAAAAATTTGCGACGATTTCGATGACACTGCTGGGTGGCCTGCTGATTTCAGCCAAGCTATCGGCGACACCGGTTGCGGCAGATTCAGACAACACTCAGCCACAGGGGCAGGACAGCACGAATCAGCCTGCAAACGCGGCACCCGCTAACAAGACGGGTGACAGCGGCAAGACCGATGCAAACAAGCCTGGTGCAACGGACAACGAAGCGGCTGATAACGGGGGGCAGGATGATGCTAGTGATCAGCCTATGCCTAAGAAAAAGAAGCCTAAGCAGGTAGTTACCGGCTACGCGATGATGACCAAGGTGGCTGGCAACAAGAACTACAAGGTGTGGAAGAGCGTTACCAACGGCAAGGTGCACAAGAAAGTGGCCGATGGGATCAACTTCCAGTACAGCCACATCCAGTCAGACCAACTGATTGAGACCAAGAAGCAGCGCTACTGGCGCATTTACGTTAATGGCCGTCAGGTTGGCTACGTCAACGAGAAGTTTTTTGCGAGAAACCAAATCGCAGTGCCCAAGACCATCTCACTGGTGCGCAATGAAAACTACACCTTTCCCACCCGTGATGCTATCTCTTACGTTACCAACTTTATGGGCACGGTGATTGACAGTCAGGATGAACAGGTCAAGGTTTCAAAAGAAAATATCGACTGCTCAAAGCCTAAGACCTACAAGATTAAGTATACCTATGGCGATGCCAAGGCAGTGGTCAAGATTACGGTAAGAAAGAGCACGACCGAAGGGATTGCCGACCAGAATGCGGTAAACACCATCACGGCCAGACCGGGAACTAGCGACCACCAGACGTGGAAGACCCACTACGGTTCATCCATCAACTACATTAGCCCAACCGAGTACACTCCCGAAACGGAAAAGCACACCTTAACCAGTGGCAACTTGACCTTGAAGACAAGATTGTACCAGCCGGTTCTGCTCAGCGTAAAGGATCCTAGCGATGACAACATCAACCGGGTCGGTCACATTCCAGAAGGCGTGACGGTATCAAACAACTGGGCTTACACGAGTCTGCTCAGTCACACGAACCTGACCTCCGGCCACATTGTGGGCTATGACATGAGCAAGATTACCAACCCGTTCGATGCCCAGCTCATGCTTGACATGTCGCAGAAGGATTTCAACAAGTTTGCTGCGAACATCAAGGTCAGCCCGTACATTCCGATTGGCCACGGCCAGGCACTGGGCGCCAGCGACGACTACGTCTACATTTTGAACAACGACAACACGCTGAAGCAAACGACTGATTCAATGGAATTGGTTCAGATCCGCAAGAGTGACCTGCAGATCAACAAGATTTGGACGTTCAAGACCTGGGTCGGCGACGAGACCAACCCGCGCTACTTCCAAAACGGCGTGATCGTTTCCGATAAGGAGATGTATGCCGTCTACCACGACACCGATAACAACTGCTACGAATACTGGCAGCTAACCCGTACCGGCGACAACTGGTATCCAAAATTGGTGGGCAAGACCGACGGCAACTTTGTCAATAACAATGCGCCGGTTCAAGGCTTCACTTACGACACCAAGAACAAGAACTTCTACCTGGCCTTCAACGACCTGATCTTTAAGATCGGCCGTGACGGCACGCTGAAGGATACTTATTCATTCGACACCGGTCGGGAGATCGAAGGCATGTCGGTCAGTGGCGGCAAGTTATACGTTAACTTGGCCCAGCGTGCAGAGCTGCTGGCCAGCGCAAAAATCAAGTAATCAAGCATTAGTAATGCAAAAACAAGAGCTTCTCAGCTCTTGTTTTTTTGCTCTGCGCTTTTTTTCTGGCAATCGGGACAGAGCCCGTAAATCTCCAGGTGACTTGTGGATGCGACGTAACCGGTCTGCTTTTCGGCCTCCATGCGCATGCGCGCTTCAACCGCACTAAAGTCGGGGTAGAAGACATCCGCAATCTTGCCACAACTAGTACAGATAATGTGAAAGTGAGGCTTGACAAAGTAGTCGTAGTGCAGGGATTCATCGCCATTCTTGATTTCAACCACCACACCGGCTTCAACCAGCTTGTTAAGCGTGTTATAAACGGTTGCGCGGTATGTCGGCTGGCGTTCCCCGTCACTGATTGCTTCAAGGATAGTCGCAGCGGTGGGGTGATTGTGGTGTGTCATCAGGTAAGAAAGAATCTTCAGTCGCGGTTTTGTGACTTTCAGATGGTGAGTGCGCAGCATGCCTTCTGCTTCATTAAGATAATCTGCCACGGTGTCATCTCCTTTGTTTGTTTAACTATAGTTTAGCATTATTGCACACAAAAAAACCGCCCTTTGCAAGGCGGCTTAAATATTTTTTAAACGGTATTATGAATTGAGCTTGGCGTCCTGGCGGTGCTTAATGGCTGGCAGGATAAGGCCCAGCATAACCAGCACGATTGGGGTGATGATATTCAGTGCCAGCGTGAACGGATCTGACGAATAGATGCCGAGCACGCAGCAGGCGAGGTTGATGGCAAAGCACCAGATGCCTGCGACGTATGCCAGCCCCTGGTGTTTGGTCATCTGGTAGTTACCAGGGGTGTGGAACTTAGCGTTTTGCTTGCGCAGTGCAATGTAAGCAGCAAACACCCACAGGTAGCGCAGCGGCATCACAATCGAATTGAGCTTGATTAATTGGGCCATAACCGCCTGAGCATCGGGCAGCAGGGCCTGCAGTACGATCAGGCCGCCGGAAAGAACTACGATCATCCAGATGCCGTTAATGTAGGCCCCGTGCTTGTTGACCTTCAGGAGCTTCTTGGGGATGTAATCCTTGGCTTCCTTGCTGCCGAGAAGCATTCTCAGCGGTGCGTCGATGCTGAGCACAAGCGTTGAAAATTGGCCGATAACGTTGCACCAGGCATAGATATACATGAACAGTCCGCCCAGGCCGTAGTATTCGCCCAGCCGGTTGAAGGCCATGTAAGGACCATTAGAAATATATTCGTTGAGGTTGTTGTTAACCGCCTTGGTATCGAACATCATTGCGAGGGCGATGGTGCCTAAGATGGCCGATACCATGACCATTGCCGACAATCCGAGCATTGCCTTCGGGAAGTTGCGGGCAGGATCCTTCAGCTTGTTGACGTAAGGCGAAATCTTTTCCGCGCCGCCGACGGCGAAGACCAGAATGGACAGGGAAGTAAAGTACTGCATGTTGAAGTTGGGCACGAAGTTTTTCCAGTGCCAGCCAATGTTCATGAAGCTGGCGTGTGGATTAATCGCCGGTGCGGCAAACATCATGATAATGAACAAAAGCGACATGATAAACATTGATGAGCCGGCGATTGTTGACAGCGTCTTGATGACGGAAACGCCGCGGCTTGCGAGCCAGCAGAAGAAAAGAAAGACGACCAGGGTTGCCAGTTGCGTCCAGGAAGTAGGAATGCTGTCGTACCAGTTGGTATTGCCGAAGATGCCCCAGGACATGCCCCTTAACCCACCGGTACCCTTGCTTGAAATATAGACAACGTGCACGGCCCAATAGGTCCATCCGGTGTAATAGGCCCACTTGGGTCCCATTGTGGCATTTACCCACGAGGAAACGCCGCCGTTGGACTCCTTGAATACGGAACCAAGTTCACCGACCATGAGTGAATACGGGATGAAGAATAGCAGGAAGATAAGTATCCAGCTGAAGACAACCTGTGTCCCGTTGAAGTACACGAAGCCGTTGACGACATTGCCAAAGCCCCAGACAGTGGAGAAGGCCATTAATGCTAGAGTGGTCCACACCATCTTTTTTGTTTGTTTCTGTGATTCGATCATATAATCTGTTCTCCCAAAATAAAAATAATAACCGCCTAATTATATACCAAACAAGGATGCAATACTATTTTATCTGCAAATTTTATGACTTACGTACAAAATAACTATTGATTCACCAGCATAATAGTGCCAAAATAATTAATATATGAAACAAAAAGAGAAAAAGAGGAAAAGTGAAATGAAAAAAGGAGTCAAGTCTAAGTTATTGATTGCCGGTACGGTAATCGCAGCGAGCCTATTCGTGGGATGCAATAATTCTGTGACAAATGCCCAAAGCTACCGCAAGGCGGTCACGAAGATTGCGGGTACGAAGAACTTTGCCGTCTACCGGCACGTTTCCAAGCAGGGACCATCCGGCAAATTTACGTCAACTAAGTATTTCAAGCACGCTCAGATTCAATCGAAAAATTCGGTTGTAACTAAGCGGGGCAAGTTCTGGAAGATTATCGTTGACGGCCGCACCGTTGGTTGGGTTAACCAGAACTTCTTTGCGCGCAACCAGATTTCGGTTGCCAAGAAGGTTAGCCTGGTGCAAAATCCGGACTTTTCGTTCAGGACCAAGGATGCCATCAACTACGTGACCGACGGAAGCGGTACCGCCGTCAGTCCAAATAAGGTTAGCGTGTCTAAGTCAAGCATTAACTCGGGCACGCCGGGCGAAACGAAGGTTGACTACAGTTACGGCAAGGCCAAAGCAAGCGTTAGCGTCACCGTTCGCGGAGATAAGAACGAGGGCATTGCGCACGCTGGCATTACGCCTAAAAACGGTCCCAAGGCCGTTGCCACCTGGAAGGGCAGCTCGAAGTCATCATCCCGCAACTGGAACGCGGCCCACAATTATACCGCTGAGACCAGGGCAAACGCCTTTCGCGCAAATGGCTTGACCTTGAAGACCAAGCTGTTCCAGCCGCGCTTCGTCAGTTTAGGCTACCACCAGGCAGGCGACCAGATGGGCCAGGTTGGCCCCATCCCAGAAGGCATTACCGTTCATGGTTCCAACTTCACGGTTGCGGAATTCACATCCAGCAGCAGCCAGAATGGCCACTTGGTGTCGTACGACCTGAACCACATTAACAAGTTTAGGGCGCAGAACCTGGCAGACCTCAACTGGTCGACGTTCAAGCGTTATGCTTCGCACATCAAGGTCAGCCCGTACATCAAGCTGGGTCACGGCCAGGCTATCGGTTCGTCGGGCAGCTACATCTACGTCATTGCCAACAACAATACGTCCAGCAACTCCAGTCAGTCCGAAGAAATTCTGCAGATCCGCAAGTCCGACATGAAGATCAACCAGATTTGGAGCTTCAGGATCTGGAACGGCACGTCGTCCGGCCACACCAACCGCTACATTCATAACGCAACGTTCGCCGGCGACAACACCATGTACTGCCTGTTCCACAACGGCGGCAACGGTTACTACGAATACTGGAAGGTCACAAGGTCAGGCGACACCTGGACGCCGGTTGAAGTTGGTGCCACGAGGGGCAACTTCATTAGCAACCATTCACCGGTTCAGGGCTTCACGTACGACCAAAGTCACGGCAACTTCTACATCGGCTTCAACGACTACATCTTCAAGGTCGCTCAAGACGGCACATACAAGAAGACCCACCGCCTGCACGTTAAGCGTGAGATCGAGGGCCTGTCGACTTCAGGCAGCAAGCTCTACGTTGAATTTGCTCAACGCGGCGAGCTGACTGCGGGCAAGATTAAGTAAAAAATTTATACATGAATTAAGGCAGCTTCAAGCACGGGGCTGCTTTTTTTGTGCTAGATTTTTGCTTAAAGGTGTATCAAGCACCAACTTTCCATTGCTTCTATTTGCTCTTAGTGCAAAAATAATATATACGAATATTGAAAGGAAACGGATTAATGGGGAGAAGATTGAGAAGCAAGCTGCTGATTGTGGGGGCTGCAACCGTAATCGGCTTATTTTTTGCTGGCAGCACTACTTGCGCATATGCAAAAAGCTATCATAAGGCCGTGACCAAGATTGCCGGCACGGGCAATTATGCCATTTACCACCACGTTAAAAAGAAGGGGCCGACGGGCAGGTTTACCTCAACGAAGTATTTTAAACACGCACAGATTCAGTCTAAACAGTGGCGTAAAACCAAAAAGGGCAAGTTTTGGAAAATAATCGTGGACGGGCGTCCCGTGGGCTGGGTTAACCAGAACTTCTTTGTGCGCAACCGCATAGCAGTTGCCAAGAAGGTCAGCCTCGTGCAGAATGCCGATTACTTCTTCAATACGCGGGATGCAATTAATTACGTTGCCAACGCAAGCGGCACCGCCGTCGACGTATCGCGGGTGCGGGTCTCGCACTCGGACATTAACTCCGGCATGCCCGGCAGGACGATTGTTGATTACCGCTACGGCAAGGCCCGGGCGAGCGTCGCCGTGACGGTTCGCGACAATGTTAAGGAAGGCATTGCTCGCGCCCGCAAGAAGCCTATTTGGGGCCCTTTTCCCGTCCCCACGTGGAAGGGGAGCTCGAAGTCCACGTCGCGCAATTGGAATGCCAAGCACCATTTTACCTTTGAAACCCGGCCGAACACGTTTTACGCGGGCGGCCTGACCCTGAAGACCAAGCTCTTTCAGCCCCGGTTCGTTAGCCTTGACTACCACAAGGCAGCGGATCGAATGGGGCAAGTGGGCATCATTCCGCAAGGCATCACGGTTCGCCACTCCACTTTTACCGTTGCGGTGTTCAATTCAAGCCGTGACAAAAAGGGCCACTTGGTTTCTTACGACTTGAAGCGGATCAAGAAGTACAAGGCGCAGAATCTTCCCGGCCTGAAGTGGAGGACGTTTAAAAAATACGCCGCCCACATCAAGGTCAGTCCCTACATTAAATTGGGGCACGGGCAGTCAATCAGTGCAGCGGGCAAGTATATTTACGTCCTTGCCAATGACAACGCCTATAAAAACGCTACAAGGTCTGAGGAAATCCTGCAGATTCGCAAATCAGACCTGTCTGTTAACCAAATCTGGAGCTTTAGGATCTGGAACAAGACCAAAAAGAAGCTGACGGGGCGCTACATCCACAACGCAACGTTTGCCGATGGGCACACCATGTACTGCCTGTTTCATAACGGCAGTCACCACCGCTACGAATACTGGAAGGTGACAAGGACAGGCGACACCTGGACGCCGGTTGAAGTGGGCGCCACGAACAGCGACTTCATCAGCAACCATTCGCCGGTCCAGGGCTTCACCTACGATCCGCGCCACAACCAGTTCTACATTGCCTTCAACGACTACATCTTCAAGGTGGCTCGAGACGGAACCTGCCGAGCCACCTACCCGTTGAACGTGCGGCGCGAAATCGAGGGGCTGTCGGTTGCGGGTGGCAGACTCTACGTTGAATTTGCCCAGCGCGGCGAATTGACGGTCGGCAGGACCACGTAAAACTTGGCGGCATTTCTTCATCATAAACGAGCGGCGGCTTTGATTGCGGGCCGCCTTTTATTTAATTGCCGTGCAATGTTTAAGACTTTCTATAAAAGGTATGCAAGACTACAAAAAATATACGGAATCATGTAACATTAGGGCAGTTAAAGAAATAATCAACAATAAGGAGAATGTTTATGCATAAGCGCGATTTTATCAATACTGCTGATTTTTCACGAGAAGAAATGCTGCACTTGGCCCAATTGGGCCTAAAGATCAAGGAGGCCATCGGACACGGCTATTACCCGCCGCTTTTAAAAAACCGGAGTCTGGGTATGATTTTTGAACAGACCTCGACCAGAACGCGGACCTCGGCGGAAACGGCAATGACGGAGCTGGGCGGCCACGCCCTGTACCTGGCACCGGGGCAAATCCAACTGGGAAAAAGCGGCCACGAGAATTTAACCGACACGGGTCGTGTATTGGGCGATTTGGTTGACATCATTGGCATTCGTGCAGACACGCACGAGGAGGTTGTCGCGTTAGCAGAAGCATCGGCGGCGCCCGTCGTCAATTTCTTATGCGACCGGGACCACCCGCTGCAGGCCGTGGGCGATCTGATTACGATTATGGAACACATGCCGGCTGGAAAAGAATTAGATCAGATCAAGCTGGTGTTTGTGGGCGATGCGACCCAGATTGCCGTGTCGATAATGATGCTGTGTGCCATTATGGGGATGCAGTTTGTCCAGTATGGTCCCCAAGAAAAATGGATGCCCGCAGACAAGCTCAGCCAGGCCAAGAAAATTGCGGCTGCAAGTGGCGGGTCAATCACGCTGACGGAGGATGAGGGTGCGCTTGAAGGCGCTGACTTCGTTTATACAGATGTCTGGTACGGTCTATATGACCAGCAGCTGTCCAAAAAAGAGTACATGAAAATCTTTTACCCTAAATATAGGGTAGATGTGGCCATGCTTGAGAAAACAGGCAATCCTAATGTGAAGTTCATGCACTGCCTGCCGGCGAACCGGGGCGAAGAAGTTACCGCTGAGGTCCTGGACGGCAAATATTCGATTGCCTGGCAGCAGGCACCGAATAAGAAGACGGCCATGAGAGCGGTATTTGCCTACCTGCTTGCCCCGACTGTGAAAAAGGCGTCAGCAAAGCGAGCTGCAGGCTACCGAAGTGAGCTGGCTGCGCTGCTGGAAGAAGACGCTGACGAATAGTAAAAAGTCATAGAAAATTTGCGGAAAACAAAAGAGTGGCCGGGTGCGCGCAGCACCTGACCACTCTTTTTAACGTGAAATACTTGATGGGTCCCCTGAGAGTCGAACTCAGATTTTAAGAACCGGAATCTTACGTGCGATCCATTACACTAAGGACCCAAATCAATACGATAAATAGTATAACAGAAAAAAGCGCAAAGTGGAATTGTTTTTTTCAAAAAGAGCAAGATGGCGTGCCAGCGTAAAGGCACAAAGGCAAAAATCAAATTGCCCTCTTTTTGCTTGAATATTTTGGGGCGGGTTGTTATACTAGAGGTGTCGATTGAGGGATGAAGATTTACTAGTTGTAATTCTACGTTTCTCTTATATTTTTAGACCTACCGGGACATAAAATGACAAAAGATGGGTCACAAATGTCCCAGCGGAAGGAGCGAAATTATGAACTCGGAATTTCCGGTGCTTGAAGCTCTCGTTCCTGATATCTTAAAAGTTTTTCGGCAAAGATACCTTGTCCTTGAGCAAATTTCGCTTCGCGCACCCGTTGGGCGCAGAAGCATTGCGCAGTCCCTGGGACTTTCTGAACGAAACGTGCGAACGGAAACGGATTATCTCCGTGATTTAGGCTTGATTGAAATCAAGAGTTTTGGCATGTTCATGACGGAAAAGGGCAAGAAGATTTTGCAGAGCGCAGCACCGCTCATTGACCGCTTGTTCAACGCTCGTCAAAGTGAAATTGACCTGGCGCATAAGCTGGGCATTGAACGAACGATTATTGTTCCCGGTGATAGCGACCTGCAGGAGATTGTGTACGAGCGCATGGGCGAGGAGCTGAATGCGGCCCTCGACCTGCTTTTGCCCCTGGGGCACTCGATCATCACGGTGCTCGGTGGGGCGGCCCTAGCCAGGTCTGCGCGGAACTTGTCTAAAAATTTAGGTAAAAATCGGCAGCTAGAATTTGTGCCGGGACGCGGTGCCCTGGGTGAAAATGTTGCGATCCAAAGCAACACGATTGTCCAGGAAATGGCGCTGGAGACTGGGGGCAAGTATAAGACACTGTATTTGCCCGAGCAGGTTTCTTCGGCGGCTTACAAGTCGCTTATCCGTGAATCCGCGTTTGCGGACGTGCTTGAGGACATCTCTAAGACGGATGTCGTCATTCATGGCATTGGCCTGGCACACGACATGGCGCGGCGACGGGGGTACGACTCAATTCGGCTCTCCGAACTGCGCGAGAAGAAGGTTGTCACCGAATGTTTTGGGTGTTTTTTCGATGGCAATGGCAAGATTGTCGACCGCGTGCATCAAGTTGGCCTGCAGTTCGAGAATCTCAACAAAATACCCCACATATTTGCCTTTGCTTGCGGCGGCCGCAAGGCCAAAGCGATTAAGGCCTATATGCCTAATGCCCCTCATCAAACCTGGTTAATTACTGATGAGGGTGCCTCAAAGAAGATTTTAAAGGGGATTTAAGGCCCATTTAAAATAATTGATGTTTACAGTTCTAAAATAGTTCTTAAGGAGGACTTTAGAAAATGACAGTTAAAATTGGTATTAACGGCTTTGGCCGTATCGGTCGTTTAGCATTCCGTCGGATCATGGATTTGGGCGAAAAGTCAAAGGATATCGAAGTTGTTGCAATTAACGACTTGACTACCCCAGCAATGCTCGCTCACCTGCTCAAGTACGACTCAACTCATGGCACTTTTGACCACGAAGTTTCAGCTACAGACGATTCAATCGTTGTTGACGGCAAGAAGTACCGTGTATACGCTGAACCACAAGCACAAAACATTCCGTGGGTTAAGGAAGACGGCGTTGACTTTGTTCTTGAATGTACTGGCTTCTACACCAGCAAGGCTAAGTCACAAGCTCACCTTGACGCAGGTGCCAAGAGGGTCCTCATTTCAGCTCCTGCCGGCAACGACCTGAAGACCATCGTTTACGGCGTAAACGACAGTACTTTGGACGCAAGCGACAAGATTGTTTCAGCTGGTTCATGTACGACTAACTCATTGGCTCCAATGGTTAACGCTCTGCAAAAAGAATTTGGCATCAAGGTAGCTACTATGACTACTGTTCACGCCTACACTTCAACCCAAATGCTTTTGGATGGACCTGTTCGCGGTGGTAACCTGCGTGCCGCTCGTGCAGCCGCTGTTAACATTATTCCTCACTCAACTGGTGCTGCTAAGGCCATTGGTCTGGTTGTTCCAGAATTGAACGGTAAGGTTAACGGTCACGCACAACGTGTTCCTGTTACTGACGGTTCATTGACTGAATTGGTTTCAATCCTTGACAAGAAGGTTACTGCTGACGAAGTTAACTCAGCAATGAAGAAGTACGAGAGTCCTTCATACGCTTATGTTGACGACGAAATCGTTTCAAGCGACGTTGTTGGTATGACTGCTGGCTCAATCTTTGACCCAACTCAAACGATGGTAACCACTGCCGGCGACAACCAATTGGTTAAGACTGTTGCTTGGTACGACAATGAATACTCATTCACTTGCCAAATGGTTCGTACTTTGTTGAAATTTGCTACTCTTTAATTTAATAAAATTAATTATTAAGCAGTAAAAGAGAAGGCGGAGGGGAAATTCTTCCTTCCGCCTTTTTCTGAAGAGAAAATAATTGAGTTATCGGAGGATATAGATGGCTAAATTAATTGTTTCAGACCTTGACGTCGAGGGTAAAAAAGTTCTGGTGCGGGTCGACTTCAACGTGCCGATCAAGGAAGGCGTGATTGGCGACGACAACAGAATCGTTGCAGCACTGCCAACCATCAAGTACATTATTGAAAACGGCGGCAAGGCAATCTTGCTCAGCCACTTGGGCCGCGTTAAGTCCGACGCCGACAAGCAGGAATTGACCCTTGCGCCGGTTGCAAAGCGCCTGGGCGAACTGCTCAAGAAGCCCGTAACTTTCGTTCCTGAAAATGAGGGCCAGGAAGTTGAAGACGCGATTGATAAGATGCAGGACGGTGACGTTATCGTCCTTGAAAACACCCGTTTCCAGGACATCGACAACGACTTCGGCAAGCGCGAGAGCAAGAACGACCCAACCTTGGGCGCATACTGGGCAGGTTTAGGCGACATGTACGTTAACGATGCCTTCGGGACCGCGCACAGAAGCCACGCCTCTAACGTTGGCATTGCCGAGGCGATGAAGAAGGCGAATAAGCCCGCAGCGGCTGGCTACCTGATGGAAAAGGAAATCAAGTTCTTGGGCGACGCCGTTGCCAACCCGGTTCACCCCTTTGTTACCATCCTGGGCGGCGCCAAGGTTTCCGACAAGATTGACGTCATCACCAACCTGATTCCTAAGTCGGACCACATCCTGATTGGTGGGGGCATGGCATACACCTTCTTAGCTGCTCAGGGTCATGAGATTGGCAAATCATTGTTTGAACCCGACAAGGTTGACTTGGCCAAAAAATTGCTCAAGGATGCTGACGGGAAGATCGTGCTTCCGGTTGATAATCTAGCCGCAACCGAATTTTCAAACGATGCTGCCCGCAAGGTAGTTGGTGATGATATTCCGGAAAACATGATGGGTCTGGACATTGGTCCTAAGACCGTCGAGAAGTTCAAGGAAATCCTGAAGGACGCCAAGACGGTTGTTTGGAACGGACCGATGGGGGCCTTTGAAATGTCCAACTTTGCCGAGGGTACTTTGGAAGTGGGCAAGGCACTGGCTAATCTAACTGATGCTACCACCATCATCGGTGGTGGTGACTCCACTGCTGCGGCCAAGCAATTGGGCATTGCCCCGAAGATTACCCACATCTCAACCGGTGGCGGTGCTTCCTTGCAATACCTCGAAGGCAAGGAATTACCAGGAATTGCCTGCATTTCAGATAAGTAAGTTCTAAGAAAGGACGTTAATCATTATGCGTACACCTATTATTGCTGGAAACTGGAAGCTGAACATGAACCCTGCGCAGACAAGTGAATTTGTTGCTGCGGTCAAGGACAAGCTGCCAAGTTCAAGCAAGGTTGAATCATTAATCTGTGCGCCAGCTGTCGACCTTGATGCCTTAAAGAAGGCTGCTGCTGGTTCAGACTTGCTGGTTGGAGCAGAAAATGCCTACTTCGAGGATGAGGGTGCCTTCACCGGAGAAACCTCACCTAAGGTATTAAAGGAAATGGGCATCAACTACTGCATCATCGGACACTCCGAGCGCCGGGGCTACTTCCATGAAACGGATGAAGACATTAACAAAAAGGCCAAGGCGCTCTTTGCTAATGGCGTGACGCCAATTATCTGCTGCGGCGAATCGTTGGAAACGCGTGAAGCCAACAAGCAGGAAGAGTGGGTTGTTGGTCAAATCAAGGCTGCTTTGGCAGGATTGTCAAGCGACCAGGTTGCCAAGACCGTGATTGCCTACGAGCCAATTTGGGCCATCGGCACGGGCAAGACAGCCAGTTCTGACCAGGCTCAGGAAATGTGCAAGACCATCCGTGACACGGTCAAGGACCTGTACAACGAGGAAACTGCTGCCAACGTCCGCATCCAGTACGGCGGCTCAGTCAATCCGGGCAACGTCAAGGAATTGATGGCTAAACCTGATATTGACGGCGGTCTCGTTGGTGGTGCCAGCCTGAAGCCTGATTCATATCTTGCTTTGGTCAACTACCAAGACTAAATTTTAACTGTTAAAGTGAATAAGCTCCTGCAAGCTGCAGGGGCTTTTTTGCGTCTTTCCTGTAAAAGAACTTGTTATTTCAATACAAAAGACTGATAATATATTGAAAGAGATCTCAAAAAGGGAGGGCAATTATGAAAAAAAAATTACTGACGGTGCTTGCGCTGGCTGCCACGTTGACCACCGCTGCCGGCGCTATAGCTGTTCAACCTACCCAGGTGCACGCGACCAGCAGCAAGATGAGCAAGTATGGCTCAAGTCCTTCGTCTTTCCAAAGTCCTGGCGCGGTGAATGGTACAGCATGAGTGTTTTGCCGCTATACCCAGTCAACTTTCACCGGACCAGCTTCGTGCTGCCGTGGACCAATGAGAATGTAAAGATTGCTACGGTGGGCAGGATGAAGGGCAACAAGAAGTACCTGTGGCAAATGGGTGGCAACTGGTTCAAGCAGAACGGCAAGTACGTTAACCAGTTTATGCGCGGCTCGACGGAAAGGGTCCGCGGACAGAAGTGGATTGTCCTGAGTCCGATTGATGAAAAATCACGCAAAGTAGGTTTTACCTATACTGTGAAAACGGAGGTTTTAGACGGCAAGAAGCAGCCGGTGCTCTTTGAAGCAATCCAGGGGACCGGCAAGGTTATCCTCCAGTTCTTCAGGAATAAGGCACTCGCGGACAAGTACGGTCACCAGCAGTTCAAGGACATGACCTACAACCCGAACTATGCTAGTTTTGATGGCGTGTTGCGTTTATAAATATTAAAAGACAAGGGCAATACCTGTGCATAATATAATTATTCATTTATTTATAAATTTATGCTTGCTTTAATCCGTGAATAGTTGATAATTGAAGTTATAATATTTTATTCGGGAGAACATACTATGAAACATGCAAAGATAATCACGCTCCTTGCGGCTGCAGCCGTAACACTATCAGCCGGCAGTGTTGCAGCTAACGCCACGCAGTCGGTTGAAGCTGCCAAGGTCAAAAAAAGCAAGCAGAACAAGTACAGCTTTGCCAAGGCGTACACCCTTCCTAAGTCGTGGCGGGGCAAGTGGTACAGCACCAGCTACATAACGCCCAGCCCGTTGAATATTCATAAGTCGAGTATGGAAACCCCGTGGTCCGGCCAGCACGTCAAGGCGGTCAAAGTGGGCAAGGTCAAGGGCACCAACAAGTACCCGTGGCAGATGTCTAGTGCCTGGAAGCTAAAGAACAGTGACGTGTTTACGAACATGATGCGCATAACCACGAAGAAGATGCGGGGCAATAAGTGGATTGTGGCGAGTGCCGCAGATGAAAAATCAACTGCAATGGGCTTTGCATATACCTTAAAGATGGAAAAGCTAAACGGCAAGAAGCAGCAGGTTCTCTTCGAGGCGCTGACTGATACGGGCGAAGTCACCAACCAGTACTTCCGCTCGCGCGATCTTGCTAAGAAGTACGCTAATACGCACTTCAAGGGCATGACCTACCGCAAGATTAACCCGCGTTAAATAATAAAGTCGCAGCGAGCAATTTCGCTGCGGCTTTTTGTGTAGAGAGAATTTTTGTGAGTCAGGAGCATAGTAATGAGACTACTCTTAACCGGTGACAGCATCATTGCGTCCAGCGTAATTTGCCGGTATTACCCGCAGAACGCCATCCTTGTTTCACCGCCGGCGGTGGACGAATCGCGGCAGACCAACCGTACTAACGAGTTGGTCACAACTTACACCGCCAGAATGCAAAAGGTGGCTAAGCAGTATCATTTGCGATTCATCAACCTTTATCAGGCGATGATTAACCAGGGCGACCTCGCGCACCTGTGCCGCGGGCAACTTAACGATGGCCTGCACTTCGGGGCGGCGGGATACAAGATGCTTGTCGATTTGCTGGTAGAAGAACTGGAAAAATAGATCGGAATATTTTTACGTTGTGTAATCTAACTGCCGATTATATTTAAAACTTAATAATCTTTCATCCATTATCCTATCAACCTAAAATACACCTTGAGCGATGCTTTGCGGCACCATTCAGGTGTATTTTGCTTTTCAATAAAAAATTAGAGCTGGACGCTGTACTTGCCACCAATCGGCGGAAACGTTGGCAGGCGCAGGGGCGTGGTGTGCCACTGGGTGAAGAGCGTTGCGCATAGCAATATAAAGGGCACGTCCTCCGGGCGCGCGATGTCGCAAGTGAGGACGACGCCGACCTTTTTAACGTCGGTCTTGACCATGGCCACCTTCTTGAACCCGGCTAAAAATTTATAACTGCCCTTTTTGATGCTGCCGGTAACGATATAGTTCAGCCTCGTGATGTAAAAGAGGTTGGTGGCGGGGCTGTTTAAGCGCTTGACCTTGACCAGGGAATGGTTAACCACATCGATGGTATATGAGGCAATCACGCTGCGGCTTTTTGCATGAAAAATTTTGGTGACAGTGAATTAGGTGAAAAAATGTAGCTGCTCTGAACCAGTGTAGGTACCATTTGTAGTTAATAAACCCTTACTGGGCGATAATCATTCATATCAGTCATGTCCATCATGCAGAAGTAGAGAACGATGATATAAATTTCTTTTACCAGTCATACTGAAATTAAATCTTTTGATATGGTATACTGTCATTGTAAATTTTACCGATAATATAATTACATTTAATTAGGGAACCAATAAGTGTCTCAAATTAATAGTGGAAGTAAAACATGAATTTAAAAGCTATTTTTCAGGATTTCGAAAAAGTGGTTAAGAAGAATTCGAATATTTCTATCAGTCTGTTTGACTCCAGGGGTCAATTGATTGACAGTAGTCAAGAGGATACTTCAGATCTTAATTTAAGCAATTTACGAGATAATAATACGCATGTTGTTGTATATCGAGTTGAGATTTCAGATAATTTTTACGGGTATTTGGTAATTAAGACAAAAGAAGTGTACGAGTATCTAAATGAGGTTGGTTCTGTTCTTTTTGAAACTTTTAAAACCAGGATTGAACTTGAAGCCGAAAAACGTCAGCGAGATAGGATACTTTCGACCAATGAAAAACTTATTGAATCAATTATATATAATAACAATATTACCGTTAGTCTGAATTTGATGAAACAGGTATTGTTAAAGAATGATGTGTTTCGAATTCCTATTATTTGTCTTAGCTCAAAGTCATTCAATGGAGATGTACTGATTAACCTAAAGTATAAGATAAATGATAATCAAACTTTTTATTCAGAAATAAGCTCTAATACCATCGCCTTGTTTATGCATCTTAATAATAAACAATTTGACGGTTATGAAGATTACCTAACGTCAATAATTAAAGAACTTGAAGAATGGGGATTGGATCACACCACCTTTTATATAGGAACACTGGTCAATAATATTCATGATTATGAGCAAAGTTACCGCCAAGCTCTTTGGTTAAAAGATTATATATCTGCCGAAAGTGGCTCTATTCTGTTTTTTAAGGATTATTATCTGACTTACTTAATGCAAAATACTGAATTGTCATATGTAGCCTTTAATAATTATATTGACAACATAAAACAACAAAATATTGACTTAAAGGAAGTTAAAAATATATTGGAAAATTTGTCAGAGAGTGATTTTAATCTATCACAAGCTGCAAGAAAAATGTATATTCATAAGAATACGCTTTTGTACAGGATAACCAAACTCGAGCAAGATGTTTTTGGCTTTAATATCCGTAATAACTTCAAAAACAAAGTTTTTGTTTGTTCTTTTTTGGATTACATCGAATATATAAGAATTGGGTAGAGAAAATGTCGTTAAAAGTTAAATTAGTTCGAGTTGATGATAGGTTGCTGCACTCAACAATTGTTTTAACGTGGAGTAGGTTTTTAAATATAAACTGCTTTTTGATAGTGGACAATAATAACCATATCAATGATTTTTACTACAGTATTTTGAAATTAGGTATTCCCGAGGGTAAAGAGTTAAAAATCGTTTCGAATACCTCGTTAAATAATACTCTAGATGAATTAAGTCAATCAGATAAAAAATATAATATTATTTTGGTTTTTAGTTCATACGAAACCTTATTGGCTTCTGTTAAAAATGGTATGCAATATTTAGACGTTCAAATCCCATACAGAAGCAGTAGGTTAACAGTTTCTGGTCTTGAGAAGCAATTTGGCACTAAAGATTTAGATTTGCTCAGAAAGTGTAAAAAGGAAGGAATTAGATTCTACTTTCAAACCACGCCATATGAAGAAAGAAATTACGGTCCGTTTAATAAAATTTAGGTTTAATTGATTAATTTATTTGCTCCAATAACAGTTCCTCCATAAATAATTTGATAAAAATACCACTAATTCAGTAAGTTTAACACTGAACGAGTGGGTTTTTTTTGCATTAAATTGAATTTATTTGATATTACCAAAAAGTTTTTTCCCTAATGCTCCCCCCGGATGAAAACTTGCAAAATCTTTTTCATTAAATCCTTTAGCTTCAGAGAGCGCACATGCTAAGGCATCCCCGACAACTAATTCTGCAGTTGAACTTGAAGTTGGTGCAAGATTAAGATTATCAGCTTCTCTATCAACGTGAACCAACAAACTGTAATTGCATTCATTCACCAAAGTTGAATTATTGTTTCCCGTCATCGCGATAGTTTTTGCACCAATTTTTTTAATAAATTTGACCGGTATCAAAGTTTCCTTTGTTTCACCACTGTTTGAAATTATAAAGACAACATCGTTTTTAGTAATCATCCCTAAATCTCCGTGCATGCTTTCAGTAGCATGCACGAATAAAGACGGTATTCCTAGACTGGAAAAAGTTGCTGCAAGCTTTTGACCTATATGTCCGGTCTTGCCAACTCCCATGAAGACTATTCTTCCTGTGGATTTTTGACAAACATCAAATACCTTATGATAGTCTTCCTGGTATGTATCTACTTGATGATCGATTTCTTTTAGGGCTTTCATCTCTGTATTAATAACCCTATGAACAGTTTCAATATAATTAGTCATTGTGTAGCCTCCTATTTTTGCTTTAGTGCAAGCATAAACTTAGCTTGAAGAATAGTATTCGTACAAATGAACAAATAATACCCGTTAAATTTGTATCTTTTTATGTATCATATGTAAGCGTATTCATATATTGTTAAGGCAGTTAAGGAGGAAAAGAAAATGTCAGTAAAATTAACGAGAGTAGATTATAGAATGATTCATGGACAAGTAATTACGAGGTGGATCAAGCAATGTGATATTAACGAAATTGATGCTATTGATACACCACTAAGTGAAGATGAATTTATGCAGGAGGTGTTCAAGATGGCAGCACCTGCAGGTGTAAAAATAAATATATTTTCTGTACTAGATGCAATTAAAGCTCAAAAAGAAGGTCAATTTGATAAAAAGCGCTGTCTTCTATTGTTTAAAACAGTTCCTTCTATTTATGAAGCTGTCATTGGTGGTCTTAAATTAGAAGAGATACAAATTGGTGGTTTAGGAGGCGGTGCAGGTAGGAAAGCCGTTAATAATGCAATTACCCTTAATAAGGAAGATGGGGAAAAACTTAAGGAAATGGAAGATAAGGGAATACATATCTACCTTCAAACCACTCCAGATTATCCATCGGTAGAATTAGATGAAGCTTTAGCAAAGCTATAGCAGGGAGGTAAAAAAATGGTTATAAAAGCTATCTTAGTCGGAATATTATATTGGCTTGGAATGGGCAGGGCCGAGTACTATGTTGCTTACGCCCTGAGAAAGCCGGTCGTAACGGGAACTTTAATCGGCTTGATTTATGGTGATATTCAAGCTGGGTTGCTTTATGGCGCAACCATTCAGTTGATGTGGATGGGTGGAATTGAGGCTGGTGGCAATATTCCAGCTGACCAAAGTCTCGCAACATGTATTGCTGTACCCGCAGCAATTTTAAGTGGTATTAAGCCGGGAGCAGCAGTTGCTTTAGCGGTACCATTTAGCGTTTTAGGGGTTTTAATTAATAATTTACGCAGAACATTCAATTCATTCTTTAATACGAGAGTCGATAAATTAATCGCAGAAAAACGTTATGATTCAGTTGATATGTGGGAGTTTTTAATTCCCTGGGCTTGTAACTTTATCCTTTACTTCACGCCCGTCTTCGTCGCAACCCTATTTGGACCAGCAGTGCTGAAGGCATTTGTTAATGTGATACCAACTTGGCTAATGAACGGTCTAAATAATGCGGGTATGATGCTACCGGCACTTGGATTTGCATTAACTATTGTTGTTATGGGTAAGAAGAAATACATTCCGTTCTTTGTTTTAGGCTACTTCATGTTTGCCACGATGAAATTTTCAATGTTAACGGGAGCTGTTTTTGCAATTTCTATTGCTTTGATTTTCTCACTTCTAAAGCAAAACGATGATGTTGAAACGAATTAGGAGAAGTAAAATGGATAACAGTGTCACACAAAATAAAAAAATAACCAAGTTAGACATAATTAAAGCTTGGGCAAAGTGGTGTCTAGCAGTTGAAGTACCAGTTAGCTTTGATCGTATGCAGGCTTTGGCGTTTAGTTTCTCGATGAGTCATATTCTTAAAAAGGTTTACCAAGATGATCCTGATGAATATCAAAATGCAATGATGAGGCACGTGCAGATGTTTAATACCAATTGTGATTGGGGCAGCATCATTCACGGCATTACAATTTCTTTAGAAGAGCAACGGGCACAAGGAAATACACACGTCACACCCGAAATGATTGAATCCTTAAAAGTTGGCCTTATGGGGCCGCTGGCTGGTATTGGCGACAGCGTTGATCAGGGCATTGTAGCAACTATTCCGCTTGCAATCTTTGTACCTATGGCTCTCAAAGGGGCGGTTTGGGCAGCATTTGTTCCGGGAATAATCTACCTTGTTTGGAGTTACGGCTGGTCGTACTTTTTGATTAATCAAGGCTACAAATTGGGTAGAAACTCCGTAATGAAGCTCTTGAAGTCGGGTCTTCTTCAGCGCGTGATAGATGTTGCAAGTATAGTTGGATTATTCATGATTGGATGTTTGTCCGCATCATATGTAAAGTTCCCAATTGCTTTAAAGGCCGGAGGAGTAAGTATACAGCAAATTTTTGATCAAATACTCCCGGGAATGTTGCCGTTCATGTTGACTATGGCGATGTATTTCTACATTGACAAGAAGGGGCCCAAATTCATTCGAATTTTAGTTGTAACAATGATTCTGGCAATCGCTTTGACGGCTGTTGGAATTATGGCTTAGAAAGGAACGTTATGAAAATTTTAATTACTCCCCGTGGCTTTGCAAATGTTGGTAATGCTTACATACGAAAAATGAGGGATGCCGGGTTTACCGTTGACTATAATCAATCGGGAAAACAGTATACCTTTGAACAATTTAAGGAGAAAGCTCAAGATGTCGAAGGAATTATTGTTGGCGTTGACAAAATCAATAAGGAGTTGTTGGATGCTTCTCCCAATTTAAAAGCAATTTGCAAATTTGGTGTTGGAGTAGATAACATCGATTTAGTTGAGGCCGAAAAGAGGGGAATCAAAGTTGGCAGAACCGTTGGTTCAAATTCAAATTCAGTAGCTGAACATGTATTATCCTTTATGCTGGCTGAAGCCAAAAACTTATTTGACACTTTCACTGAAGTTAAGGCAGGGAAGTGGGAAAAATTTACTGGTACTGAAATTGAAGGAAAAACTTTAGGAATTGATGGCTTTGGTGCTATTGGAAAAATCTTGGCACGCAAAGCAAGCAGTTTGGGGATGAAGGTATTAGTCAATGATATTTTTGATATTAATTCTGAAACACAGAAAGCTTTTGGAATTGAACAGGTATCCTTTGAGGAGTTGCTAAAAGAATCTGACTTTCTAACTTTACACTTGCCACTAAATGAGAAAACCAGAAACACTATTGATGCCGCTGAATTGAGCAAAATGAAGCCGAATGCCTGCTTGATTAATGCCGCTAGGGGTGGAATTGTTAATGAAGATGCATTGCTAGATGCACTGAAAAACAACCAAATTGGTAGTGCCTACTTTGATGTTTTTAGTACCGAACCGCCCGAGGTAGGAAATGAATTATTAGCGCAACCTAATTTTTACTTAACCTCTCATACTGCGGCTAGAACTAAAGAAGCTGAACTTAGAACTTGTGCTTATTCAACCGATTTTATATTAAAGGAATTAAAGGATAAATAAAGTGGCTATTAAAATTATTGTTGCAACACACGGCAATTTTGGTAAGGAACTAGTTAAGTCAGCCGGAATGCTTGCAGGTGACACGTCAAGTATTGAGTCCCTCTCCCTGATGCCAGGTATGTCATTCGAAGATTTTGTTGAGCAGGCACAAACCGTTTTACAAAGCATAAAGGAAGAGCAAATATTATGTTTTGTCGATCTTTTTGGTGGAACTCCCTCAAATACAATGACGGCATTAACTAGAAAATATCAAATGAAAGTGATAACTGGTCTTAGCCTGCCAATGTTAATTGAGGTCTATTTAAAGGTACAAAGCGGTGAAGATGATTTGGATAAATTAACGCAAACTGCTTTGGCAGTAGCCAGTGATGCCGTTGTGGTTACTAATGAAAAATTGAAAGAGAATGTATAAATATGTTTAATGGAATTATCACACCAATCGTTACGCCTTTTAAAAGCGATGAGAAGCAAGTAATTAATTATAGGGCAACTGATCAGTTAATTGATTATTTGATTGGTAATGGTGTTAACGGTATATTTCCGCTGGGAAGCAATGGTGAGTTTACAATGCTTCTAACTCAGGAAAGAATTGAATTTGCCCAGCATGTAATAGAATACGTCAATCATCGCGTTCCTGTTTACGTTGGTACGGGTGCATGCAGTACCAATGAAGCAATTTATTTATCAAAAAAAGCTGAGGAATTGGGTGCAGATGCACTTTCAGTCATTACACCATATTTCTTTAAGCTCAGGGATGAAGATATCTTTAATTACTATAAAGCAATTGCTGAAAATGTTAAAATTCCTATCGTTTTATACAATATTCCAGGTAATACGCAGAATAATATCGCACCGCTGGTTTTGGATAAACTCGCAGAAATACCTAACATTGCAGGCATAAAAGACAGTAGCGGTAACTTAGATACTATCGATGCGTATTTAACCGTGGTTAAAAAACATGATAATTTACATTTTTTAATCGGTTCCGATTCAAAAATATCTTATGCAATTGAACGGGGTGCATCTGGTGCTATTGCCGGTACTAGTAATTTATTAGCTCAAAATTTAGTGGCTCTTTATAAGGCTTTAAAGAGGGGAGATGTAAATAAGGCAAAGTTAATGCAGGAAAGTTTGAGCCCTCTAAGAAATGTTATGCATAAAGCTCCAGTACCCGTCGTTTTAAAGCGCGCTGTGACGATTGCAGGTATTGCTGATGTTGGTGATGCGAGAAAACCTGAATCAGTTCCAGGTAAAGGTCTTAATCAGGAAATCAAAGATATGGTAGCTAATTATCAAATTAATTTGGGAGGTAAGTAAAAATGCGGAAATTTGATTATGTAAAAAGAATTTTAGATAGTTGTGCATTAGCCGTAGTCAGAGCGCCAAAAGAAAGAGTGCTGGAAGTAGCACAAGGAATTAGTCAAGGTGGGGTTGACGTCATGGAGATTAGCTACACCAATAATGATGCCCCGTTGGCAATTGATTTAGTCCATGAAAAACTGGGAGACAAGGTTCTCGTTGGTGCGGGAACGGTTTTGGACGCACAAACGGCGAGGGATGCCATTTCACATGATGCAGGCTTCCTATATTCCCCAATCTTTGATCAGGGTGTTGCAGAAATTGCAAATGAATATCAGATTCCTTATGCTGCAGGTTGTACTACTGTTTCTGAAGCCATTACAGCTATGCGAGCAGGTGCGACTTTCATTAAAATGTTTCCATATTCCGGTATTGAAGGACCAACAGTTATTAAGACAATAAAAACGCCGATTCCGTGGATGCCAGTTCTTCAGTCAGGCTCCATTAATGCTGCTAATTTACACGAGTGGCTCGATGCTGGTGCGGAGGTTCTTGGTATTGGTGGAGCATTGAATAAGGGAACAATTTCTGATATTGCACAAAGCGCAGCCCAAATACGTCAGGTAATATCTAATTATCGGCATAATAAGTAAAATCAGGTAATAAATCCCATCAGCACCAAAATACACCTTGAGCGATGCTTTGCGGCACCATTCAGGTGTATTTTGCTTTTCAATAAAAAATTAGAGCTGGACGCTGTACTTGCCACCAATCGGCGGAAACGTTGGCAGGCGCAGGGGCGTGGTGTGCCACTGGGTGAAGAGCGTTGCGCATAGCAATATAAAGGGCACGTCCTCCGGGCGCGCGATGTCGCAAGTGAGGACGACGCCGACCTTTTTAACGTCGGTCTTGACCGTGGCCACCTTCTTGAACCCGGCTAAAAATTTATAACTGCCCTTTTTGATGCTGCCGGTAACGATATAGTTCAGCCTCGTGATGTAAAAGAGGTTGGTGGCGGGGCTGTTTAAGCGCTTGACCTTGACCAGGGAATGGTTAACCACATCGATGGTATATGAGGCAATCACGCCATTGCCGTCGGCATAAAGGCGCCCAATTTCTTTTTGGTTCACTTGCCTTAGGTAAAGCGTGTGATTGGGGTTGTCCAAGTTGCCCTGGATGATATACTGCATCTTGCCCTTTTCATTAGTCACAGGAATCTGCCCGTATTCTCGTTCTTGCGTTAGTTCTAATAAATAGCGCATTTAAGCACCTCCTCATTCATTTTTGTTCATGCGAATAAATTTCTGCAAAATATAGGCTACGCCGTCGTCATTATTAGATTTGGTTTCTACTTGGGCAAGTTCCTTAATCGCGGGCACGGCATTGGCCATCGCTACGCCAGTGCCTGCTGCTTCGATCATGCTGGCGTCGTTTAAGTTGTCGCCAATTGCCGCGATCTCTGATTTCTTGATGCCTTTTTGGCGGGCGTAATCGAGTAGTGCCGGCCCCTTTTGCGCATGGACGTCGTTGATTTCAATGTTGGCCGCTGCGCTCGCGGTCACGGCTACCCCGCCGAGTGCCGCAATCTCTTTTTTAGCCGTGGAAAAGGCCTCAGGACCACGGGCATCAAAGGCAATCATCTTCATAATTTCAAGCTGCGGATCACGCAGCAGCTCGTCGTAGTCCTTGACCGGGGTCATGCTGAGCATGGCGTTGCTGCCAGCAGAAGTGGCCACCGCTTTTTTAAAGGGAACGTCAGGGTTAAGGGCCACCAATGAACGCGCCAGATTGACTACGCGCTGGCTGATGTCATGCGAATAAATGTGGTCCTCCGTCACGATTTCAAAGTAAATGTGATGCCGCTTGAGAATCGCTGCTATTGCCCGCGCCTTTTTGCTTGCGAGCGCGTGCTTGACCTGCAACTGGTCATTTGTATCATAGACCAATGCACCGTTAATGTTAATAAATCCGGTTTTCAGACCGCAGCTTCTGATTATTGCGCGCGACTGTCTGGGGGCCCGGCCCGTTGCTACCAGGAATTCAATCCCGCTTTTCTGGGCTGCCCGGATGGCCGCAACGTTGGCAGCCGATACCGTTATATCGCTGTTGAACAGCGTTCCATCCAAATCGCATGCTACTAATTTAATCAAGGATAAGATAGCTCCTTTCCCTTCAGGTACGATTGTTTTGTTTTTAGTAAAAATTAGGTCATACTGCCCGTCAAAAAAGCATTTAAATCTGGCAGTTTCTTTTCACCTGTAATCAATTTCATGATACCATAAAACTACTGAAAGCGAGGCAGTTCGAATAATGAAAAAGTTTATTGGCAACGACTGGGATGAAGTTTTAGCCCCTGTCTTTAAAAGTCCCGAATACCAGGAATTACGCGCGTTTCTCAAGCATGAGTATGCGTCTAAGCAGATTTTTCCCGATATGTATCATATTTTTACGGCCTTTAAATTAACGCCCTTTGCAAAAACCAAGGTAGTAATCCTGGGGCAAGATCCCTACCACAATCCGGGGCAGGCCACGGGCATGAGCTTTTCGGTAATGCCGGGCGTAAGCTTGCCGCCGTCTTTGCAGAACATCTACCAGGAACTGTACGACGATGTGGGCTGCATTCCCGTTAATCACGGCTATTTAAAAAAGTGGGCCGACCAGGGCGTGCTGCTGTTAAACGCGGTCTTGACCGTTCCGTATGGCCATGCAAACGGTCATCAGGGCAAGGGCTGGGAACGGGTTACGGATAGCGCTATCAAGGCGCTGAGTGCGCGGGGCCAGGTTGTCTTTATTCTGTGGGGACGTTACGCCCAGAACAAAATGCCCCTGATCGACCAGGAGCGGAATTTTGTGATCAAGTCGCCTCATCCTAGCCCCTTTTCCGCCGATCGGGGCTTCTTTGGCTCCCGGCCCTTTTCCAAGTGCAATGCCGCGTTAAAAAAATTTAACAAGATCCCGATTGACTGGCAGCTGCCAGAGCATGTCAATCAGACAGATTTAGCTTAGTTAGGAGCAATATGAGCGTTTTTGGGTTATTAAAAGAGCAAGTAAAGAAGTCCGGTTCAAAACTTAGAATCGTTTTTCCCGAGGGGGGCGACGTCAGGGTTTTAGAAGCGGCCGCCAGACTAGCAGAAGAGGGCATTCTCAAACCGTTGTTGCTGGGCGATTCGCAGCAAATCAAGGCAATGGGCAAACGGAACAATCTTAGGCTGGGGGACGTGGCAGTTGGTTTAGACACGCAGTGCCCACCAGACGAAATGGTGCAGGCATTTATCCAGGCCCGGGGGAAAGACCTTGCAAAAGCGGACGTACGGGCAATTTTGCGTGAGCCCAATTACTATGGCACGATGATGATCAAAATGGGCCAGGCTGACGGCATGGTCTCGGGCGCTGCCCATTCAACTGCGGCCACGGTGCGCCCGGCACTGCAGCTGATTCATGCTCAGGAAGGAATGCGGCGCGTATCGGGCGGCTTTATCATGGAGCGTGGCGGTGAAAAGTACATTTTTGCCGATTGTGCAATCAATCTTGAACCCGATAGTCAAACTCTTGCGGAAATTGCGTACCAGTCGGTGCAGACGGCCCGCATGATTGGCATTGAGCCGCGGGTGGCCTTTCTGAGTTTTTCCACCAAGGGCTCGGCCCAGGGCGCGATGGTCGATAAGGTGACGGAAGCTGCCAAATTATTCAAGCAGGCTCACCCCGAGGTTAAGGCCGACGGCGAATTGCAGTTTGATGCGGCCTTCGTTCCGGCCGTTGCCGCCAGCAAGGCGCCGGAGTCGGAAGTAGCGGGACGTGCGAACGTCTTCATTTTCCCGGAATTGCAGTCGGGCAACATTGCCTATAAGATTACGCAGCGGCTGGGCAACTTTACCGCTATCGGGCCAATCTTGCAGGGTCTGGCGCGTCCCGTCAACGACCTCTCGCGCGGTGCCAGTTCTACTGACATCTATAACATGGCGATACTGACCGCCGCCCAGGCACTTGCGGAGGACGCAGCACAATGAAGTTAGACGTTAATTCCCCCTTAGAAATGAAAAAAATCGGCGGGGCGATTGCTGAGACGGCCCAGCCGCACGACCTGCTTCTGCTTAACGGCGACCTGGGAGCCGGCAAGACTACGCTGACCCAGGGCATCGGCCGGGCATTGGGAATCAAACGACCCGTCAAGAGTCCCACCTTCACGATTGTGCGCGAGTATCGTGAGGGACACCTGCCGGTCTTCCACATGGATTTTTACCGGCTTGGTGATGATGACCTGTCTTCGATTGACCTGCGCGGCTATCTGGATGAGCCCGGCCTGGTCGTGATTGAATGGCCTGAAGTGATTGCGGCGGAACTACCCGCTGATTACCTAGAGATTGTGATCAGGCGGGTTGACGACAGCTGGGATTCGACCAAGCGTGTGCTTGAACTTAATCCGCAGGGGAAGCGCAACGAACGCTGGCTAGATGATATGATGCGTTTATTTAAGAAGTAGCCCCTGCGCTGAACAGGGCAAGTTAGCTGCTCGCTTTGGATAGACAGCGGACTGATTAACTACTAAAATCAAGGCATGTATATATAACTGAGCCCCGAAAGCTGTTTGACTTGAGGGATGCAGTTCACTCTTTAACTATTTTTGATTATTGAGGCATATCAATGAAAAAAACAAAAAACTTACTTATTAACTTGGCAGCGGGACTGCTGGTAGTGGCGTCCGTGGGCGCCACGGCAACCAGTATTAGCCCGGTGCATGCGGCCGCAACGACCCAGCAAAGCCCGAACTCTGAGCAGGGCACGTTAAAGTTGAACCACAAAACCCGCATCTACAACAAGTGGGGCCAAAAGGTGTACTCCTACCGGGGGCGGTCGGGGCTTATTCAAGTATGGCAGCACGGTTAAGTATCGGGGCAAGGTGAAGGCAATAACGGATCCGCGAACCAAGCGCTACGCATTTAGGGATGACGACTGGAACTGGTTCTATCTGCCCTACAGGACCATTCGAGGCCAAGAATACTACAACATTGGTCACGGCGGCTACGTTAAGGCGGCCAACGTCAGCAAGGTTGATGGCTGCTACCTGTATACCAACGAGGTAACTTTCAGGGCAAACGCAAAGTACCCAATATTAAGAGCCGTTAACGGCAAGCCCAAGTCTACCGGCAAGGCCATCAACAAGGGTCAAACCGTGACGCTGAACGGCAGAACCTCCGAGTATCCCCTGTATGGCTACTATGAGGATGGTGATGGCGACAGCAGCGACTTTCTGATTAAGGGCAGCAATAAGGAATACATTAGCTTGGACAACGACACGTTTAGGCAAATCTTGCTGCCGTACAGCAACTTTATGCAGGTGCTGGTGACGCAAGACTCCTATATGTATACTGAAAAGGGTGAAAAATTTATTCGCCACGTTCTGCCTAATGAAATCATCCTTGGCAACAATCCCAACAAGCGGGCGGATTATGCACCTCAGGATAAAAAGGGTGAGGTTCTTCAGGTGTACAAGGGGCTTTACATGTGGGCCGGCGATGACCAACGTGTGGAATTGTTCTATCAATTGGATGATTATCAATACGGGGTAAATAAGGTAGCCGTATTTATCAAGGCGGTGAACACGAAGTATGTTTATGGCCCGCAGCTAAAGCCGGTTAATGCGGAACAGGATGTAAAAAAGTAGCTGCATGGTTTGCATAGCGAACATGCCGGGCCTAAACTGCTAGAACCCGCTAAATAATTTAACCAAAAAAGGGTCTGGAATTTTTTCCAGACCCTTTTTGCATACATCAAGCTTAAACTTGGTAGACCAGGTTCTTCAGCGCCTCATCGCCGAACTGCTCGTCCTGGGAAATCAAGATGCCGGCGCAGGCCTCGCTGTCGCTTAGAGCGTTGTGGTGGTGCCACAGGTCAACACCAAGTGCTTGCGAAACGGTGTCGAGCTTATGGTTGCGTAACTTGGGCTGAAACAGCTTGCTGGTCTGCAGGGTATCGAGCACGAAATAATGCGGTTCCTGGATGTCGTAGCGGGCCAAGCTTTGGCGCATGACGTTGGTGTCGAAACGCGCGTTGTGGGCGCACACCAGCATCCCGGGCTGAAACAGCTCCTTGATTTGGGGCCAGACTTCCGCCATGGTGGGTGCATCACGCACGTCGCTCGCCGTAATGTCATGGATCTTGATGTTTTGCGCGTCAAAGGGCATCTGCGGGTTGATCACCGTGTAGAAACGGTCGACTATCTGGTTGTCCCGCACCATTACCAGGGCCAGCGAACACGCACTTTCGGGGTGGCGGTTCGCGGTTTCAAAGTCCATTGCAGTAAAGTTCATTTTTTCTCCTTCAAAACTTAATTTTAGTATAACATAGGATGAAGCAAGTAGCCGAATGCGGTAAAATAGAACAAGACGTGTCAGTAAGGGGGACTTAAACTTTGGAACTATGTAACCTTGCAAAAGCAGGAATAGAGGTAAAAAGGCAGGTTCCGCTCAGTCGCTACTCATTTACTGAAACGGGCGGACCGGCGGAATACCTGGCTTTTCCCCGTGATCAGACGGAACTGGAAAAGCTGGTGAATGCGGCGCAGAGCGCGCAAATCCCCTTGACGGTGATTGGCAATGCGTCTAACTTGATTATTCGCGACGGCGGGGTCAGCGGCCTCGTGCTCATTTTAACCAAAATGAAGCAGATTAAAGTCAAAAACAATACGGTAACGGCGCAGGCCGGTGCCCGCATCATCGACACGGCGTTTACGGCCGCGCGCCACGGCCTCAGTGGCCTGGAATTCGCGGCGGGCATTCCCGGAAGCGTGGGCGGCGCTGTCTTCATGAACGCCGGTGCGTACGGCGGGGAGACGTCAGAAGTTTTTCAGAGCGTTAATGTTGTCACCCGTGCCGGCGAGTTCAAGACCTACACTGCAAGGGACATGGACTTTTCCTACCGTCATTCGCTGCTGCAGGAGAATGGCGACGTCGTGATTGCGGCGACCTTTGCACTCAAGCCTGGACCCAAGCGCAAGATTTTGGCTGACATGAACTACCTGAATGCGCTGCGGCGCTACAAACAGCCCCTGGAGTACCCGTCCTGCGGCAGCGTCTTTAAGCGTCCCGCCGGCCACTTCGTCGGTCCGATGATTATTCAGGCGGGCCTGCAGGGCAAGCAGATTGGCGGTGCCCAGGATTCAACCAAGCACGCGGGTTTCATCGTCAACAAGGGTGGTGCGACCGCAACGGACTACCTGGACCTGATTCACCTGATTCAGCACAAGATCCGGGCAAAATTCAACCTGGACCTGCAGACTGAGGTAAGAATCATCGGCAATCCGGATGACCAGGAGGCGAATTAACAAGCATGAAAACAATACCTACACATTTTAACTTTACAAATATTTTTACGTGGGACCACCTGTCGATTATCCTCGACATACTAATCATCTGGTTTTTGGTTTATCACCTGGTCGTGCTCATCAGGGGAACTAAGGCCGTTCAGCTTGCAAAGGGCATCGTGCTCATCTTCGTAGTGCGCATCATCGCGGGCTTTTTGCAATTACACACCACGACCTGGCTGATTGACCAGATTGTTTCGTGGTCAGTGGTCGGCATCATTATCATTTTTCAGCCGGAAATCAGACGAGGCTTGGAGCACCTAGGCCGTCTGCCGATTTTTGGCGGGCGCGAGGATAGTGAACGCGATGAATCAATCAGGTTCATCAAGGAACTGGACAAGGCGATCCAGTACATGTCCAAGCGCCGGATTGGGGCATTGATCACGATTCAGCAGGAAACCGGACTCGATGATTACATTGAAACCGGGATTAAGCTGAATGCTCACGTGACGGGGGAATTGCTGATCAATATCTTCATTCCGAACACCCCGCTGCACGACGGCGCCGTTATCATCGACAAGGACCACAAGATTGCCGTTGCGGCCGCTTACCTGCCACTGTCGGACAGCACGATGATTCCCAAGCGCCTGGGCACTAGGCACCGTGCTGCCGTGGGCGTTTCCGAGGTGACCGATGCCCTTACGATTGTCGTTTCCGAAGAGACCGGTGGCGTAACAATCACACGCAACGGCCGCTTCCTGCTGGATATGACGCGTGACGAATACATGAAGTACCTGACCGCTGAACTGGTGCCGAAGAAGAACCAGAACGACAAGTGGTACCAGAAGATTATCCGCAAGATTTGGAAGTGGGGTGCTGATCGATGAAGAGTTTTTGGAAACAGTCCTGGTTTGTCCGCCTCGTTTCGCTTCTGATAGCCGTTTTGCTTGTAATCTACGTTAACTATACGCAAGAAGGCTTTCTAACGCAGGGGCAGAGCGACCGTACCAAGCAAACCGCCAATAAGAAGCAAACAATCAAGGTGCCCTTGCAGGTTTCGGTTGATACCGATAAGTACTACGTCATCGGTTACCCGGAAAAGGTCAGCATCACGCTGGAGGGCTCGACGGCCTTGGTTACCTCGACGGTCAATACGCAGAATTTTCGGGCATATATTGATTTAACAAATAAAAGCATTGGTGAACACAACGTCAAAGTGCGTCTGACCGGAATGAGCAAACAAATTGCTTATTCCATCAATCCTAAGAGCGTTCACGTTAACATCCAGCGGCGAAAATCAACAACAATGCCTGTTCAAATAGAGTATAATAAGAGTGCTGTGGCCCAGGGCTACAAGTTGGGGCACAGCAGCGTCTACCCGCAGCAGGTTGAGGTGACCGGCGCCCGCAGCGAGGTTGAACAGATTGATCAGATTGTTGCCAAGGTTGTTCTGCCCAATGGAATCGACCATTCGTACGAGCGTCAGGTCAACCTGATTGCGGAAGACAACAAGGGCCGGCAGCTTAACGTGGTAATTGAGCCGGCAACTGCCAAAGTGACGATTCCTATTACCATTGCCAAGAAAACGGTCAAGGTGGAATTGGAACCTGAACATGAAAAGACGAGTAAAATATATTCACTGACAACCAAAAACAGTCATGTAACCTTATATGGCAGTGAGGATGCACTTGCTAAAATCAAAACTTTGAAAGTGCCAGTGGACCTGAGCGCCGTCGCTTCGTCGACCACCAAGGCGGTAGACGTTGATTTGTCAGATGGGGTTGTCAAGTCAAACCCAGGTCAGCTCAATGTGGATATCAAAGTTGAAAATGTCAATAACTCTAAAAAAGTACGTGAAAATTAAAAAGGAAGGTTGTTATTTAATAATGTTAAAATATTTTGGCACGGACGGAGTTCGTGGGGTTGCTAATCAGGATTTATCCCCTGAAATGGCGTTTAAGTTAGGCCGTGATGGCGGCTACGTTTTGACTAAAAGCAAAGCAAAGGAGGGGCAGGCACGGGTTCTGGTGTCACGGGATACCAGGATTTCCGGACAAATGCTGGAATATGCGCTGATCTCGGGGCTGCTCTCTGTGGGGATTGAGGTCTTGGAATGCGGCGTAATCACGACGCCCGGACTGTCCTACCTGGTTCGCGCCCAGGGCGCCGATGCCGGGGTGCAAATCTCTGCTTCCCATAATCCGGTGGAGGATAATGGGATCAAGTTCTTCGGCAGCGATGGCTTGAAACTGTCGGATGAAATGGAAGGCGAAATCGAGAGGCTGATTGACGCCACGGAGGACACGCTGCCGCGGCCATCGGCTGAGGGACTCGGCTCTGTGACGGACTTTCATGAAGGCAGTGCCAAGTACCTGCAGTTCATTGAAAACACTATTCCCGAAGACCTTGATGGCATCAAGGTGGTTATCGATGGTGCAAACGGTGCGGCCAGCAGCCTGATTTCACGCTTGTTTGCGGATTGCGGCGTCGACTTCACGACCATTGCCACGCACCCCAACGGCCTGAACATCAACGATCATGTCGGTGCAACGCATACCAAGAAGCTGCAGGAAGAAGTTGTCAAGCAGGGCGCACAGTTGGGGCTGGCCTTTGACGGTGATGCCGACCGCTGCATTGCGGTCGATGAGAACGGCAATGAGGTCGATGGCGACCACATCATGTACATCCTGGGCAGCTACATGGAAGCAGGCGGCCGCCTGAAGAAGAACACCATTGTTACCACCGTGATGAGCAACCTGGGCTTTACCAAGGCCTTAGAAAGACGGGGCATCAAGAACGTGCGCACGCAGGTGGGCGACCGCTATGTTTCCGAGGAAATGCGGGCCCAGGGCTACAATTTAGGGGGCGAGCAGTCCGGACACGTGATTATGAGCGACTACCACAACACGGGCGACGGCATGCTGACCGGTCTGCACCTGATGCTGGTAATGAAGAAGACGGGCAAGACACTGAGCGAGCTGCTTGCGGACTTTAAGGAGTACCCGCAGTGCCTGGTCAATGTCCCCGTCAAGGATAAAAGTGGCTGGAAGAAGCACCAGGCCATCCTGGACGTAATTAAGGAAGTCGAAGCAGACATGAACGGGGACGGGCGCGTGTTGGTGCGTCCGTCTGGCACCCAGTCGCTCTTGCGGGTGATGGCGGAAGGCCCGACCCAGGAAGAGACCGACGTGTACGTCAAACGCATTACGGACGTGGTTGAAAGGGAAATGGGCATTTAACCGGCCTAAGTTATGAAGATAATCAAAATAATTTCTGGCCTTTTAGAAGTTTATTGCAATATTAATGTTGGGATTACCACTTTTTATTAGTGAGGTTGGGGTTCTGCGCTTTCCTAATAGTGGAAATAGAACGTATGGTTAAGTATATTTAATTGGTGCAACACTATTAATTATTGGCAGTATTCTGTATGCAATTGATATTTTTACCAATCTAAAAGTGAGATTCTTAGTAATCGTTTGTTTCAGTTGTGTCATTTACAATTTGCTAGTAGATCATTTACTTTTACTTAATATGTTTAAGGTTGAGCTTCCATTGGTGGTGGAAACGTTGATAGTGGCAATAGCAGTGCTAGTGCTGGACCTCCTGAAACATAAACTGATGTTAAAACATGCTCAGTAACAGTTTGCCATATAAAATTATACTTATATTTTTTAAGTGTTTGCAAAGCAATCAATAAAAAGAGTGGGGAATTACCCGCTCTTTTTAATGTCTAAAAATTCTTGATGCTGCAAACCGAACCGGACAGTTTAATATTATGAATTTTCTCCAGATGCTATAATAAGCTTGATAAATAAAGGGAGCACTTTCATCATTACAACCATTGAATTTGGTTCACTACAGAAGAGGTAAAAATTATGATTGATCCAAAACAGTTAGATAATGATATTAAAAACATGAGTTATGATGAGATTGACAAAATGATCGACAATTCTGCTAATCAAGCCGACACCAGATTTTGGCTAGCAATTCGTGACCGGGCACTTCAATTGCGTCAAAGGCAAATAATTAATAGAAAAGACTTTAGCAGATGACTTTAGATTTTTTCATGTTTGCAGGAGTCAATGGGGCTGGAAAATCAACTTTGTATGATTCTATATTGGGTACTGATCGCCCGAAAATTAAAAATAGTAAGCGCGCTAACGCAGATGAAATTGCGCGCGACAATCACTGGGACTGGCGAAGTCCTGTAAGTAATTTGCGGGCAATGAAAATTGAAGTTAAAAACATTCGTTCTTTCATTGCTAAAAAACAAAGCTTCAACATGGAAACAACTTTAGCAGCTTCGAGAAAGACATATGTAAATATCTTAAATTCGGCCAAAACGCAGGGCTATACTACCCATCTCCTATATGTTGGAGTTAACAGTCCTGAATTAGCCAAGGAAAGAGTTAAGGCCAGAGTGGCTAAAGGTGGCCACGGAATACCTAATGAGGTCATTGTTAAGCGCTATTCGAAGTCATTAAAAAATCTGGAATTACTGGCTCCATTATTTGATAGTGTAGAACTTTATGATAATACAGATGAATTCCAAACCATTTATAAAAGAAACAACTTTAAAATAGCGATATCTGGAGCTTCGATAGAATGGGCCCAACCAAGTATCCAAGCGGATATACATGCAAATAAAGTTAAGCAACTGACTTTACACCGAAAGTAGTTAAAAAAGCACTTGGAGAGGGCAGTAAAAAAGAAACAATGTAAGTATGTGAGCTATTTAAAATGTAAAGTAATTTGATTATGCACGGGCCGTACCCCGATATTTGATTGGGGTACGGCCTACTCACGCTGCTAGCAGCGATGCTGTATAACATTGTCAATGGAATATAAAAATAACACTGTTTAAGATTACTGGACTTTTTATCACTGGTATTTTACTGCTTAATCCTTGTTTATGATCACTAACTTATCATGGGAATGCAAGGGAAATATTGGCTTCATATATTTTAAAACACAGAAAAAGTGATGAATCGTTTAATCCGTCAAATAATGAACCATCACTTTTTAGAATGTTTAGCTTAGTTGATTTCCTAAATGAATAAGCCAATCATATATCCTAGTTGTCAAATGATTGCTCTTTCTAGTTTTAACTGTCTATGCAAAGTTAATATTAATGTTCTATAATTAACGTGAAAACGTTATTTTTGTTTTTGAGGTGATTATATGAATTTAAATAAAAAAATTATTTTGGGCTCAATTGCGGGTGTTCTTGCCTTTGGCCCAGTAGTGCCGGCAGTACTGGGCTCGGGCTCTATTGTACAGGCGGCTGAAGTTGCAAACCTGAAGCTTAACCATAATTCTTATGTGTATACTGCACAAGGTCAACGTACCTATTATAACGGCAAAAAGACGTTAAAAATGGGTACGGTCGTTAGTGGTACAAACAAAACCACTACGATTAAGGGGAGTAGTTATTATCCATTGACTGGCGGAGCCTACGTTAAAGCAGGTAATGTTGGTGCTATCAATGATCAGGTACAGCCAGGCAACCTAGAATTAAACTATAATTCTATTGTGTATGATAAAAACGGGCGGCGCCTGGCCAAGTTCCGCGGCAGTAAAAAGAATACGCACTTGCGTAAGGGCACGCCGGTGAAGTATTCAGGTACAGTTGAAAAGACCGAGCGCAACAGCAAACAGTACTTCTTACTTGATGACGATAATTATAATCAGTCGTGGTTGCCGTATGAAGAAATCGGCGGCAAATATTACTACAATATTGGTGGTGGCGGCTACATTAACGCTGCCAACGTTGGTCAGATTGACAATAAGCCGCTCTACACGGCTGAAGCAACGGTAACAATTGTTGCACCTAATACTATCCAGGTTGGCTATGGCAAGGAACAAAGAGCTGTTAAGATAGGCCAAAAGGTTAAGGTAGATCGGGTTTCTTTAATACAGTACGATCCGGCGAAGGTTGCTTGCTTTCGCTTGAGTGGAACCAAAACTGGCTTCTTTGCTAAATCACTTGTACAGAAGCAGCCACGGCAAAAACTGTTAACCTATACGTATTATAATTATATTTTAAATACTGGTAATACAGATGTTTATGATATAAATGGTCAAGTTCGAACTAATTTAGGTGTAAATTTTGCCAAAGGGGATAAAATACCGGTAGATGAAGCACTTTATGTTTGGCAACCAAAGGAAAATAAGGCGGAATTATTCTACCATATAGCAAGAAATGGTGCTACGATTGATTCAGTTCAGTATGGTAAAATAACAGAAGATTATCGGAGTTATATCAAAGTAACAGGAACTAGCCATATTTCTGGTCCTCAATTAACGCCAATTAATACAGCAGAAGAGGCTAAAGCAGACGCTAAAGTGGCTACGAAGGCTGATAAGACTGAATTGCAAAAGCAAATTGATCAGGATAAAATCGTTAAGGCTAATGAAAATTACCAAAAATACGACTCTAGGGCCTATGATATGGTATTAAAAAATGCTAAAGAAATTAATGATTCACCTACTGCAAGCATTGCGGAAGTAAAGCAAGCTACCAGGCTGTTAAAGCAACAGCAGGAAAGGGTATTATTACCGCATGATCAGTTAGATTTTAATGAGACACAGGAAGATGCAATGCCAGAATAAAGGATAATTGATAATTTTAGAAAGTCCTTGGAGCAATCTGAGGATTTTTTTTAGCTTAAGCACGAACATGTGTTTGCATTAAGCGAACATATGTGCTATATTAATAGTGACTTCGAAGTCAGATTAACTTGTTCTATTACTATTTTTATTATTTTTACAGGAAGGGAAATAATTATGAGTAAAATTTATAATCCATTTATATCACAAAAATATAAATTAACTACAGGCCTAGTAAACGGACGTGGACTGTATAACAATGTTGTTCAAAAAGGGAATGTTGGTTCGGGCTATATCTATGCCTTGCAGCACCACAAAACCGATAACTATGTTTTTCGGGCACGACCACAAGATCATATTACGTATGGTGACGAGATTGTCAAGTTCTCAGGTGATTTAGCCGGGGGCCACACGCAGACTTGGGAATATGCCAATAAACCAGGCTGTTGGTTCATTGGTACTAAGGGCAAGTCAGGTTCAGGTGGCTATATGTGGGATACTCAAATTGCCCGGGTTCATATTCCATCTTTACCTAACTACACCTCAAATACACAACTGCCCCGTTTATCTCACCTAAACTTGGCTGGTGGTTTTGGCCTTGCAGGGACAGATCTTGATCGGTCAGAGGCGGCAGTATCACCAAATTACCTCTATTTCTTAGTCTCTGTCATTGACAAAGCTGGGAATGGCTACTTCTCCTTGTATTACCTAAATGATATAAATAATGCACTGGACGCAGCTGGCACCACTAACGTTAATATTGGTACTCTGCCTGTACTTAGGAGCTTTATGATTCCTGATATGACAAAATCTAATATTATTGGTTCAATTCAAGGAATTGATTTGGACGATAACCTTAACCTTTATATTTCTAGTGAGCATTCACCTAACGATGGCGCTACGCATTCAGAGCCGCGCGATATTTATAAGATTCCGTGGGGAACAACAACTCCAAGCATGTGGGAAGATGTAGATTTGAGCAATAATTACACCATTGATTTCGGTGGGTACATAACAGAACTTGAAAGTGTTCAGGTTATTGGTGAAAATCACCTTTATCTAACTGTTGCTTATCATGGATATTTAAGTGGCAAGTGGCGTACAGTAGCAAACCGCATTTATGAAGTTCAATGGTAATTTAAAGTAAGTATAGTTTCTAAATTCAGCTTTACCAATTTAATTTATTACTTTTAAATTTGACTCCGTACGGTAAAAGAAAGATTGAAAATTCAATCTTTCTTTTTTGTTGAGTAAATTATAACTAAGTATGTCGGATAAGAAGGATAGTTTGTAGATTATGATCGGGCACTTTAATTTAAGATGAATGTGGAATGATTCATATGGACATTACAAGGAGGCAGTCCTTTTAGTTTGCTTTTGATTCTTTTGGTGTTGTATTAGTCAATGTAGATGCTGATTGCTTCTTCTAGTGCAGTTAAGTCCTTGAAGTTCTGTTCAAAGCCGTAGAACATTTCCCGCTTTAAGATGCCAAAGAAGCCTTCCATCAAGTTGTCGTCCAGCGAGTTGCCCTTGCGTGACATCGACTGGTCGATGCCATGATTTCTTAGCCAGGCTTGGAATTGCAGGTGCTGGTACTATTAGCCTTGGTCTAAGAGTGCGCCATGCATGCGCCGGTAGCCATAAGTCTCGTCGCTTTCCTGGTAGAAGATGGACTTAATTGTGGCTTTAACAGCGGCGTATTTATCTGGCTGGTTCAGTCGGTGCTTGCGGGTGTCGTAATAATTTTTGCGGTTAAGGTGTAGCTTAGTAAGCAAGAGCTTTAACGGCACCTTTGGCCGCTCAGCCCGAATCTCCACGGCTGTTCTGGTTTTTTACCGGTTGGTAAGCGCGGATAGCAAGCAGCCACTTTTTTAGGGTCCAGTTGTCCAGTTCTAGGTCGGCTTTTTGCGCTTCTAGCTCAGCGACCTGACGACGCAATTGTTCTACTTCGGTTAGCTTCTTTTGACGCTTCTTTTAGTCATGGTTGGTGGTCTCTGGTCTCCCTTTAGGTTTAGGGAACAGCTCAGAATAGCCTTCAGCTTGATAAGCCATAAGCCAGTGTCTTACTACTGACCGCAAAAGATTAAAAACTGCGGCTACTTTGAGTATTCCCATGTGATGTTCATGAATGACGTGTCATATTCTATTTCCAAGGAAAATATAAGTCCAGTAGCAAATAGAAATAATGAATCACTACGGCAAATTGCTAAAGCAAATGGCGTGGATTTATCAGTAGTAGAGAGACTTAATGATGGTTTTGACCCGGACGAGTCTATTCCTAGTGGAACACCCATTTATTTGCCACAAAACGTTAGAAATGAAAACGATTTTAATGAAGGAACTATTAATGATAATACCAGTTTAGATTATGACGATGAATCATCAAATGATCTATTAAGACTTTTTGGAAATCCACCGGTAGGAAACCCTTACGCAAATGTTCCCGCAAGGATTAAGTCAAAATATTATGATAATTTAAGTAGTACCGAAAGAGCAACTAAAGTTTGGATTGCATACAATGAATCAAGATATAATTACACGGTAAGCAATGGAAATGTTTATGGTCGTTTTCAATTAACTAGATCTTATCTTAATGGCGATTATAGCAAGGAAAACCAAGAAAAGACTGCTGATCGGTATGTGAAAAATCGTTATGGGTCTTGGGCACAAGCTAAAATCTTTTGGCAACATAATAGGTGGTATTAAAGAATGAAAATATCCATGAAAAGAGTATTTAAGTTAATAATGGCCCTAATGCTGGCAGCAGTCCCGGCAACCGTAATGGCGACTCATAGTGAAATCAAGGCTGCACAAGTGTCATGGCCTAAAGATGTAACTGCTAAAGCTTGGACCAAGCGTTTAGCCAAGGCTGGTTATGTTTTCAAACTCCCCAATGCTAACAAAGGAGTTTTGTATAAAAACACTGCGGCTAAAGGCGGTAATTCATACAGTAAAAAAGTACTCCAAAAAATTGTTCGACAGAATACCCTCTTCAAAGTAACGCGGGTATCAACGGTAAAAAATTCTGTAACTGTTGATTTGGTCTCACAAGATGGCAAGTATAAGGGTTATACGAACTATGTGAATGGTATTTATAATAAAAACTTGCTTAACAAAGATCTCCAGCCGCTAATCAAGGCGGAAATAAAAGTGATTAGAGCTAAAGGTAAGAAAGCTAAAGCTAATGAACTGAAAATAGTAAATGGTTTAGCAGCTGCTTTAACTGGCGAAAATCAAAAAATAGCTCTTGCTTCAATTAAAGAGCTAAAGCAGCTCATCAGGCATAACAATGACCTTTCAAAGGTTCCAGTTCTTTTAATTGGTCGTTATCCTGGCAACTTGCTAGAATTTAATCAGATTGGCCCGGTAAAAGAATAGCCGACTATGATAAAAAATTAGCCCTTAGAGTTGGAGCTTAACTTTAGGGGCTAATTTTTTCGGTTGACTATATTTAAAACTTTATGTAACCTGTTCTGGTGTTTTAATTATCGATTTAACCGTCGTTCAATGGATTCATCAGGATACGGCACATTAAAGCCTTGCGTGGCAAGATATTGCACTATCTTTAATGCCGTAGATTTGCGCTAAGTCATAACCCTTGATGGACTAACGAACTAAACTTTGGATAAGAAGTGCTTAATTAACCAGATTGTGTTGCTCTATCCCACCTTTCTTGCATGACATGTACAGGTGTGTGCGTGGTAGATCATACCTGAGCCAAATCAACAAATACAGAAGCATTGTCCACGGTGCTAGTCTTAAAGACCTTTAACTAGTGTTCCTGATATTTGTTTGCACAAGTTTTTAAAATCGTTAGGCCACGGAACTAGTGGCACACAAAACTGAATTAGAACTTGGATAACCTAATCCTCAAAAAGATAAAGTTAACCCCTAGAGTTGGACGTTAACATTAATTTATATTCGCTAAGGCCGTATTCTGATATTCAATCGGAATACGGTATTTTTATGCAAAATTAAGCAACTAAGCTTTTAAAAATCAGAAGGCTGCATGGCTGGATAAAATGGGGCAAAAGCGCCAAAATATATCAATTGGTCTAATTGTGAAAATGGCCAGCAAGCAAAAAAGGAAAGGCTGAACTGACAGTCTTTCCTTTTGCTATACGGGTTAAAATTTACAAGGTATTTTAACTAATGTTTTCCAGCCTGCCGCGGCTGGCTTTTGGCATTACGGCATTTAATGTACATTATGTTAAGTTGCTTTCGTATAGTTAAAATTTACCATTGCACTTCAAAGATTCGGTTACGCGTTGTGGCTTTATCTGAGTTTCTGTGATAAGCAACTGTTAAATAAAGATCATTTTCACTGATTGTTTGAACACTTTCAAGTTCAGTATAATAACCTGGTATATTTAAAGCGGTTTCACCGGTTAATGCTATCTGATCCCAAGATCCCTTTTCGCTGCTTCCCCAAGGAATCTTATAAATATTTCGATCTAATTCACCTGATTTTTGACTAGAAATATAGATGTTGTTTCGATCATCTAAGTCATACCCTTGGATCGAGCCAATACCAACTTTGCTTTTTGTAATATTAGGAATAGCAAAGTAACCTAAGCAAGGAATATTGCCAATATTAACATCGGAATTTCCAGCCTGATTTAATTCACGATTAATAGTAGCTAAATTATACAGGAAGAAATAACCATTTCCCGCAGTGTCAATAGTTGCTAACAAAAATTTAGTGTGATCAGGTGAGACAGCAGCTTCTGACCGGAACAAATCTTCCCCAGTAAAAGTTTCGTTTGTAAAAACTCCCTGTGCACCAGCTTTTTTTCCAATACCTGCACGATTCAGGTAAGAAAGACGTGGCAGATTGGTATTAGTTGTATGTGTCGTTTTATCTGGAATTTGTACGCGGGCTATTTGTGAAGCCCAGGAGCGGTTTCTATTATCTCCAATTGATGTTTTCCCCTTAGTACCAACAAACCAAGCACCTTTTTGTCCAGCATACTCAAAGGTTTGAGTATGACCACCGGCAATACCAGTTAAAGTTAAAACCGTGTTCTTATTAAAGTTCATATCGCTTTGTAAGGGGGCTTTAAATACATAAGTTGTCCCCTTATATAATTGTAAAGCATAACAATTACTTTTAGTTACGTTGCCCTTTTGGACAACTCTCTGGTAAAGTCCATTATTATATTCATCTAATGTATATCTTAAGCTAACTGAAGCGAGTGATTTTGTAGTCATTTTAAAGTCCTTTCGAATAAAAAATATAGTTTATAAAACAAGTTAATAAGATCTCGAGATCACATTTATTGTACAGCTAACTTTTATTTTTTGCAAACATATGTTCGTAAAAAATAAAAAATAAAACAGAAGACCTTTCTTCTGTTTTATTGTCTAACATAAATCTATTTTCTGTTCTTGGTATAAAAGCCAGGGGCTGCATTGAAGTACGGATTGGTTTCATCTAGTATGTTATCAATTTTATCTTGCTCATCCGTGGTGTTAATGACATCATTTTGTGCCTGGTTTAATAGGGAGGTAACTTCTTTTACTGCAGAAATACTTGCTGTAGTAGACTTAACCGTATCTTTGGCAAATTGTAAAGTATATTTATAATCGTAATTACGATCAGTAGCTGCTCTCAGCTTTTCAGCAGGAATAGTTTTGGCTTGATCAATTAATTTTTGTAATTCTTCCTTGTCCGCTGCAGTGGCGGTTTTTGCTTCAATTTGTGCTTGCTTGGGCGTATTGTCTGGCTTTAGGAATGGTCCAGACAGATACTTAGTGTTGTCTGCTTTAACATAGACAAGACCATCGCCATAACGTGGATTACCAACGTAGTTTGCCGGTGAAGAGAGTGTAAATGGTTCCCAAGAATATTTCAATAAATAAAACAATTCTGCTTTATTTTCACTGGGGACCCATAGATAAGTCAATTCTTCAACGGGATACATATCCCCTGGTAAAAAGGTAGAGTGTATAAGCGCGGTAGACCTTTTAGCGCCAGAATTGTCATAAGTACCAGCTGCTTCTAAAAATGAAATATAAGTGTACTTAGTGTAGACTTTTAAATTTTGCCGTGGTTTGGCTTTTACACTCTTTTTGATGATAAAAGCACTTGTTGTCCCACTAACCCGGTATACTATGAGATCTTCAGGATCGCTTGATAATGTAGTAATACGATCAACTTTAAGGGTTTTACCATTTTTGATTGTGGTTTTATCTTTACCAATGCCAGTAGTAAAAGGACTTTTAGTAAAATTATCCTTGATTTTAACGGTTGCTTCAGCAGCATACAGCGGCTTGCCAGCAATTTGGCTGACGTTGCCAGCTTTAATGTAGCCGCCAGCACCGATGCCATAGTAATATTGCCCCTTTATTTGTTTATAAGGAAGCCAGGACTGGTTGTAGTTGTCATCATCGAGCAAGAAGAAGCGCTTGCTGTCGCGCTCGGTGGGTTCGATTGTACCAGTAAATTTGACGGTGGCACCTTTTTTGAGGTGGGTCTTCCACGTACTGCCGCGATAAGTACGCAGGCGCTTGCCAGCCTTGTTATAGACATAGGCACCATGGGCTAGTTTCAATTTATTAGTTGAAGTGGCAGCAGTGACTGTCTTACTGGTGGTTGCCAATGGAATAGCAGCACTGAGAGCCAGGGTGCCGGCAACTGTTCCTAGGATGAGTTTTTTACTAATTTTCATAATAATACCTCGAATATAAAATAAATAACTATATTTATTGTAATACATTTAAGGGAATATCTATAATTGGACGCTGGTTTAATTACTTATAATGCATGATTTTACTAATGTTTTTTAGCATTTATAAACGTATCCTCGATAAGGAATAAAAAAATGTTATATTAATTCTGCTTTTTGATTTAAAGCAATAAAGAACGGTCTCGACAGTTAAAACAAGTTTAAATACAATTCAAAAAATTTGCAGGAAGGTCTGGTAAAAATCTATTGATTTTGTTAACTTCAACTGCCTTTGGTGAACTTGTTTCAATATTGATTAGCTTCTATCAATGACGTGTGAAGCTAAAGCATGACATTGATGAAGAAGAACGTAATAAACTTTCTGAGAAAATAAAATATTATCGCGTTAAATTTCATAATGATGAAAATGAGATTGATCGGTTAAAAGAAGAAATCCGTAAATTAAAAGCAACAAAAAAAGGTGGCGATTTTGATGATGTGAATCCCAAAATTAGGATAGTCTTATAAATTCTAGCTGAGGACTAGCTCCCGATATTCAGAAGGAGGCAGTCCTTTTAGTTTGCTTTTGATTTTGATTTTTTTGCTGGTGAGATTGCAATTCTAACGACAAACTTTTTACTTTAACTGAGACGCTATAATAATTAATCTTTAAACGTAGAACTTTGATTAATTGATTTTGTCTAAAGATGAAACCTTTTTTAATTAGCTAGTGTTATTTCTATGTTATAACACTAGCTGAAAATACAATGAAGGCTGGTAATTCAACGTTCTGTGCAGCATGTCTGATTTTCTAATGTTATAATTAAGTATATAATATAAATAACACTAGAAAATCTAAGATAAAAAGGCCCATTTTTATGAAGCAAATAGTCAAACCGATTAAAGATTCAAACGTGCTTGAACAAGTAAAAAATTGTCTTCTGGAAAGATTCGATACTGGAAGACGCAATTACACAATTTTTCAAGTTGGTAAGGCAACGCTGCTCAGAGTGAGCGATGTGCTGCGCTTAAAAAAATCAGATGTCTACGATCGTCACGGCCGGGTTAAGAGAAATGCTTATACCGTAGACAAAAAAACTCAAAAACATAATGTCTTGTACCTGCGGCCAATTGAACGTGACCTGGAAGATTATTATGATTGGCTTGAACAATATGAATTAAAACACCCTAGCCAAGCTGTTTTTCAGAGTGAATGGCTATTTCCGTCAATGAGTCGTCCAGGAAAGCACATTGATGAACGACGGTATTATATGATAATGCACCGAGTCGGAGAGATTCTAAATATTAACTATCTTGGGACTCATACTATGCGCAAGACTGGTGCTTACCGGGTATACGAACAATCCCACCATAATATAGCGCTGGTAATGAAGCTGCTGAACCATTCTTCAGAAAAAATGACGCTTGAGTACCTGGGCCTGGATCAGGAGGCTAGGGAGCATATTTTAGATTCGATTGATTTTGGTTAAATGGGCAAAGGTATAAAACATGCAAAACAAATCAAAAAAGAATTGGAAGATGGACACCATTGAAACAGATAGATGGGCAGAAAACTTTGCGCGTTTACTAAAACAAAAGCCCGGCAAAACATGTTTTTGTAGAGGTATAATTGAAATCCCCTTAGGAAGGGTGTATACTTGTACTAACGTAAATTAGGGAGTTGATATTAATGGAAAAGAAATTAGGTAACTTTGTTGCTAGAAAAGTCGGTAATTCTACAGCTCTCACGGTTCCGAGTAAGGCTGGTGTTAAACTTGGTCAACGATTTGAATTGATTCAAGAAGATAATAACACTTTAATCTATAAGGCTATTGACTCTAATCCGTGGTTTAATGGAGAATATGACGATATTGACTTTAAAAAAGAAATTGAAAAAGTAGGTAATCCTGATGCTATGCAGGTTGGTAAGGAGAACATTCCGTGGTAGCCCCCAAACAAGGAGATATTATTTGGATAGATGCTGAACCTCATGCAGGACGAGAAGAAGGCGGGCATAGTTTCCAATCTGGTAATATTCAAAGACCAGCGATAGTTATATCAAATAGTGCATATAATCAAAAAACGGGATTAGTTATCTGTATGCCTCTTACGCATGATCTTAATAAAGATAATGGTGAGCTTTACTATCATGTTGCTGACATCAACAGTGGAGTATCTGGTAGTGTAATTACTTTTTACATGCCTAATTATGATTTTTTTGGTCGACACGGTAAAATTGTTGGGCATGTTAGTGACAAAGATTTGGATAACTTGCTATCTAAAGCATATCAAATTTTAGATAAGCGTTAATTTTTAGCAAAATATTGCTTAACCTAAAACAAAGCCCTGAAATTTAAGTGCAACTAAAAAGTTAGACACTTATTATTAAGCAAGACATTAAGCAAGACCGAACGCACAACTGCGATATTTAATCGGAGTCGTGTGTTTTAGTTTGTTTGATTTTCTAATTCTGCAAAACTGTGAGCCTCCGGCAGTTTTTCTTTTCCAGACAAATCATCGGCCACTTCTTGCAGTGAGCTGCTTAATTCTTGATTAGGCAAAGAATAATATTTGGGCAACCCCTGGTTAGCGACAGTAGTTATCGTCATGCGAGCAAATTCTGAAATGGTTAAGCCATGATTAGCAAGTACGACTTTTATTTTTACTTAATGGTAGTAGTTTGTTCAACAACTATTATTTTTTCTTTCAATTTAGGATAATACAAGTATGATTTTTTATTTGTAATTATCAAAATTCCATTAGCTCCAGTTTTAGGCTTCAATATATATGTATTATCCGCAGATTTTTTAAAGATTCCACGGTCAAACGGCCTGGATTGGAAATAAATTCGGTAAGCGTTTTCTTGTTGCATTGCAAAAGCAATATCTACCCTATCTGGCTGAGCTATTTTATCAGAGGCTGTTATACTAGAAAAGGATCCCTTAATACCTGGTGGATTTTTTGTTGCATCCAACAGAAAAAATAGTGTAATAATAAGTAGTGCGCCCAAAATATAAGTAATAATCTTATATGGCTTTTTTTTCATATTTTCTTTCCTCAAACTGCTCTAGCAGATGTAGTAATAGATTTATGGGCTTCAATATAACCGTAGTATAGTGCTTTCATGATTAAGTCTCCCATCATTCTAAGCATTGATATATTAAAAAATATTATAATATTTTTTAATAATAAGTCAATATGTTTTTTATTTATTTTTTAATCAGTGCAAGTGTTCAACTTCATTTTACAATTTACCAAAAGTTTTTAATTGCAACGGTTGAATACAATGGTACAGGCCATTTTGCGATTTATGATATGGGACTTATTAATCGAGCTCTAGACAATGTTGGCAATGGCTTTATCAATCTTGGAGAATTCCAGTGCGAGGAAAGTTTTACTATTCCTGGTTTAACTGGTGCTGGTGGATTAATGAATTCAATCCAAGGCTATGATTTAGACGATTTAGGGAATATTTACATTACCAGCCAGAAGTCGCCTTGTTTTAATAAGAAAACAGGGAAATATACAGCGTATCATAAAGAAATCGTTAAGATACCAGTGAACGAACAAATACTTCTGAGTGGGGCAATGTAAACTTATCTGCTTGGAAGGGCATTGATCTTCCTGGCAAGCATAGCGAAGTTGAGGGGCTACAAATTTTAGATACGGATCATGCTTATGCTTATGTAACTGTTGCTTATCGTGCAAAGTCGAAAATAAAGAAACCGACGAAAAAGGATGAAAACTATAAAAATAAAACAGTCTTAAATATGATTTATGAGTTGTCATGGACAACGTTCCCTATTTTGTTTCACTGACTTAAAAAATATAATTTTCCAATATTGTAGGCATGTTGATTTAAAATTAAATTAGAATTATAATATTTTTAATTAAAAGCATATACGATTGGCATGAATTCAGGTAATCGGTGAATAGCGCTAGCTAGTTTGAATTTATTATGGATGGGGCATAATAGCATGGATGATTTTTCACAAAAAATGACAAAGTTTTTAATTTTACTTATAAAAGGCATTAGCTTTTTATTCATTACGATTGTGGTTTTTTTGCTTATGCAATTGCCAGCATTAACTGAAAGACCTTTCAACCATGAATCAATACACAATATTAATTTTTTTGAACATATATTAGTATTGGCAATTGGCGCGATTGTGGGTTACGCATCAATTAGTTTACTTTGTAAATTAGTGCAGAGCAATATAAGAGCTAAGATATTAACTAAATTTTCTCTAAAAAATATTGTGTTTGCATTAATATTTTCAACTGTAGCAGTGGGTTTAGAGTCTCTTTTGGCTGCGGTAGTGCCAGTTGGCCCAAATGATGAGGATCTTATTCCACTATTAAAAACTGGTTTAGCACCCTTTTTGATAGTAATGTTAGTTATAATCTCGCCTGTTTTAGAAAATTTTTTCTTTCAAGGAGTTTTCCAAGACGGTATTTTCAAAAGATTATCACCTTTTTTTTCAATTACTTTAACTGGTGTGGTTTTTGCGTTTGCCCACGGAATTGTGCCCACCTGGTCAACACTTCAAATATCTATAAGTGGAATTATTTTTGCAATTGTCTATTATTTGACCAAAGATTTTAAAATGTCAGTTTTAAGTCATAGTTTTTTTAATTTCATTATTTTGTTAGTGCGCATTATCTAATAGTTATTATTAAAAATAATAAAAATATGAAATTTGTTTGATTTATATATAAAAACAACATATAATTCTTATATGATTATAGGGCAGTGATAACTATTAGCAAACTGGTTGACGTTGCGAAACTGAGAATCTAATTGAAATGAAAATCACCTGCGTTTTGATTCTTAGTTAGAATTTGAGTACACCATACCTAATAAGTTATAGCTATTGATAGAAGGTCCATAAAGCGCCCCTAATAATTTAAATAGATTATTGCGAAGTCTTAACATGTACATAGTTAAAGATAATTTAGGGAATCTTGTGGTACCGGGCACACTGGGCTTGTTCTATGAATGTTACGGGTGCTGCGGGCGCATTAATGAATCTTTGTGATACTAGAGCTAAAGATAAATGGAATTCGTGGTTTCCTGTTTTAGGCGATAAGTTTAAACTATTTCAAAAATGTTAGGCAATATTCACGGAGATTTTCATATGAAAGAAAAGTTTTATTCACTATACAAGATTTTCCTTATTAACTCTTTTAGCAACAAGGTTGCATTAATGTTTAACATTATATTTCCGGTCATCTATTTTGCTATGTCTAATGCTCCAGTCTTGACTAATAACTATACTGTCGGCAAGAATCAGCTAATTAGCGGAAGTGCATATTACTTTGCCTACATTGCTTTAACAACCATTCTAAATTCAGTGATTATGGCAATGATTGAGTATCGTGATTATGGCTATTATAAAATCATTTACATGGTATCTAATTCCAAGTATTTGGTATTAATCAGTCAATTTTTGTCTCAATGGACGTTTTTAATAGTAGAATTGGTCCTTTTCAATTTAATTGTTACACTATTTTTCAAGTCTTTTTCTTATCTAGGTTATTTGCTGTTGACCACAACAATAGCAGCACTTGTATTAGTTTTGCCTTTAACTATGGGTTTGTATTTTTTGCTGACGGTAAAGTTAAAGTTACAGACTTACAGTATTGTTAATACATTAATTGTTTTTGGATCATTCATGTTAGTAACTGTTGAAACGAAAAATAAATTGTTGAATTTATTATTGCTGTGTACACCGATTAAATACCTAATGACGGGGTATGAAGTAATAATGCAATTCCTGTTTTATAAAGTAGATTGGACTACTCTTATTAACCTGTTGATTGTTATTGTATTTTATGTCTTGCTGGGAGTGATTTTTATTGCAAAACAAAACATTTCGACAATTTTTGCAAAATAGTTTTAAGGAGACAATATGGAAATTAAGCATTTGGACTTTTCTTATAAAAACAAGGAAATCTTTGCTGATTTTAACGCAAAATTTGCTGACGATCAGTTAAATGTAATTATTGGAAGCAATGGTGCTGGTAAGACGACCTTGCTTAATATTATTTATGGCTTTACTAAGGCCAGCTCTGATTCAGCTATGACTGATTTCCCTGCTATGCCTAATATTATTTATAAATTTCAAAATATGACTTTCTTTGCTGAATTGACGGTAAAACAAGCAATAAGTTTTTTTAAATCAATGAATGATCATGCTGTTGCAAGCACTGATGCGCAAATGCGCTTTTATAATGAGATAATAAAAGAATTGCTGAATACCAAACTAAGGCTGTTATCAGGTGGCGAATACCAGGCTGTTATGGTTTATTGCACTTCCATAATGGAGCGGGAATTATATCTGTTCGATGAACCCCTTAGCGGAATTGATAGCTATATTGAAAATTTGCTTTTAGAATTAATTGTGTCTCTGGTCGTCGAAAAAAAGAAAAAAGTTATTATGACCTTGCATCAATTGACTAAATTAAAATCATTGCAGGCACACATTGTATTCGTTGGCAACAAAAAATGTGTGTTTCAAGGCAATTTCAGCCAAATGCTGCATGCAACAGATACAGATGATATTGAGATTGCGTTTAAAAAAATGCATCAGGCCATATCTTGTTAAATCAAGGATATTACGCTCATACCTATCCCACCAAGAAGAACATTATATAATGTATTTTGTGTGGCAACCGGCGTACAATAACAGTAAGGATAGGTGAAAAATATGGATAGAATTGAAGCTAGAATCGATTCAGCAACTAAAAATAAAGCAAAAGAAATCCTTGCTAATCATGGTTTGACCATTTCAGAATTTGTTCGAATGACGATAACTACAGTGGCTAACAATGGTTTACCTAAATATTATTCTTTACCTAACCAAGAATTAAGCGTCTCTTTACAGGAAGTGGCTGATGATTTGTCTGGAAAAGAAAAGCTGCCGGAGGCTCATAGTTTTGAGGAATTAGAAGAAATGCTCAACTCGGATGAGTAGCCGGAGCTACAAGATAAATGAAGAAAACAATCAAATACACTAAAGGATTTAAAAAACAACTAAAAAAGCGAAGACAGGATCCGAAATGGCATTCAGTATTTAATGGGACACTTCCCCAGGAACTCGATAATCAAGAACGAAGCCCTTGGGAATTCATTATTCAATGTTTAATTGAAAATCATAAAATACCCGATTATTTTCACCCGCATGCTTTAGAAGGTTTAAACAGCATAAAAAAGCAAGTCAAAAGCAGCTAAATGATGCCAAAGCAACGGTAATTGTTCTGGAGCTTCATTTTGATGGTCACAGTGGTAATCATTTATTAGTTTACGTGCCCACACAAGAAACAGTTTTTTTAACTGGAATAGGTACGCATAGTGAATTATTTAAATAAATTATTTGCAAAAAGATATGCAATTGAAATGAGTCCCGAAAGTTAGACAACTTTCGGGGCTCATTTCACAAAGAAGCCAGTCTTTTTGTTCATAACAATTGCTGGTCGATTCAAAATGAGGCCAATTCATTCGAGCCGCTTTTTTAAAAAACTTTTGCCCCGCTGCTTGGGTTAGCATCAGGCATTCCTTTTATTCGTATATACCAATTTTGACAATTTAACTTGACCAATTATTATTAATAGCATATTATTTCCTGTATGATTGTAAAAATAATTTAGCCCAGTTAAATTTAATTTAGCTATACCAAAGGAGAAAAATATGTGTGGAATTGTTGGAATTGTTGGTAAATCTGCCCGGGAGATTGTCCTCAGCGGCCTGTCTAACCTTGAATACCGCGGGTATGATTCTGCCGGTATTTATCTGAATGACCTGCAAGGCAAAGAATATTTGACTAAGACCGCGGGTCGCATCCAGAACCTGCGCGCCAAGATGACGCCCGACGAGCAGGGAATGGTGGGTATCGGGCATACCCGCTGGGCCACTCACGGCAAGCCCACTGAGAACAACGCGCACCCGCAGTTTGACGAGACGAACCGCTTCTACCTCGTTCACAACGGCGTGATTGAAAACTACCAGGAAGTAAAAAATGAGTACCTGCAGGGCGCGCATTTTAAGTCCGATACCGATACGGAAGTAATCGTTCAGCTAATCAGCAAGATTGCCCGGGAAGAAAATGTTGATGCGTTTGCCGCCTTAAAGAAGGCCCTGACCCTGATCAGGGGGTCGTATGCACTCCTGCTGGTCGATAACACGGCGCCCGCGCACATCTACGTGGCCAAGAATAAGTCGCCGCTAATGCTTGGAATCGGCGACGGCTTCAACGTTGTCGCCTCGGACGCACTCTCTGTTCTGGATCAGACCAAGCTTTTCGTGGACCTCAAGGACGGTGAGGTTGGCGATATCACCAAAAATGACTTTAAACTTGAAACGCTTAGCGGCGAAAAAATTGACCGCAAGGCGCATAAGGTCGACGTTGACCCGAGTGCCGTGTCTAAGGGGACGTATGAATTCTACATGCTCAAAGAAATCTGTGAACAGCCAACGGTGCTGCGGCACTTGGACCAATTTTATTTGGATGACAACGGCGAGCCGCAAGTTGACCAGAAGATTATTGATGCACTGGTGCAAGCCGACCGGCTCTACATTTTTGCGGCCGGAACCAGCTATCACGCCGGCTTGGTTGGCAAGGTGCTGTTTGAGCACTTGAGTGGTATTCCAACCGAGGTGGGTTTTGCGTCAGAAGCCGGCTACCACTTTCCGATGATGTCGGCCCACCCCTTCTTTATTTTTCTGTCACAGTCGGGAGAAACCGCCGATTCCCGCGTGGTTTTGCAAGAGGCAATCAAGCGTGGCGTTCCGAGCCTGACCCTGACCAATGTGCCCGGGTCTACGCTGGCCCGCGAGGCCGACTATGCACTGGCGCTTGAGGCCGGACCGGAGATAGCGGTGGCCTCAACCAAGGCCTACACGGCGCAGGTTGCACTTGAAGCGATTTTGGCCAAGGCACTGGGTGAAAAAGCGGGCAGAAAAGCAGCAAGCGACTTTAAGCTGCGGGAAAATCTGGCACTGGCGGCCGAAGGAATTGAACAGGTGATTTCAAATCAGGACACAATTGCGCAACTGACACAAAAATATTTGGTTCCTTCGCGCAACGCCTTTTACATTGGCCGCGGACTTGACTATCCGCTGGCACTTGAGGCCTCGCTTAAACTAAAGGAAGTTTCTTATATTCAGACCGAGGGCTTTGCCGCAGCCGAACTTAAGCATGGCACCATTTCCCTGATTGAAAAGGGCACGCCCGTTATCGCGCTAATCAATGATCCCACAACCAGTGACCTATTGCGCGGCAACATCCAGGAGGTGGCTGCCCGTGGTGCCAGCGTGATTACAATTGCACGCAAGGACTTGGCCTGGGAGGGTGACGATATCGTCCTTCCCCAGATTGATTATTACCTCACGCCGCTAATTAGCGTTGTTGTGGCCCAGTTATTTGCTTATTTTGCATCTAAAAACAAGGGCCTTGATGTTGATAAGCCCCGCAACCTGGCCAAGAGCGTGACGGTTGAATGATTTTTTAGCAGGAGACCTCAGGCAGGCTGGGGCAGAGCAGTTTGCTTGTGCATTAATTCACCGTTATGCTGCCTATAATAAAATAATTAGTGAAAAAGTCGTATCTTATTACGACTTTTTGTATAATAAAGAAGTGAGGTAGCAAACTAGGGGGGAAATATTTTGGCAATCAAATTAATCGCAGTTGACCTGGACGGAACCTTGCTCACCAGTTCAAACCAAATTCTGCCGGAAACAGAAAAATTATTAAAGCAGGCCAGCAGCCAGGGCATTCAGGTAGTCTTAGCCACCGGGCGTCCATTGTCGGGCGTGATGCCGTTTAATGAACAACTGGGTTTAACGGGCGCGAAACAATATAATATTGTTTTTAATGGTGCCGTGATTCAGAACGTTGCGGGCAATGTCCTGATGAACCAGGAAATGGGTTACCGTGATTTTACCAGTATGAGGCGGCTACAGCGGCTTGCACACGTGAACCTGCACTTTGAGACGCCCGAATGCTTTTGGACCTGTGACCGTGACCTGGCAACCAATCTTTGCGTGAATGCTGCGGTAAACAACAGCATGATTAAGGCCCGCAAGTTCGAGGAGATTCCGCAGGACTTTTCATTCAACAAGGTAGGTTTCAGCGTGATGCGTGATCTGCAGGAAGTGGACAAGTTTTGGAACAATATTCCAGAATGGGCCTTTGCCAAGTATGATATTGTGCGCAGTTTTCCTGAAATTATTGAAATAAACATCATGGACGCCTCCAAGGGCAATGCACTCGTGCAGCTAGCCGACCGGCTCGGGATTGCACAGAACCAGGTGATGGTTTTTGGCGACCAGGGCAACGACGTCTCCATGTTTGCCAATCCTGATTTTAAAAAAGTTGCGATGGGCAACGCCATCGGCATGATTAAAGAGAGCGCAGACTATGTGACTGATGACAATGATCACGACGGCATTGCCAAGGCACTGAAGAAATTTGTGCTCTGAGGAAATGAGTTGAATATTATGACCAATAAAGTTAAGGACCAGAATATTTCTGACGCCGAATGGGAAGTAATGCGCATTGTCTGGACGCTGGGCGAAATCCATGCGGGGGACGTGATCGACCAGCTCCAGGCCAAGATGGGGTGGTCCGAATCGACCATCAAGACCCTGATGGGGCGCTTAGTTAAGAAGGGCCTGCTAAAAACACGCAAGGATGGGCGTCGTTTTGTTTACACGGCTACTGTCAATCAAGTGCAGATGATGATTCAGGTCACCAGTGAAATGATGGGCCACATGTGTGACATGCACAAGGGCCAAGTGATGATTGAAATCTTGAAGGAGATGCCCCTATCAAAGGGCGATATCACGACGATTGAAGCTGAGCTTGACCAAAAGAAGGCGGATGCACCGGCAATGGTTGACTGCAACTGCTTGCTAGCAAAACAACACGAGTGTAAGTAATAGTTATTGGGGGGATTATTGATGAAGAAGTTTGCTAGTTTTTTATTGCGGCTTATTTTTGTTGCGCTGGTCTTGTTGTCCGGCTTTTTGCTGCTGAAGAGTCCGGTAACCATTAGCCAGCCCAACGTGCACAAGATGGCCCGGACAACGCTCAAGGAGAATATTGCCAAGAGCGGGGATGTGCGCCTGAAGGCTTCGCTGGAACTGGCCCAGAGCCTGGGTCTGGTCAGCAAATTGGTTGACCAGCTGCCGGCGGAGTACCACTATGATGCGTCCTATGCCAGTCTGTACGACCTTAGCACTAGCTACCAGGAAAACGGCGAGGTAACGGCTAAGAACTTGAAATTACCGGAAAAAAATGCGGTTCAAAAGGCAGTTGCCACCGGGATGCTGGAGAAGATGAATGACACCCTGAAGCAAAATTCCGCCAAGATCAAGAAGAGCATTGATATTTTTCACTACTTCTGTTTCGGTGCACTAGTCGTCTTTGTCCTAGCTGCCCTCTTGGGCCTGTTTGGCAAGTACCTGGCTGCGGCCTTTCTTATTCTGGGATCTATCGGCACGTTTGGCGCCCTGCAGTTTTATGCGCACAACTACGTCCGCTACCTGCAAGAAGAGCTCGGACACGGTACCGTTTTAACCACTTCGCCGCTTCTCTGGGTGGGCCTGGCGATTGGCGTGTTGACGGCGCTGACCTGGGTGCTGTACTTGAAGCAGACCAAAAAGAATAATTAAGCGCTTTGAAGTGCTCCATAATAGTTAGACATTAATCTGACTATTAGGAGCACTTTTTTCATGACTAAATATTCAAGTGATTACAAAATTGAAATTTGCAGTAAATACTTATCTAATATCTAACCAAGAAACTTTAGCTAGTCTAGACCGGGAATATGGCGTTGATTATACTTGAATCAAGGCCTGGGCAGAACGAGCCTGCGAATACGGCTTAATCGCTTTGAAGGTTAAACAGGCCTGGCCAACTTATCCTCCTGAATTCAAGCTGACTTCAGGCAAAAAAGTTTATATTTCGCCGGTCATCGATGAAACTGGATTATGACATGCTGGCAGAGCTCAAGCACAAGCTGCCTGAGACGCTCAACCTATTTTGCACTCGGACCAAGGCTTGCAATACTGCCATTGCGGCTATCAATCTAAATTAAGGCAGATGAAGATTAGACAGAGCATGTCGCGCAAGGGCAACTGTCACGATAATGCATCGGGAGAAACTCAACCGCATTAAGATTAATTCACTAGCAGAAATGCGAGTAGTACTGCGCGATTACGTGTACTGGTTCAACCACATCAGACGATCAAACAAACTAAAATACGCGACTCCAAGCAAATATCGGAATTGTGCATTGGGTCCTGCTTAATGATAAAATATCTAACTTTTTAGTTGCGCCTCACTTTTTATCTATAGTTTGATAGGAGGGCTTTTTTATGCTTTTTATGTAGGATCTTAAGTAAATTAAGCTTATATGCCAATATTTTTTGCATTTTCAAACCAATTGGTTTAATATGTTTAATTGGTTAGCTTACTAACTAATTGGAGGTTCAAAATGGAAAGAAAAATAGATGCAAAGCTGATATGCTCAATCTTTGCAGCCGGATTAATGTCCTTTTCGGGTGTTTTGATTGAAACTGCGGGCAACATTACTTTCCCCGTGTTGATGAAGGAATTCGGCGTTAACATGACGGCGGTACAGTGGATGACCACGGGCTACCTCTTGATTGCATCAATCGTGATGCCACTTTCGGCCTACCTCAAGAAGAACTTCAACTCACGCCAGCTATTCATTACGGCGGCCGGCTTCTTCATCTTAGGGCTGATGATTGATGCTGTGGCCAAGTCATTTGTGGTCCTGGTAATTGGTCGTATTGTGCAGGGTGCGGGTGCCGGAATTGCGATTCCACTGATGTTCAATATTATCTTGGAACGGACGCCGTTGGATAAAATTGGCTTGCTCATGGGCATTGGGACGATGATTACGGCGGTGGCACCCGCATTGGGACCGACGTTTGGCGGTCTGATCGTCAACCTGCTGGGCTGGCGCTACATTTTTATTTTTATGCTTCCGGTCATGATCGTTTCGCTTATCATGGGGCTGGTTTCAATTACCAAAGATGCTGACCAAAAGCAGCGTATGAAATTGGATGCAACAGGCTTTATCTGCATTGCTATTGCCTTCATTGGGCTGATTCTGGCTTTCAGCAATCTGGCCGCCGTCCTGCAAAAGCCATTAGCTTTCTGTATGCCCTTGGCTGTTGGTGTGCTTGCGCTGGTGTTCTTCATCAAGCATTCGCTGAAAGTAGAAAACCCACTGATTAATATCCGTGTGCTTAAGATTAGCAAATTTACCTTGGGCCTGTGCGCCTACTTCTTGTTCCAGATTAACACGCTTGGCTTGTCCTTCATTTTGCCAAACTACGTGCAGATTATTAACAAGTCGACCGCAATGACGGCGGGTCTGCTGCTTCTTGCCGGGGGACTAATCGGTGCGATTGCATCACCAATTGGGGGCCGGCTGCTCGATAATTACGGTGCACGCAAGCCAATCATGACGGGGGCGGTCTTGGAAATAAGCGGAGGCTTCCTGTTCTGCAGCTTTGCCTCATCCTTGACTTCAGGGAAAATTATTTTATTCTACATCATTACGATGCTGGGGATTGGCCTCATCATGGGCGATACGATGACCGCTTCCATTAACGAACTCGACCCAAGCGAAAATACGGATGGCAATGGCCTGTTCAACATGGCCCAGCAGTTTGCCGGAGCCGTGGGAACCGCAATTGTGTCCGCAATTATGCAGTTCACGCAGCAGATTAGTACAAGGGCTACTGCCGCCGGCAAACTAATTGATGGTGCCCGGAGCGGATTGATTTTTTTGCTGATTTTGGTGATTATTGGTGTATACTTGCTCTATAGGGCAACAAAGCCAGTAGCAAAGAAGGACTAGTGAATGGACAGGTTAGGGTTGGTTCTGCAGCGGGTGCAAAATACGTTCAACCGCAACGTCGACCGGTACGCAAGGAGTCTCGGCTTGACGGGGACGCAGATGCTGATAATCGAATATTTCAACTCGTTTGCATCCAAGGGTTCAATCTATCAAAAGGACATCGAGCGCGAGTTTAACATCAGGAAGTCAACCGCAACCAACATCCTGCGCTTGATGGAACAAAATGGGCTGATTGTCAGGAAGGTTGATGCGCGCGACTCGCGCTTGAAGAAGATATTGCTGACGGATAGGGCTAAGGAGCTTGAACAAGAGATTACTACGTATTTTGTTAATTCGGAAGAAATGACGGCCCGCATCTTGGGTCAAACGATCAAAAACGAATTAATGGCCAACCTGCAGAAGCTTAACGAGGCCTTAGCCGAAAAGTAGATTGATAAAAAACGCCAGTTGCCGCTTTGGTTAGCGGAACTGGCGCTTTTGCTGTGCATTAAATTATTATCTCTCGTAGTTCGGTGCCTTTTTGGTGATCTGAACGTCGTGCGGGTGGGATTCGCGCAGACCCGCATTCGTGATCCGGACGAATTGCGCTTTTTCGATTAATTCGGCGATTGTGGCTGCACCGACGTAGCCCATGCCGGAGCGCAGGCCGCCGATAATCTGGAAAATGATGTCGGAAACATCGCCCTTGTACTCAACCCGGGCCTCGACGCCCTCCGGTACCAGCTTGTTGGCCTCGTTCACGCCGCCCTGGAAGTAGCGGTCTGATGAACCGTGGGCCTGTGCCATTGCGCCCACCGAGCCCATGCCGCGGTACGTCTTGTACTTTTGACCGGCACTTTCGAAGATTTCACCCGGCGCTTCGGTCGTACCCGAGAGCATGCTGCCGAGCATCACGGCGTTGCCACCGGCGCCGAGGGCCTTGACGATGTCGCCTGAGTACTTCATCCCGCCGTCGGCGATGATGGGCTTGTGGTATTCACGGGCAGCCGTGGCGGCATCATAGATGGCTGTGATCTGGGGCACGCCCACGCCGGCCACCACCCGTGTCGTGCAGATTGACCCGGGACCGATGCCGACCTTGACCACGTCAACGCCGCTGTCAAAGAGGGCGCGGGCCGCGTCGCCCGTGGCAATATTGCCAGCGATTAGCGTGACGTGGGGGAAGTGTGCGCGGATCTCCTTGATCTTGCGCAGGACGCCCGCAGAGTGGCCGTGAGCCGTGTCGATGACGATTGCGTCGGCACCCTTTTCAAGAAGGGCTTCCGCACGCTCGAAGGTATCGCTCGTGACGCCCACAGCGGCTGCGACTAACAGGCGGTTCTGGTCATCGACTGCCGCCCGGGCAATATTTGTGGGCACGACAACGCTCTTAACGTTGGCCACTTCGCCGGCCTGCGCGCTAATCGACATGTTCTTGTGAATCACGCCGAGGCCCCCCTGCAGGGCCATGGCGATTGCCATCGAACTTTCGGTGACCGTGTCCATGCCCGCACTGATCAGCGGAATATTCAGTTTGAGGTTTGGCGCCAACTCCGTCTGCAGGTCAACCTCATTGGGTAAAACGTGACTCTCAGCGGGAATTAACAAAACGTCATCGAAGGTCAATCCTTCTTTAGAAAACTTCGTTGTCCAACTTGCCATCTAATGCACTCTCCTTGCTAAAACATCTGACGATAAATTTATTCCACTTTACTAGTGATTGGGCCGGTGGTCAAGGGTAAAATATATCATATTTTTCTGGAGGGGATAAAAAAGCTGTGGCAGCGGCAGCTAAAATACACGAACTATTTTTGATTTAAAATAAAATATTGTCAAGATTAATAAAACTCGCTATTATTTATTTAAGCACTAAAGCGGCGCACTGGTTAAGCAATCAATGAATAATGTTCGTGTTTATCCAAAAGGATAGTAAAGCGGTTTTCTGGTGCCACTTAGCATTTGCGATCTGAGGAAACCTGAATTAAGTGAAGGAGTACGTGATGACAGAAAAGTCCCTACATCAATTTATCGCCGGCCTGCCCAAGGCCGAATTGCACGTGCACGTTGAGGGCACGCTCGAAGCAGAATTGGAATTTGCCTGCGCGCAGAGAAACAACATCGACATTGGTGCCAATTCGCCGGCGGATGTTGACCACAGCTACGGGTTTGGCCTGACGGAATTTTTGAAGGCCTATTACAAGGGGATGAGGGTTCTGCGGACCGAGCGCGCCCTGGGCGTTGATGCGCAGCTGATTATGTGCTTCTTGCGTGAGTTTTCCCAGGAAGCGGCCCGAAAGACGCTGCTTGCGGCTCAGCCGTATTATGAAAAGGGCTGGATCTTGGGCGTCGGTTTGGATTCGGCCGAGCACCACAACCCCCCGCTCAAGTTCATGCAGGTTTTTGCAGAAGCCAGAAGTCAGGGCTACTACCTGACGATGCACTGCGATCCCCAGCAGGTTGATTCGGTGGAGCATATCAAGCAGGCGCTTGAGGTGATCGACGTTGACCGCCTGGACCACGGCATGAATATCATTGATAATAATGATCTGCTGGATTACTTGGTTGACCAAAAAATCGGCATCACGGCCTGTCCCATTGCCTACTACTACACCCGCAAGGACATGGAGCAGGATGCAATCACCCAGCTGTTCGACCGGGGCGCACTGGTCAGCCTTAATTCGGATGACCCAGCTTATAAGGGAAATACCTACATTAATGATGTTTACTATCAGTTCGCCTTGAAGTGTGGCTGGGGTGAAAAAGAACTGACGCAAATCGCGCGCAACTCTTTTGCCACTTCCTGGATCAGTGCAAACGCCAAACGGGCTTACCTCGAGCAAATAGATGATTATGTGACTAATTTCAAATAATTGGTGGGCGACCTTTAAAAAGCACAGCTGCTGAATTTGCGTCTAGTACGCAGATTTAGCAGCTTTTTTGAGCTTTAATGTTTACAAAAGTAAACAAAGACGGTATACTGACTTTGTTTACAGATGTAGACGTAGACTGAACTTGTTTAAAAAGGAGCTTGCGGTTATGACTAAAATTATTGTTTTGCTGGCTGGAGTAGTTGCTATTGCCTTTATTGCTTGGTGGTTCTTTACTAAGCACGAGGTGCGGGCGGCGCGTGCGGATGTAAAGTCCAGCGGCCAATCCGTTGACATCAAGGTCAAGGGCGGCTACCTGCCCGAAAAGGTTGTCTTAAAGAAGGGCGTTCCGGCCACGCTGAATTTCAAGCGGGTCGATTCTTCCACCTGTCTTGACCACGTCATTTTTTCTGACCTGGGCGTCAATGAAAAGCTGCCGCTGAACCAAACGGAGCAAATCAAGATTGATACCAGCAAGCCGGGTGAGTACGACTGGGCCTGTGGCATGAACATGTTCCACGGCAAGGTTATTGTTAAGTAGTTGGGCAGAGGGAGAACGGGGACAAGACTAGAATGAAAACTGCTACGCGTTTTTGGATATCACTACTGTTATCTCTGCCGATGCTGGTCGAGATGGTCGTTCACCCGTTTACGGGCTGGATGCTGCCCGGTGGTGCACGGACAATGTTTGTTTTAACCACGATCATCATGCTAACGTCGGCCGGTCCCTTCTTGACCAGCTCGTGGTCCGCATTTTTAAAGCACCATTCCAACATGGACACCCTGGTGGCCCTGGGCACCTTGACGGCTTACCTATATAGCATTTACGCAATGTTTGCGGGCAAGCCGGTCTTCTTTGAGAGTGCGGCCTTTGTCATTACCTTCGTGCTTTTGGGACAAGTATTAGAAGAAAAAATGCGCAGCAACGCCTCGAGCGCCATGAGCAAATTGCTCAATCTGGGCGCGAAGAATGCACTGGTCAAGCGGGGCAACGATTTTTTCGAAGTGCCAATTGACCAGGTGGTCGCAGGCGATCTGATTCAAGTTAGGCCCGGCCAGAAAATCCCGGTCGACGGCAAGATTGTCTCTGGCACTACCGCTATCGACGAATCGATGGTCACGGGCGAAAGCCTGCCGGCAACGAAGCGGGCCGGCGACCAGGTGATTGGCGCGACCATCAACCGGTCGGGTTCAATCGTTTTTGAAGCCGAAAAGGTGGGCAGCGACACGATGCTTTCCCAAATTATTGCGATTGTCAAAAAGGCCCAGAGCAGCCACGCCCCGATTCAGAAGCTGACCGATAAGGTTGCTGATATCTTCGTGCCGACCGTCCTGATTATTGCGATTATTACATTTCTGGTGTGGTATATTGTCCTGGGTAAGAGCCTGCCCGGCGCTCTGATTTTTGCGGTTTCTGTGATGGTGATCGCGTGTCCGTGTGCACTAGGCCTGGCCACGCCGACCGCACTGATGGTCGGGACGGGCCTCGGTGCCAAGAAGGGCATCTTGATCAAGAACGGTGAAATTCTCGAGGCCGCAAATAATCTTGATACCATTGTTTTTGACAAAACGGGTACAATCACTGCAGGCAAGCCGCAGGTAACGGATGTAGTCGGCGAAAAGCAGCAAGTTCTGCAATTGGCTGCCAGCCTGGAAAGCCTGTCTGAACACCCGCTAGCGCCCGCCATTCTGGCTGCTGCCAAAAGGGCAGGGGTTAAGAATCTGCCAGCGGCCGACTTTAAGGCGGTTGAAGGCCAGGGCATTCAGGGCAAGATTAACGGCAAAGAGGTCTTTGTCGGCAAGCCTAAGCAGAATTTAGCGGATGATGCTGATTCTGAACTGCAGGCGAAAGTTGCAGCCTTGCAAAAAGAAGCCAAGACCGTTGTGCTTGTAACGGTTGGACAATCGGTTGCGGGCGCAATTGCCATTCAAGATGCGCCCAAAGCGGATGCACGCAAGGCCCTGGCCGATCTTAAGCGCCGCGGACTGGAAACCGTGATGCTGACGGGCGACAACAAGCAGGTTGCCCAGTCAATTGCCGCGCAGGTCGGCATCGACCGGGTGATTGCGGAAGTCTTGCCGATTGACAAGGCCAACGCGATCAAGGATTTGCAGAAGGACAAGCATGTTGCCTTTGTCGGTGACGGCATCAACGATGCGCCCGCCCTGACCCAGGCCGACGTCGGGATTGCAATGGGCTCGGGCACCGACGTTGCCATCGATGCCGGGGGTATTGTCCTCATCAAAAACAACCTGGAAGACGTGGTGCGGGCACTGGACCTGAGTCAAAAGACCTTCAAGCGGATAAAGCTGAACCTGTTCTGGGCGTTCATCTATAATGTCCTCGGCATTCCGGTAGCTGCCGGCCTCTTTGCCGGCATTGGTCTGATACTAAGTCCCGAGATTGCGGGCCTAGCCATGGCCTTCAGTTCGCTGTCGGTCGTAACCAGCTCAGTGCTGCTCGGCAAGGCGAAGATTAACTAAAGTTTACCAACAAGAAAAGACAGCCGCACTGCGACTGCCTTTTTGTTTTGCCTAAACCCGTGCCAAATTTTTGAGTGGCCTAAAATTTAGTTGCTGCTTATCCTTATAGTGGTTAGCAATAATTATTAACATGAGTAGGCAAAAGCTGACGACAAATCTGATCTCGATTTTGGACGTCCTACTGTGTGAGCTCATTTTTGATAAATTAAATGCGGTTTTATCAATTGTAGTTAGTTGTACTTGTGCTGCCTGGTCTGCAGGACGTGCTTGATCTGCAGAACGTAAGCGGCGATCCCGACGATCAGCCAGACTGCGGTAACGAAAACGCCGCTGGTCAAGTCGGCGTGGCCGAACTTGATCAGGTTGATGGGACCGTAAAACGGGAAGAGCAGCGCAATCTTTTCCAGCCAGCTCGGGTAGGCCGTGATAACGACCAGGACGCCGGCTGCGAGGCTCATCACCGCCTCGACGATGTTCGACAGGAAGTAGGGGTCGTTCATCTCCCAGCTAACCGCCCAGGAGGTGAAGCCCAGGACGAGACCGAACAGGCACAACAGGGGCAGGACGATGATCACGCGCCCGATAATTGCAATGGGTGCACCGAAGAGCAGGGCCAGAAACAGGTTGGTTGCTGCCAAGGTCAGTCCGGCCAGGAGTGCGACGAAGACCTTGTCGAGCCAGTAGCGGGGGCTGAAGGGCCGCTTGGCGATCAGCTCGTAGTCAACGCCGAGCGCAGCGTCGTTGATTAGCGACTGCGTCATTGTGCTCAAGGAGAGACGGGCAGCGTCAATAGCGATTGACGCGAGGACCACGTACCAGTCGAAGCGGCCGGTGTACTGGGCATCGATCAAAACGAGCAGTGCCATGTCGACCACGGGCGTAATGAAAAAGTAGACCAGGATCGTACGCCAGTTGGATAAGAACGATAGTGAAGAAAATTGTGTTTTAAGCATCAGATTAAGTTTAATTCTCCCTTCTTGCGTGCCAGCTGGTTGATTTTTTTGACCATTAAGGTAATTAATAAAAACCAGAGCAATAAGCTGCACAGGTAGGCCGGCCAGTGAAACGTTGGGTTGCTTCCCGTTAGGTAGGTAATCGGAGTCGTCATCGGAATAAGCCACTGCGCAACGGCAATCAGCGGTCTTAAAAGGCTGGGGCTGCCAAACAGTCCCGAGAGCAGGACAATCGGCGTTCCGATCAGTGCCTCGTAGGTAATCGCGTTCGGCGTCAGCGTGAAGAATGACGCAATGAAGATCCCCATCGTCGCCATGGCCAGCCAGAGCAGGACGGTTATCAGCACGAACTGAGCGCTAATGGGGCCGGTGGCGACCCCCAGAATCTTGGCCAGCAGCCAAGCCAGGGGAAAGGCGGCCAGGCCGTAGGTGGAGGCGGGCAATAGGAGCGCAATCAGCGATAGGCGTTCGTCGTAGGCGTTGTTGATCAAGTAGGGCAGGGTGCCCTTTAAGCGCTCAAAGCCAATGCAGCCAGCCGCGGTGGTACACGAAGACCACATGCCAAAGATGGCGCTCTGAATCCAGATGCTGGGGTTCGATAGACTGTGATTGGCGTAGGCCAGCGTGTACTGCACCAAGAAGATGGACAGCGTGCTGGATAGCGTTAGCACGACAAAATACTGATCGGAGAGGTATTCTTTAAAGTGAAACCAGAAGAGACGGAGAAAGGTCATGGTTATTTCCTCCGCAATTCTGGGGCGAGCGCCAGGTACGACTCCTCCAGCGTGGCTGGGCGGTCAATGTGAGTCACTTGCGACTTCTGGACAATATCCTTGACCGTACCGGACGAATAGACCCGACCGGCACCGATCAGGATGATGTTGTCGGCCAGGACCTCGACTTCGGACATTGTGTGGCTGGTCAGCAAAATACTGATGCCGAGGTCTGAGAGGTTTTTAATGGTATCGCGAATGCTCTTGGCAATCTCAACGTCAAGCCCACTGGTTGGTTCATCCAGTAAAAGCAGCTTGGGCTTGCCGAGCAGGGCGCGTGCAATGTGCAGCCGCTGCTTCATGCCCTTGGAAAACTGGCCGACTCGTTTGCCAGCGACGTTGCTCAAACTAACAACATCAAGCACGCGATCGATCTCGGCCTTCTGCTTGCGGTAGGGGACACGGGCCAGGTCAGCGAAGAAGGCCAGGTTCTGCCTGGCCGTTGCCCGCTGGTAGAAGCCAAGGTCGCCGCCAAAAGAAACGCCCATTTGCGGGTGCTTGGCGCTACCCACGATGTCTTGTCCGTTGAGCAGAACATGACCCGTGTCGGGCAAGAGGTAGCCGCCAATAATTGAAACAATCGTCGTTTTGCCGGCACCGTTGGGGCCGAGCAAGGAGACAATCTGTCCCTGCTTAATACTAAAAGAGATATCATCGAGGGCGTGAAATTCCGTATCCTTACTGTGATAGGTCTTTTTAATGTGTTTTACTTCTAAAATATTTTCCAAATTAATTCTCCAAAATTAAGTGTAAGTGGTGCCACTAAAAAGGAAGGTGTGGCTGAAATTATTACAGGTTAATTTGAAGATCTGGTTAACGTTGGACATTAAATCTATGAAAGTAATATATCATATTTTTATTATTATGTTAATATTTATTTAAGTAATTTACTGAACATTTTGAGAAGGGAAAAATTATGACTTCATTTGAGCACTTGCAAAAAGTGACGCTTGGCCCTGTAAGCCAAAACCAGCCGATCAAGCTGGCTGGATATGATCCGCGGTGGCCGCAGCTTTTTCAAAAAGAGCGGGCGAAGATTGAGCAGGCACTGGGAAAAACGGCGCTAAAAATTGAACACGTGGGGTCGACCGCGATTCCCGGCCTCAGTGCAAAGCCAATCATTGATATCCTGCTGGTTGTCCCGCAGCCCGCAGACGAGCGGGCGTACGTGTCCCAGCTTGAGGCGGCGGGCTACGTCCTGCGGATTCGCGAGCCCGACGAGGAAGAGCACCGGATGTTTATTGGCAGTCAGCGGCAGCTGCATATCCACGTTTATGGTCCCGCAAGCCGCGAGGCCCGCGACCTGGTTCTCTTTCGCGACTGGCTGCGCGCAAATGAACCAGACCGGGTAAAATACCAGGAATTAAAAAAGCAGCTGGCCGCAAAATCCTGGCGCACGGTCCAGGACTACGCGGACGCCAAGGGGCCGCTGGTTGCGGAGATTAAGGCGCGTGCCCGGGGCGCTTCTGCCAATAAAAAGTAGCCGATTGACGCGCACTGAAAAGATGGCTAAACTAATTGGATAGAATAACTTGACCTTGAATTATAGGAAGAAGTGAAGACTTTGTTTTTGGCATTGATGGTTGTACTTTTTATCAGTGGCGTGGTTTGCCTGGTGCTTGGTTTTAAAGCGCGCTTTGCCCCTAAGACTAACAGCCTGCTCATCTGGGGCGGTCTGATTGTGGCAATTGGGGCGCTCTTCGTGATTACCGGGCTGGGGAAAGACCTGGCAAGCTCGGTTGCTGACTTCATCAGCGGCTTTCAGCACGGTCTCAATGCCCGTAATAGGTAAGCGGGGAACCTTAGTGCATGAGGTCTTAATCCGTAAAGCCTAGTTGCTGTCTCAATCCTCTTAGGCACTTGTTTAAATTTGTTTAAAAAAGCGCTATCTTTAGTTTTAGTCAATGGTCTACAGGTTAGACTAGGTGGTAAATAAGTTAGCCGTGTATTTGCTTTAGCTGGAGGAAATGACGCCATGGGGTTTGTTATCATGATTTTAAGTTTGCTGGTTGGTCTCGTGCTCCTGGTTGTGGGGTATGAAAACAAAAGTAGGCGCCTGCTTTTGGGTCTGGGTCTGGTCCTCTATTGTTCGCCGTTTTCCTGGCAAGCCCGCAGGGTTCTGACGTTGCCCACGGCGTTTACGATGGCCTGTGCGCATTCACGGCCACACTAAGGTAAGTTATTAAATAGCAAAAGCTCAACTTTAGGCGTCGGGGCAAATCAAAAAGGCTGCCTTGGAGATTGATTCTTCAAGGCAGCCTTTTAACGTGGGCTGGAAATTGTCCAGCGGCTGTTTTAATCAACGGACTTGAGTGCCTCCAGCATGTCCAAGTCGCGCAGCTTCTTATTGACGATGAAACCGAGCACGATGGTGATGAGCCCGATTACGCCAAGCGGCCACAGGAAGCTGGACGCTGACAAGGCCGGATTGAACATGACGTTGTCCGGCGGCACAACGTACAGGATATAGCGGTAGAGCAGATCACCGGTCAGGTAACCAACCAGAATTCCGAGTCCGGTTAATAAGATTGTCTCGCGGTAGATATACATTGTGACCTCCCCATCATAAAAACCGAGCACCTTAATTGTCGACAGTTCACGAATCCGCTCCGCAATGTTGATGTTGGTGAGATTGTAGAGAATAACGATGGCGAGCAGGCCCGCAACAACAATCAAGACAACCATAATCAAGTTGAGCGACTGGACAACCACGTCAAGTTCCTGGCTGATTGCCGTGTTTTGAACCACGCCCGCAACCCCGCTCAGCTTCATGTATTGCGCAGCTGCCTTCTTGGTATTCTGGGCGCTGCCGTCTGCTAGGTTGACCAGGTGGGCGTTCGTCCTGTATTTGCGGTGAAAGACACGCCGGTACTGGTTGCTAGTCATGAAGGCGAAGTGCCCCATGTACATTTCGGTGACGCCGGCAACTTTCATTGAACGCCTGTGGTTGTTTTGGTCAGTCAAAGTAATCTGTCCGCCTGCTTGGACGTTTAACAGCGTGGCCAGCCGCTCTGAGATCACGACGCCGTCATTGTGCAGGGCAATTGCATGCTTAGTCCTGCGGTCGTTCAGGTGAACATAGTGATCAAGCTGCTTGCTTGAACTAGGGACGATCAGGGTAATGTCTTGGGTATCGCCGGTTTTGCCCACCGTCTTGGTCATCGATTCATAGTAAACGGGCATTGTCTGCTTGACATCATCCCGGTGCAAGTTAGTGGCAAGCGCCTTTTTTTGTTTAGCCGAAATTGGCGTCTTTTGGGCAACAATTAGGTTGTAGTGGATCAAATCGGAAAATTGCCGGTTGTTCATCGTGCTAATGGAGTTCTTAACGGCAAAGCCTGCAAAGAGCAGGGTCGCGGCGCCGCAAACACCGAAGATGGTCATCAGCATTCGTTTCTTGTAGCGGAAAAGGTTGCGGGCAGTAACCTTGTGGGTAAAGCTCAGGTGATTCCAAATAAAGGGGATTTTTTCGAGCATGATTTTTGAACCCGCTGCTGGAGGCTTGGGCAGAAGCAGGGCCGCGGGCTTTTCCCTGAATTCGCTCTTGGCAGTGAGGTAGGCCGGCAGAACGGAGCTGACCCAAGACAAGACCAGGGCTGCCAGGCTAATCTGCCACTGGAAGTGTTCTTCAATCGGCGGGATGGTCAAGGACTGGTAATAGGCGTGGTAGACAATCTGCGGCATTAAGGTATGCCCCAGGAAGATGCCGATAATAGTGCCGATGGTGCCCGACAGAAAACCGTAGAAAATAAACTTGTTGATAACAACAAAGTCATCATATCCGAGTGCCTTGAGCGTTCCGGAATTGATCCGCTCTTCATCGATAAAGCGGTTCATGGTGGTAAAGGTAACCAAAGCGGCAACAAAGTACAAGAAGATGGGAAAGACCTTGGCAAGGTCTTCAACCACTTGCGCGACCGTGGTATAAACCAGGTTGCCTTCGCCGCCGGGTACTTCGCGCCGGTTATAGACGCTGTAAGAAGGGCGGGGCATTTTTTGAACCTGCTTTTTAATCCGGGCAATCTTGCGCTCGCCGGCACTGATTTTGGCCTCGGTTTTAACCGCTTTTTGCCCTAAAAGCTCTTTTTTACCCTGCAAAATCTTTTCCTGGCGCGCAAGTTCTGCTTGGGCCTGCTGCAGCTGAGCGTTAAGTTCAGGAGACGTGCCTGCAGCCTGCGCTTTTTGGGCAAGCTCTTCCTGCTTATTTGCCAGTTGACGTGCGGCTTTTGTCAGGTCCTGCTTACCACGCTGCAGTCTCCGTTTGGCCTGTCTCAGCTTTTCTTCTTGCGGGTGCAATTTCCGGTTGACCGCCTGGTTGATCCGCTCCTGACGGTGCCGAACGTTTTTCTTCAGCAAATCCTGCAGGTCTTTTTTGTGGCTGCTGACCCTTGCGGTATACGTTGACCCATAAGAATCGAGTCCGCGTAAGTTGCGGTAGGTCAAATTGGCTGCGGTATAGACCGTCTGGTTGAACGCACGGGATGCGACGACCGCATAGCCCTTGAGCTCACCGGTACCGCTATTGCTTTGGCCTAAGTTGACGCTGGACAGTATCTGACTGGAGCGGACAAAACCGACCACCCTAAACTTCTTGCGCTTGAGCAGGGTGGAGCCAAGCACGTTTTTCTTTTCGGTAAAACTAAGGTGCTGGCCCAGTTGATACCACTTATGGTAATGATCAGCCAGGGCAATTTCATTTTCGCGCTGGGGCAAGCGTCCCCGTCTGAGTTCATACTTCCCGATAGTCTTCGGTTTTGAAAAGATCCGCACGCTTTCATGGCTGTTTTTGAAAACCGTGTCGGTCATATAGCCGAACTCGACCTTCTGCAGCCCCTTGGCCTGCCTGATCAGCTTAACGTCCTGCTTGTCAAAGCCATAATTGCCAATGACAGTCAGGTCAGCCGTGTTCAGCCGCTCAGCATAGTGGTTGCCCGTGGCGCGCATATCTGGTCCGGTAACCATTAAACCGACCAGGGCAAACGCGCCAATCATCATCAAACCAAGGATGGATAAGAACTGCCCCTTAGTGTGCCTGATTGATTGCCAAAAGTCTTTCCAAATTATCTTATTCATTTGTCCGACCTTCTTTACCACTTAATGCTGGTGATGTCTTCGGGGTGGTCATTGTGCTCGATCTTCGTTACCTGACCGTCATGAAAATGAATTACGCGGTCGGCGATGGGGGCAAGTGCGCCGTTATGGGTAACAATGACCACGGTCGTACCATTATTGCGGCTGCGGTTTACAATGGTCTGCAAAACGCTTTTGCCCGTTTGGTAGTCGAGGGCGCCGGTGGGCTCGTCGCAGAGCAGGATCTTGGGATTTTTGGCAACTGCGCGCGCAATTGCGACCCGCTGCTGCTCACCGCCCGATAGTTCGGCGGGAAAATTATTGATGCGGTTTTTCAGCCCGACGTCAATCAGTGTCTGTTCGGGATCAAGGGCATCGGAAACAATTTCCGCTGCCAATTCCACGTTCTCTTTTGCCGTCAGATTTTGGATTAAATTGTAAAACTGGAACACAAACCCGATATCATAACGGCGGAAACGCGTCAGCTGGCGCTTGTCGTATTTGGCAATATTTTTGCCATCAATGATGACATCGCCGGAAGTGTTGGTGTCCATGCCCCCCAGAATATTCAAAATAGTCGACTTTCCCGCCCCCGAAGCGCCGAGAATAATGGCTAATTCACCTTTTTCAATCGTAAAATTAACGTCATTGTTGGCCAGAACCTCGGTCTCGCCCGTGCGGTAGCGCTTAAAATTATGCCGTACTTCAATATAACTCATAAATGTCCCCCTGCAATTTGTTTTGTTCATGGCTGTTCTAAGCCAGATAGCGCTCCAGCACCGTCAATACTCCCATGTCATTGTTGCTGGGTGCTTCGTACCTGGCAATCTTTTTTAACCGGTCATCACCGTTTTTCATCGCGTAGCTATAGCCGGCCAGCTCAATCATTTCCTGGTCGTTCATGCCGTCGCCAAAGGCAATCAGCTCTTTCGGCTTAACGTCAAAATAGCGCAAGAAATACTTGATGCCCTGGCCCTTGTTGACCCCGGCGGGCATTACGTCAATATTGTCGAAGCCGCTGGTTGTGCAGTGAATGCTTTCGCCGTTGTTCTGGTTAAATTTGCGCTCGATTTCCTTGGCGAGGTCAGCTGAGCAGTTGAGCGTCAGCTTCGTGAGGCTATCGCTGGTCGGAATGTCAACAAGGTTGGCGATCTCAACCATATCGGGGTAGAAGAAGTGCATGGTGTTCTTGAACTGTGCCGGAGCCCGCTTGCTGACGTAGGAGCGGTCGAGTCCGCTTGCAGCAATCCTGGTTTCAGGGTAATTGTTCTGAATAAAGCTGATCAGCTTGATGCCGGTCTTGTAGGTGAAGACGTGGCGCACAATAATCTTGTTGTCCTTGGTCAAAATGGAGCCGTTGTCAGCAACGATGTCGATGCGGTCCAAAAAGTCATAAAAGTCCTGACGCAGCCGGGATAAGGGCCGCCCGCTAGAAACGATGAAGTGAACGTGCTGCCTGCGCAGTGCGGTTAAGACGTGCTCAAAACGCTGGTGGTCAAATTTTTTGTCGTCATTTTCAAACGTGCCGTCCATGTCAATGGCGACTGCTTTAAAAGGAATAGGTTTCATTTTGTTCTCCTTTGCAATCTACTATTATCATTATATAGTACTGGACCTTTTGGGGCCAAAAACAAAAACAGACTCATGCTAAGCATGAATCTGTTTTGCCTTGACGCCGCTAATTTGCCCCTTGCACCGGCTTCTTTCTGCCGACTAGCCAGCAGACCAGCATGGCAATCAGGGTCTCAAGCAGAATTAAAACGATGTTCAGTCCCAAGTGGACCTGACCGAGATTAACCATTTGGTTATGGAAAAGCTGGTTCTGTTCGCCCAGATACAGGTCAAAGATGATCGAACCGATCACCAGGGTAAACATGACGGCCCACTGTCCGCGGCTGAATGCGATGCCGTATTTTTCCTCGCGCCGTCTGATGCTTGGCAGAATTACGCCAAGGCCGATCAATACGACCACCGCGACGATATTGATGATTAATTCGTACCACCAGTAGCCGCTAAACGGCTTAATATCCTGGGGCGCAATCCCCAGGATTGTTGCGGCGGCGGTGACAAGCAGTAAAACGAGTCCGGCAAAGTAGCCGACGCGGTCGTTTTTCAGGAAAACATAATCGGAATGGAATTTTTGGGGATTCTTTCTGATCTGCATGAAGGAGAAGAAAATCCAACACGTTACGCCGGGTGAGATGATGCCGTTCAAATTTAACAGCCAGTTGAAGATGTCGTTCATGTCCGGCAGGAAAATTCCTAGCAGCATGATGAACGCCGAGAGGGCAACGGTCAAAATGTAGCCGTTGATTGGCAGCCCGTTTTTGTCCTTCTTTTGCAGAAAACGCGGCATGTACTTGTCGCCCGTGTCGGAAATCAGCATCCTCGTCATGGCATCCAGCAGGACCGCCAGCAGCGCAGCATTGTAAAAGACCGACGTCCAGGCCCAGACGTACAGCAGGGTCTTGCCCCAGCCGTACTGGTGCCCGACCATGTCAAAAACGTAGTAGGCGCCGTTCATCTTAAGGTCATTCGGGATGTGGTAGCTGTTAAAGTAGATTCCAAGTGCGAAGGAGCCAAAAACAGTCAGAAAAATGGTCATTACGGCCAGTGCGACCATTGCTTTGGGGAAGTCAGACTTGGGCTTTTTCATTTGGGTTACGTACGGCGCGACAAGCTCACAACCGTTCAGGGCGAAGATCAGCATGGCAATCGTCGTCCAGTAGTGCATGTTGAAGTCAGGCACTAGCGTGTGCCACGTAAATGGCTGGGTGGCCATGTGCCCGCCTGATTTTGCCAGGCCCAAAAAAGCCAAGAAGACAAACATTAAGGTCATGATCAGCATTAAGCCGCCACCAATGGTCGACAGCACTTCCATCGAGTGTGAGAAGTAGTGTTCAATAATAATGAAAAGGATGAACATGGTAAAAGTCAGGAGTGCAAACTTAGTGTTGGAAATCTGACTCTGGAATTTTTCCGAACCGGTCAAGGCCCACCCAATGTCAACGATGATTTCGTTAGCCGAATCGACTGCATAGGGAATAGAAGCCGCCCAGTACGTCCAGGCGGTGAAGTAGCCCAGAAACTCACCGTTGGTTCCGCGCACCCAGGATGAAAGGCCACCGCCGTCATCATTAAAGACGGAGCCCAGTTGGCCCACCATTAACGAATAAGGGATCACGTAGAAAAGACACATGATGATCCATGACGTGACGACGGGCATGCCCTGATTCTGGAAGTTGTACATAATATCATCGAGCCCGATGACTGTGCAGAAAGCCATCAGGGTCAACACGGGCCACGAAAGATACTTTTTCTTCGAATTCAATTCTTCCACTAAATTTCTCTCCTTTAAAAAATAATTGCAATATACATTTTACTAATTTACCGGGTCCATGACTAGGGGAAAGACCAATTTGTTTTGCTCGTGCATTAAGTAACGGCCCGGTCGGTTTCACAATCATAGGCGCTAAATGTTGATGAGTATTGAATTTTTTGTACCTGTGCGGTAAGATTAATGCGTTAATATCTTAAACTAGAGAAAGAAGGATTCTTATGTCAGGACATTCAAAATGGCACAATATTCAAGGCCGCAAGAATGCGCAAGACGCAAAAAGGGGTAAAATTTTCCAAAAGTTATCTCGTGAAATATACATGGCTGCAAAAAATGGTGGTCCTGACCCCTCTGGGAATCCTAACTTACGAATGGTAATGGACAAGGCGCACGCCAACAACATGCCGAAGTCAAACATTGACCGGGCAATCAAAAAGGCCGACGGCAATTCCGAAGAACACTACGATGAGATTACTTACGAGGGTTATGCACCTGGAGGCGTTGCGGTTTTTGTGGAGGCCTTAACCGATAACAAGAACCGCACAGCGTCGGCCGTGCGCGTTGCTTTCACCCGCAACGGCGGCTCACTGGGCGCAACCGGTTCTGTTGCTTACATGTTCAACCGGCGCGGTTATATCGTTATCGACCGGGCAACGACCGATGCCGATGAGGATCAGATGCTGCTTGACGTCATGGACGCAGGCGGCGATGACTTGCAGACCAGTGATGATGCCTTTGAAATTTATACTGACCCCAAGCAGTTTGCGCAGGTGCGCGACGCTTTGGAAAAGGCCGGCTATAAACTCGCAAACGCTGAGTTGACCATGATTCCGGAGAACACCACGCCGGTTCCTGAAGACAAGAAGGAGCAATTTGCCAACTTAGTGGATGCGCTTGAAGATGATGATGACGTGCAGAACGTCTACACGGCTGCAGCCGACGAAGACTAGATTAATTAAAAAGAATCACCCAAATTATTTTGGGTGATTTTTTTATGCGCAAATTTGCTGTGAAAGGCCCGGTTTGGGGCAACCGCGGGGAGGACACGGGGCGTTTTTTAGAAACCAACTGATACTTTTCAAAAAAACCGCCCCTTTTTTGCGTACTTAATATTGGCAGCAAAAAAACAAAGGAGGGGTTTTATGCGAATCAAAGATGTGGTTGGTTCCCTAATTGAAGATGCAATTGCCGCGCGTGCGAGCGATATCTTCTTTTTGATGCAGGGTTCTGTAGTAATTGTGAACCTGCGTGTGTTGAGCGGTGTTGTCAAGCGGACCGAGTTTAGCAGCAACGAAGGTAAAGAAATCATCAATTACTTGAAGTTTGCGGCGCAGATGGACATTGCAGAACACCGGCGGCCGCAGGTGGGCGCGTTTGAATACCGCTACGAAGATGAGAATTATTACCTGCGCCTGTCCAGCATCGGTGATTTTACCGACAGCGAGTCCCTGGTGATCAGGATTATTTACCGGGTGGAGACGGGCACCTACTTTTTTAGCGAGCAGGTAGAAAAAATGCGCCGGCTGACGAACAAGCGCGGACTAATCATTACCAGTGGCCCAACCGGTTCCGGCAAGACGACGACCATGTACAAGCTTGCCAAGCGCGTCGGCCGCAAGCAGGTGGTGATGACGATTGAAGATCCGGTTGAAATTCACGAGGCGGAATTTTTGCAGACCCAGGTCAATCTGGAGGCTGACATCACGTATTCGCGCTTGCTTGAGGCGGCGCTGCGCCATCGTCCCGATATTTTGATTATCGGTGAGATTAGGAATGAATCGACTGCGCGGCTGGCCGTTGACGCTGCCCTAAGCGGCCATCTGGTGTTTGCAACCGTGCACGCGAAGAGCACGCTGCAGACAATATCGCGGCTTGAGAGCCTGCACGTGAATGCCAATGAACTGAGTAACTGCCTGACCGCGATCTGCTACCAGCGGCTCTTGCCCTCCAATGGGGAACTTTCCTGCCTCATGGATATTGCCAGCGGCACGCTGCTGCAGGACAATATTGCCCAAAAAATACGGGGCAATTACGTTGATTGGGTTGATAACTTGGTTGCTTTAAGGAAGAGGGGTGCAATCAGTGCGCAAGTATTTGAACAGTTCCAGGAAGGGTAAGTTTACAAGTCAAGAGCAGCTGAATTTTCTTGACTACCTACAGAACAGTCTGGCTAACGGCTTTTCCCTCAACGCCAGCCTGGAATTAATGCCAATCCTGTGGCCCAAGCGCAGACACTTGATTGCAAGGCTCAGTGCGGGCGTTCAGACCGGGAGGAGCCTGGGTGGCGCAATGCTCAAGTTGGGTTTTGCCAGGACCATCACCACGCAGATTGACCTGGCTATGGAGCAGGGCAGCTTGGTCGAATGCTTGGCGCAGCTGGCCACCTTGATTCGGCTGAAGAACGAGCAGATCAAGAAGCTGAAGGCAGAAATGTCTTACCCAATTGTTTTGGCGGTTATGATGATGGTGCTGCTGCTTTTTATGCAGTCCTTCGTCTCCAACCAGTTCGCGGGAACGGGTGAACACAGCGGCGATATCATGCTGCTCGGCTTGCTTCTGCTGGCCTTTTTAATCACGTACTACTTGGTGCGCGTGCTTGGTCTGCTCAAGAAACAGGACTACCAGTCGCTCAAAAGGCTCGCCCGTTATCCCTTGGTGGGGCCGCTCATTAAGCTGTACGTCAAGTACTTGCTGGTTTATGACGTGGGCCTCCTTCTTGCCAGTGGCTTCTCGCTGCAGAAGATGTGCGAGTATGCTTCCCGCCAGGAAGAGGGCTCGCTGCAGCAGTTTATCGGTGCAATGGTGGGTAGGAAGCTGGCCGCGGGCCAAAACTTGACCGCAATAATCAAGGGGGAGGCTTTTCTTCCCGATGAATTGCTGCTTTTGCTCCAAGCGGGTTCAAAGAAGGCCGACCTCAGCACGCGCTGCCTGCTTTTAGGCAAAACTTTGTTTTCGACCCTGGCCGGCAGAATTGAAAAGTTAATCGTCAACGTGCAGCCGTTCTGCTTCATTTTAATTGGACTGGGAATCGTGGGGATGTACCTGAAGCTGCTGCTGCCAATGTACGCGATGATGCAAAGTATTTAAGTCAAAGTATTTAAGTGAGGTATTTCTAAATGAAAAAGAGAATTAAAAGATATTTGGTCAAGATAATTGCTAAGACAAGGAAGGCACAGGGCTTTACCCTGATTGAGATGGTTGTCGTTGTTGCAATTGTTGTGATGCTGCTGCTTATTATTGCGCCTAACCTGACCAAGCAGAAGCAGAGTGCCGGCGAAAAGACCGACAACGCCTTTCAGACGACCCTGCAGACGCAGGTCAGCCTGTACGAAGATGACAAGGATCGAAAGGGCAAAGAGGTCAACTTTAAGAACATGTTTGACGACGGCTACCTGACCAAGCGGCAACTGGACAAGTCTAAGAAATATATGGTAAATAAAGGTGTGGTTGAAAAGGGCACGAATTAGACCGCGCGTGGCCGGATTCACCGTGCTGGAGATGGTAATTACGCTGGCGATTGCGACTGGGTTGCTGTTGTTGGGTTCAGTCCAGCTTGGTACTTATAAGGAAAAATTGATTCTGAACAACACGACCCAGCAAATAAAGAGTTCGCTTGAACAGGCGGCTAGAATCTCAACGATTCGTCACAGGGCGGCACTGGTCAGGTACTATCCGGTGTCGAAGAGAATCACGATCATTGGCAACGGCTATTCACGGACGCTCAAGATTGATTCCGGGTTAGAAATTTACAATCTGGAAAACCTGAAAATTTCGGCTAGCGGCTCCATGCCGCCACATACAATCGTAATTACCAACCATAAGAATACTAAGAGGGTTAAACTGCAAATGACCTGGGGGCGTGCAATCGATGGTACTTAACAAATTGAGGGGCTTTTTAATGGCGGAAAGCCTGACCGCGCTGGTCATAGCGCTATTCGGGGTGCTGGTGATGGCACTGGTTGTCGGCGAGAGTCGGGCAACGGAACGAACAATTGAACTGAAGACCGACCGTGCATACGCCTGGCACGTGCTGAAGAAGAACAGCCTCAGCGAGGTCAAGGTTCACGATCGAATTTACCAACCGCGAGGTGAGAAGGGGGTGTATGATGCGACGGCTAAAGAAGCCTACCGCGTTAAAAACTAGCGGATTTATGATTGCCGAGGCAGTTTTTGCGGTTTTCATTACCCTCCTGGTGGTCCTGATTTTACAGGGGCTGCTGAAGAGTCTGACTACGGCAGACAAGGCGGGGCACCGAACCGATGACGTTGTCTTTGCGTACGTTCAGTTCAACCGCTTCTTAAAAAATGACGCGGCTAAGGCTTACGTTTTTCCCAAGGCATCCAACTCCAGACAGGCGGCCATAATTAAGGTTGACAAGGATGACAACGAGAAGATGTACCTTTTAAATTTTTACAAGAATATGATCCGCGTAACCACGCCGGAGGGTGGGCACATGCCCCTTCTGCTCAATGTTGCCAGGGCAAGTTTTGTCACTAAAAAGTGCCAGGTTAAAATTGCGGTAACGGAAAAGGACGGGCGTGCCTCGGAAATTTGCTTTAAGCTGGATCCCAGACCGAAGGAGAAGAAAAAGAATGAAGCCAAAAAAACCGTTAAGGCTGAAAGCTAGTGCATTGCTAAGCAGCGTTTTGGTTCTGATGACCTGCTTAATCTTTCTGCAGTTTTACCAGACAATCTACCGGGACAGCATGCAGAATGACTTTTTGCTGATTGAGTACCTGGTTAACAACTGATTTTCTTGCGTTGACTGCCTTACTTCTATTAAAATGTCTAAGAAGATAAGGGAGATAAGCGATGGATAAAATTGTAGAATTGTTTAACAAATTTCTGGACTGTGTTACTTGCCTGCAGGATGCCTTGAACGTGTCCTTTGGCGAAGCGCTGACCGAAACGTTTGATAACCTTGAAAAGGGACAGATAAAGGTTGAGTTGGGGGCCCCCGATAAGAAAACCGTTGGCAAATTAAGTCAAAAATACGCGGGCTTGAACTACGCTGAGCTGGCACCAAAAACCAAAGTGCAAATTTATACTTACCTGACCCTCAAGGCTGTTACTGAGGATGGCTTGGATGTCAACAAGATGCCGACACCGTCGGTTGTAGCAACCATTATTGCCATGTTTATGCAGAAATTGCTCCCAACTGACCGGGTCGCAATTGCTGATCCGGCAATTGGTACAGGCGGCTTGCTATATACAGTTGTCGACCAGCTAAAAAAGGCCAATCACTCTAAGGGTGACTATCGGCTAGTGGGAATTGATAACGATGAGGAAATGCTCAATTTTGCCGACGTTGGCGCGTACCTGAACGGGCTGGACGTTGACTTGTACTGCCAGGATGCACTGACCCCCTGGCTGTTTTCCAGTCCGGATGCGGTGGTTGCCGATTTGCCGGTCGGATACTATCCGCTCGATGAAAATGCGGCTAACTTTGCCACCAGGGCCGTGAAGGGGCACTCCTTTGCACACCTTTTGTTTATTGAGCAAATAATTAAAAACCTGCAGCCGGCTGGGTACGCCTTCTTAGTCGTGCCCCGGGCGATACTTGCGGGTAAAGCCGGAAGCGACATCATGCCCTGGATATCAGAAAAAGTTTTCCTCCGTGCAATCGTTGAGCTGCCTGATAATTTGTTTCAGAACAAGTTTAATCAAAAAGCCATTTTGGTATTCCAAAATCACGGCGAGAATATCGGCAGCAGTGAGGTCTTGCTCACAAAGTTGGATACTTTTAAAAAAGAAGAAGATCTAATTGAGCTTAATGTTAAACTGAATGAGTGGTATACTAAAAACATTCATTAATTTGTGAAAAAATAAAAATCATGTGTACGGAGGAAACTAATTTATGAAAAAAGTTTTAGCGATTAACTCGGGGAGTTCTTCTTTTAAGTATAAGCTTTTTGCCTTGCCGGAAGAGAAAGTCTTGGCAGAGGGGATTGCAGACCGGGTTGGCATCGATGGTTCTTCTTTTGAAATCAAACTGGCTAACGGTGAAAAGCATTCCCAAGAAATTGCCATTCCCGACCAAGAAACTGCGGTCAACTTATTGCTCGAAGCTCTTAAGAAATACAAGGTTATTGATGATCTGGGCGAAATTGTTGGTGTTGGACACAGAATCGTTGCCGGTGGGGAAGACTTTGCTGATTCGGCCATCATCGACCGGGACAAGTTGCAAAAAATCTATGACCTGAAGGAATACGCACCCCTTCATAACCCGGCTGAGGGCAAGGGCATTGAAGCCTTCATGAAACTGCTGCCTGACGTTCCAGAAGTAGGCGTTTTCGATACTTCCTTTCATCAGTCCTTGGATCCTGTACACTACATGTACTCGATTCCTTATAAGTACTATAAGGAATACGGTGTGCGCAAGTATGGTGCGCATGGTACTTCGGTGCGCTACATTGTTGGTCGTGCTGCCGAAATGCTGGGCAAGGACGCTAAGGACTTGAAACTGGTTGTTTGTCACTTGGGTTCGGGTGCTTCGGTGACTGCTGTTAAAGGCGGTAAGTCATACGATACGTCAATGGGCTTCACGCCCCTTGCTGGTATCACCATGGGCACCCGTTCAGGTGATGTTGACCCATCCGTATTGCAATACATTATGAACAAGGATAACCTTGACATCAACCAGATGATTGAAATCCTGAATGACAAGTCCGGCCTTTTGGGCATTTCAGAAATTTCCTCCGACATGCGTGATTTGGAAAATAACTCCGATAAGAAGGCCGACTTGGCACGGGCCATTTTTGTCAACCGCGTGAGACAGTACGTGGGCTCTTACGTTGTTGAGATGGAGGGTGTTGACGCCATTGTCTTTACGGCTGGTGTTGGTGAACACGATGCTGATGTCCGTGAAAAGATCATGAAGTCATTTGAGTTCATGGGCTTAGAAGCTGACTATGAGGCGAACAAGTCAAATGGTGAAAAGTTCGTTTCAAAGCCTGATTCCAAGATCAAGGCAATGATTATCCCAACTGATGAAGAATTGATGATTGAGCGTGACGTTGTGCGTCTGGCTCATTTGAACTAAAGTAAATTTTAAATTTAGACTGTTAAGGCATGGCTCTTAGCAGTCTTTTCTTGTCTAAAAAAGGATTGAAATATGAAGGATTGGCGAACTGATCGGATTGGTGCTGCAACTGCTGGTAATAATCCATTGGTAATAGCAGAATTAAGTGGTGGCTATGCTGTTATCGGTGACACACAATTTTTGCCAGGATATTGTGTACTATTGCCTAAAAGAAAGGTTGCTACTTTAAACGATTTAGAGCTAGCAGAAAGAGTAAAATTTTTAAAAGATATGACTTTGCTGGGGGATGCGATATTATCAGCATGTAGCCCGGCAAGAATCAATTATGATATTTTAGGTAATACAGATCACTTCTTGCATGCGCATATCTTTCCGCGATACCAAGCGGAAGCACCAGAAAGATTGGTTAAGCCAGTTTGGTTATATGATTCTCATTTTTGGACAGACGCAAAATATCAATATGATGAAAAGAAGCATGGCGCGATCAGGAAGGCCATTATGGAAAATTTGAAGAGCAGAATGAGTGATTAAATTGGTAGCAATTGGTGTTGTTGATACTTTATTAAACGGCATAAAATCCTGCTTGAGACAACTAAACGCGTAATCAAACAGGCGATTGCGCAAAAAAGCGAAGTGGTCTTGTGTTCTGATTGCCCGCTAGCTGGCGGTAAACATTTTTGCAGGAGCTGGCAATCGAAGACGCTGACCAGTATGTGATTACCTTTAACGGAGCAGTAAGTAAGCCAGTGTTTGGTCAGGTACTGAAGAAAAACGAATTGAGTCGGTCAACTTACGAAAAAGTTGAACGATGTGCTAATGACCACCGGCTGGCATTTAACTTTGTTGATTCTATAAGTCGCATTATCACGAGCAATCACAATATTGGCTGGATTACGGTAGTACAGGCTTGGCAGAATAGTGCTGGCCTTTTTGTGTGAAAAGCCCAAGAGTTGGTCGAAGATAAACCTGCTATCAAGGTGGTCTTTGCCGACGAAAAGGAAAAGTCAGATGCCCTTAAAAGTGAAAAATATCAATAAGAGGGTAGCGTTAGAATTTTTGGCAAAAAATTAGCGAATGTGCCTGGCGTAGTAATGGCAATCGGCGATGAACAAAATGATGTTCCGCTGTTTAAATTTGTCGGCACTGCCGTGGTAATGGATAATGGCTCTGATTTGGCTAAGGAACATGCGAACTATGTCACGGCAGGCAAAGATGCTGTCGACATTGAGCAATCCTTTAAATTTACTTTTAACTAAGTGGCTTTGGGGTGAGATCTGGTTTGTAGTAAGTGAATCTCAAATATGTTATAATTATATTGTCTTAAGGGGATGTTTTGGGATTCGACAGGCGTAGATTCGCATTGACTGCAATTTGTAGGTCACGTCTACATAAAAACGTCACAGTTTTTCTAACTGCAAATAAAGAAAATTCATACGCATTAGCTGCCTAATTTAGGCCTTGCGTTGCTTGCTACCGGATTGCTCACGTCTAGCAGCAAGTATCAACTTAGTGAGCTACGTTTAACTACCTCACCTGAATAGTTAAAAAGAGTCATTTCAGGTTAGCTAGTCCATCCTAGCCCTGTTATATGGCGTTTTGGACTAGTGAAGTTCAAATAGTATAACTATGATTGTAGATGTCAGTGACGGAATGCGTCTGGACAGGGGTTCAATTCCCCTCATCTCCATATTAAAAAGCTCTTAACCATTGTGGTTGAGGGCTTTTTGCTTGTCTATGATCGCCAAATGTTCGCCGACTAGTTAAATTTCGTCAAGTATTTTGACGATTTGGTTATCTGATTTTTGCTTTAATTCATCCAACATGTAAGCGTAAGTATTAGCTGTTATGCTCATATTTACGTGGCCCATGACTGCCTGAACGTCTTTAATGCTTTGACTCTTATTGAGAGTGGCGGAGGCGTGGCAAAAGCCGTGGACGGTTAATTCGCGCAGACCTTGCTTGTAAATATTTTTTTGTCACCGATTGGATTTTAAAATTGTGACGTGCTTTGTTGCCAGGCCCCCTGAAAGGCAAGAGGTCATTGTTTTTGACAACTCCGCACTATTTCACTGGGAACAAAGAATGCCGCACAAAATTTCTCACGCGGAAAACAAACTTATTAGTTTGCAATTTTCCTGGTTGTCCGTTTGATTCCGTCTTCAACTTATAACTAAATGTTATTAAAATTTAAAATAATTTCATAATACTTATATAACTAATTTGATAGTCCTTTATCTAAAATATGGGCGATGGCCGGATTTTTGTAGATGGCCACAACGTCATATTTTAATGATGGCAATTCAGGCATGTAGACCAGGTGATCCGCATATATCTGGGGAATCGGCAATTCGCGGGGGTAAATTGCCATTCCCTGCCCCAATACAACATTTGCAAGTGCCGCATCAAAACTGTCCCGGTAGCTGACATTCTGATAGTCGATTTTCATATTGTGCAAAACGCTTCTGATTTTTGTTTGAACGTCATTGCTATCGGTCGCAGACCATTTTTGCAAAAACAGGGGTTGCTGGGCAAGCGCGCACTTATTAACCCGGCCGTCTTCTTCAAGCATATCCGGATTAAGCAGGATGCCAAAATTGGCGGTATCGATTTTCTTTTTATGGATGCTTTTGATTTTACTGACTGCAGTTGAAAAGCCAATCAAGACATCGTAATCACCCACATCAAGTTTGGGGATGCTATCGGAAAACTTTTCGGTGTCCAAATGCAGGTGTAGGTCCGGATTTGCTTCTTTTAAGCAGTGTGCAAACTTGATCGTCCAGTACCCGAATCCCCGCAGGTAGCGGATGCGCAAGATGCGGTGCGCGTTATCTAACTGGCCCACCTTTTGACTAAATTCATAATATTGCTTCATCAAAGGCACCGCATAATGGTAAAGGTTGATGCCGGCGACTGTTACCCTAAAGTGAGAAGTAGACCGTTCAATCAACTGAACGTTTAACTCCTTTTCCAAATTTTTGATGGCGTTGCTGATCGCCGTTTGGGAAACAAAATTTCTCTTGGCCGCTGGGGTGAAGCCTTGCGTTTCGACTACATCCATAAAGTATTTGAATGTTAGCAGGTTATATTTCATATTAGTTTGTCCTTTGCTTATAACTTTACCTAATAAGTTATTACCATTATATGTTAGCGCTTAACTGAAAGCGAGCGTAAAATCAGGTGTGTAAGAAATATTGCGGTTACTTTAAATCTAAATCAAAACCAAAAAGGAGAAATAGAAATGCTTGAAAAGTATATTTTAGCGATTGATGAGGGTACAACTAGTACGCGTGCAATCATTCTCGACCACTCTGGGAAGAAAGTAATTGATTCGCGTAAGGAGTTCAACCAATATTTTCCTAAGCCAGGTTGGGTAGAACATGATGCCAATGAAATTTGGAATTCAGTTCTGTCGACCATTGCCAATTCGTTTATTAATTCGGGCATTAAGCCGGAGCAAATTTCTGCAATCGGAATCACTAACCAGCGTGAGACAACGGTTATTTGGGATAAAAACACGGGCCTGCCGATTTACCACGCGATTGTGTGGCAGTCGCGTCAGACTTCAGACTTAGCTGATAAGCTGATTGCGGACGGGCACCAGCAGCTAATCCACGAGAGAACGGGCCTGATTCCCGATGCATACTTTTCTGCAACTAAGATTAGGTGGATTCTAGATCACGTGCCTGGTTCGCAAGAACGCGCTGAAAAAGGTGAGTTGTTGTTTGGAACAATTGATTCATGGCTGGTGTGGAAACTTACTGGTGGTAAGGTTCACGTGACTGATTATTCCAATGCCAGCCGGACCATGCTCTTCAACATTACCAAGCTGGACTGGGACAATGATATTCTCAAACTTTTGAACATTCCGCGGCAAATGCTGCCCGAGGTTAAATCGAACTCGGAAGTCTACGGTAAGACCGCTGAATACCACTTCTACGGCAGCCAGGTTCCGATTGCTGGCATGGCCGGTGACCAGCAGGCCGCACTCTTTGGGCAATTGGCTTTTGAACCGGGGATGATTAAGAATACCTATGGCACGGGTGCCTTTACCGTGATGAACACGGGAAAAAATCCGAAGTTCTCGGCTAACAACTTGTTGACGACAATTGCTTATGGCATTAACGGAAAAGTCAACTATGCCCTTGAGGGCAGTATTTACGTGGCTGGGTCCGCAATTCAGTGGTTGCGCGACCAGTTAAAGCTGATTGATGATGCACCGCAGTCGGAAGAAGCAGCCAAGCGGTCTAAGGATAGCAACGAGGTCTTTGTGGTTCCGGCCTTTACCGGTTTAGGCGCACCGTACTGGGACTCAAACGTGCGTGGTGCAGTCTTCGGACTGTCCCGTGGTACTTCCAGCGACGACTTTACTAAGTCGACGCTGCAGTCGCTTGCTTACCAGAGTCGCGACGTAATTGATACCATGTACAAGGATACCAATATCAAAATTCCGAAGCTCAAGGTTGACGGTGGGGCTGCTAACAATGACTACCTGATGCAGTTCCAGGCCGATATTCTTGGCATTGACATTGAACGGGCAGCAAATCTTGAGACAACAGCGATGGGTGCAGCCTTTTTAGCTGGACTGGCGACGGGCTTTTGGAAGAATGTTGATGAGATTAAGAAGATTCAAAAGGTGGGCAAGACCTTCAAGCCAAAGATGAGCGCCAAGGAGCGTGACCACTTGTATGAAGGGTGGAAGTCTGCGGTTAAGGCAGCCCAAAGCTTTGCATACAAGCCTTATCAAAAGTAAATTGTGTATTATAGAAAGAGTGTAAACAATGGCATTCTCAATTAAAAGCCGTAAAGATGAAATAAAGCGCTTGAAAATGGAAAAATTAGATGTGCTCGTTATTGGGGGTGGCATTACCGGGGCGGGAATTGCCCTGCAGGCCAGTGTTGCCAATATGAAGACGGGGTTAATCGACATGCAGGACTTCGGTGGTGGAACTTCATCCCGGTCGACGCGACTGGTTCACGGCGGCATTCGCTACCTGAAGACTTTTGATGTTCAGGTGGTTTCGGATACCGTCAAGGAACGTGCGGTTATCCAGCACATTGCGCCGCACATGACACAGCCGGATCCGATGATTTTGCCCATTTATGACGAGCCGGGAACGACATTCACGATGTTTTCGGTTAAGGTTGCCATGGATCTCTACGACCACTTAGCTGGTATCGAGGGCGATTCGCCGCTGATGAAGTATGCCAACTACACCATTGATAGGGACAAGGTCCTAAAGTGGGAGCCACAGTTAAATCCGCATAACCTGAAGGGGGCCGGGGTTTATCTTGATTACCAGAATAATGACTCGCGTCTGGTTTTGGAAAATATCAAGAAGGCCCATGACTTTGGCTGCCTTACCGTTAGCCGCCTGAAGAGCATTAAGATTTTGCACGACGACAATAAACAAGTTAACGGCGTGCGCGTTCACGATAACTTGACTGGTGAAGAGTTTGACATCCACGCCAATCTTGTTATCAATGCTTCTGGTCCGTGGTCTGACATCGTCCGTGAAGAAGATGACACGATCTACAAAAAGCCGCGTTTGCGTCCGACTAAGGGGGTTCATCTGGTTGTTGACCAGTCTCGCTTAAAGGTCCCGCAACCGACCTATTTTGGCTCAGGTACCGCCGATGGCCGGATGATCTTTACCATTCCGCGCGAGGGCAAGACGTACTTTGGAACGACTGATACCGATTTTACGGGTGATTATGCACACCCAACAGTTGAGCAGTCCGACGTAGACTACCTCTTGAACATCATTAATAAAAAATATCCGAGTGCTCACCTCACGATTAATGATATTGAAGCCAGCTGGGCCGGGGTTCGTCCGTTGATCGAGCTGGAGATTGAAGATAACACGGCCGCGGATGCGACTTCAGGCGCCAGCGTATCGGACAGTACCTCGGCTCCTTCAGCCGTATCGCGTGGCAGCTCGCTGACCAAAGCCGATGACGGCCTGATTACGCTAGCGGGTGGCAAACTGACCGATTACCGGATTATGGCCAACGGAGCGATGGCTATGATTAAGCAGGACCTGCATGATAAATTTGGCAAGGACTTTACACTTAGGGATTCAGCCAAGATAAAGGTTGCTGGTGGTGACTTTGATTCTGACAACGCCGAGGAAGAACTGGCAAATATTGCTAAGCGCGGCGTTGATGCTGGCTTAAGTGCGGATGACGCTAAGGAAATTGCCAACTTGTTCGGCTCAGAAGCAGATCAGATTTATGATCATGCAAGAAAGATTAACCCGGCCAATGGTTTAAGCCTGGGCGAAACCGCAGCATTAGACTACTCGTTAGCTGAAGAAATGGCTCTAACTCCGGTTGATTATCTACTGCGCAGGACCTACCACGTCTTGTTTAAGAGTGATACCCTGGACCGGGTTAAAACTGGCGTTATTAACCACATGGCGGATTACTATGGTTGGGACAAGGTCCAGACTGAAGAATACGAACATGATTTAGAAAACGAGATTGCGGAATCACGTCTGGATAAATTGAAGAAGCAACAGTAATTGTAGAAGTAAGTAGTAAACTATCTCCCCTAAAAGCCTGCCAGATCTCTGGCAGGCTTTTAATGGGGGAATTTATAGAGCACAAAGCAGCTGAAATTGCAACCAAAATAATATTATGATTATTCAAAGTCAGTTGGCAAAAAATCGTTTTAATTTTTGCCGGCAAAAGTTTAAACTTAATGTGAGGTGAGATACAATATGGAACCAATTTTTTTGACACCCTACTTTAGAAACAAGATCTGGGGTGGCCGCAAGTTAAAGACGATTTTTGACTATGATATTCCCGATGGCAAGGTGGGCGAGGCCTGGGTCATCTCGGGCTACAAGGACGATGCGTCAACCGTTAAGGCGGGGGCCTGGAAGGGGAAGAGCCTGCGGGAGGTTTACCAGGAGCACCCGGAATTATTTGGCAATCCCAAGAGCAAGGAATTCCCGCTTCTGGTCAAGTTTCTCGATGCCAACGACAACCTGTCCGTCCAGGTTCATCCGGATGATGACTACGCCCGCAGTGTTGAAAACGATAGCGGTAAGACCGAAAGCTGGTACGTCTTGCAGGCGGATCCGGGTTCTTACCTGATTTACGGCCACACGGCCAAGACGCGGTCTGAACTTGCGGATATGATTCACAGCGGCGACTGGGACAATCTTCTGCGCAAGGTTCCGGTCAAGGCAGGCGACTTTTTCTATGTTCCTTCGGGCACGATTCACGCACTGACCAAGGGAATCCTCGTGATTGAAACCCAACAGTCGAGCGATGTTACTTACCGTTTGTACGACTACGACCGCGTCGACCAGAAGACGGGTAAGACGCGCGAACTGCACACGCAAAAGTCGATTGACGTAACGACGGTGCCCCACGTTGACCCTAAGATTGCCATTCAGTCAAGAAGAGAGCAGGATGCAAGCATCAAGACCCTGGTCAAGCCGCCACTGTCACCGCACTTTTACCTGTGGCAGGTTGACCTAGACGGAACGTGGAAGACGGGGCTAAAAGAGCACCCGTACCTGCTAGTCACGGTCATTGCCGGTTCAGGGCAGCTCGTTGCGGGTTCGCAAACGTATGAATTATCCCTAGGAAGCAATTTGATTGTTCCAAATATGATGAAGAATTTTGCGTTCACTGGTAAAATGAAAATAATAATTTCTGCACCGGGAAATGAGGACTAGTTCCCAGGAGAAAGGAAGGACGCATGATTTATATTGCTTGTGGTTCGGTTATTGCGGTTGTTGGGCTATTGTGGGTAATTTCGCCGGCTAAGAAGCCCAATCCCTTTTACGGCTACTATTCGTACCTGGCCCGGGTCAACCACGCCAGCTTTCGCTTTGCACAAAAAAGGGGCAGTTTATACTTTATTCTGTTCGGCGTGCTTCAGCTTGTGATAGGGGTTATGGTTCACCTGCTAGACTGGGACCGGTACTTCTTGCTCTGGCTTCTGACGTTTTACCTCTTCATTATTTTTCCCATTATGACAACCGAAAAAAGTTTGAAGAAGTTTCTGCTGGACCGCCACGAATTGCCGGTCGATTACGTTGATCCCGACCAGGTAAAGCATGAAAAGACCAGGGGATTCAGAGACCATAAGTAGCCATAAGCAAGAATAAGGCCAATGACGCGTAAATAAAAAGCACTTCACTAGTGAAGTGCTTTTTTGTGTACCGTTATTATAGGCTAGTCTGTTTCTTCTGTGGCCTTATGCCAGACCTTGGAAGCAGCCGGAAGCGTTCCTAAGCTGGTCATTTCATCCTTGCCGACAACAATCATGTTATTGGGGCCTGCCGCCAGCTTGTTGAAGCTGTCCAGGCTTTGGTTTTTGAAGTAGCCTTCGCCAGCCTGGGAGAGGGAGTTTTGCAATTGGTTAATACGGTATGCCTCGGCATCCGCCTCTGTTTTTACCGCCGCGGCTTTGGCCTTAGCAGTAGCAATAAGTGCATCGTTCTTGGCCTTGGTCGTCAATTCAATGTTTTTGGCTTCACCTTCAGCTTTTTCAATGGCCGCAATTTTTTCCCGGTCGGCAGTTAGCTGCTTGTCCATTGCCCGTTGAATCTCGACGCTCGGCAACAGTTCATCGATGTTGACCCGGACCACACGGATACCGTAGAGGTCAGTTAGATCTCCGATGGCTTCGGCAAGCTGGGTATTAATACTGCTGGTTGAACCCAATGCGTCGTTCAAGTCCATGCGACCGATAATGTCGCGTAAGTGGCCACGAATCAGCTCTACCATGGACTTAACGGAATCAGTATTGTTGTAGAAGTACTTGTAGGAGTCCGTCACCAGGTAATTTAGCGTCAGGCTCGTGGTGATCTCGGCGTTATCCTTGGTAATGATTGAGTACTTGGAAATCTCGGCCGGAAACATCGCTAGAGAAACGCGGCGCATTTTCTGGACCACCGGGATAACCAAGACCAGACCAGCCTTCACGGTCCGGGAGTATTTACCCAGTGTTTCAATCAGGCCCTCATTGTTTTGCGGTACGACGCGGCAGCAAGACAAAAATATTAGGATAGCGAGAACAAAAATAATCAGATAAAGCATCAAAAACAACCTCCAGTGCAAATTATTATTTTAATAAAGTTATTTGCTAATTATAGGACGTTTTTTTATTTTTGCCAGCTTTATTTTTCTTTTCGCTTAAATGATTTCCAGCAACTGATTCTGGTATGGCGGTTATTTCATCGCGGCGCCCCTTCAATTCGGGCGCGTCGGTTCTGTAAAGTGCGGTCGTGGACTTGCGGTACCTATTGATCAGTGCGCTTGACCTGCCTTTGAGCGTGCTGCGCAGGTCTTCCATTTGCTGGAAGTTGGTCAGGTAGTCAAACTGATCCGGATCAACCGGCTTAAAGCCAGTTGGCGTATAGAAGCGCAGGAGGTTGTGGTTGTTGAGCAAGTCAGAATACTTGAGCTGCTTTTTCCCCTCCCGGGCTAGCTGGGCGATTTCCACCTTTTCGCGTTTAGTATAGTTAACAATCTCCTTGCCACTTTGCCGGTCGTAGACGATGCCTTTTCTGCCCTTGCCACCAATAATAACGTATTTCTGGCTGACGATTGTGCCGTTGCGAAATACGACCCAGGGCTGATAGCGCGGCGACAACAGATCGGTGCCAAACTGAATGTAGTTGTGGTTGTCAATGCCCAGAAGGTGCAACAGGGTGGGCAGGACATCAATTTCTCCGGCCACGTCCTGCCTGATTCCGCCTTTTAGCTTGGGCGAATATATCATGAACGGGACCCGCTGCATCTGGGCGTTGTTGAAGTTGTTCCAGGTATCTGAACTTTCGCCAACAACTGGTGCCAGGATTTCATTTTCAGAATTGGTCAATCCGTAGTGGTCGCCATAGATGACCACCATCGTGTCGTTGATCAGGCCAGATTTTTTTAGGTAGGAAAAGAACTCGCGGACGGCCTGGTCGAGGTAGTGGGCCGTTTCAAAGTAATTGTTGATGGACTTGTCAGGGGTGGTCGTTGTCTTAAAGCTGGGATCAAGGTCCTCATCGTCCATGTCGAAGGGCGTGTGATTGGTCACCGTAATGAATTTTGCATAAAACGGCTGCTGCATCCGTTCCAGATACTTGATGCTTTCAGCGAATAGCAGCTTATCCTTGATGCCGTACCCAATGCGGTCGTTCTTATTGGCGCTGAAGTAGTTCTGATCAAAAAAGTAATTGTAGCCCATGTTCTTGTAAACTTCGTCGCGGTTCCAGAATGAGGCGACGTTGCCGTGAAAAACGGCAGAGGTGTAGTGGCCCTTTTCCCTTAGGATCTGGGGCGCCGCCTGGAAGGTGTTGGAACTGCCCAGCGCGGTAAAAAGGGAACCGTCCGAGATGCCGTAAGTACTTGTTTCCAGCATGTTTTCGGCATCGCTGGTACGGCCAATCCCCACCTGGTGGTAGAAGTTGGCAAAGCTCAGGGTGTGGCGATCGTGGTAAAGCGAGTTGAGGAAGGGCGTGACTTCCTTGCCGTTGACTTTTAGGTTGATAATGAACTGCTGGAAGCTTTCCAGGTGAATCACAATCACGTTTTTGCCCTTGGCGACGCCGAAGTATCTGGTGTTTTTAGGCAGCTTGTTTTTCTTAGTGTAGGCTAGGATCTTATTGAGGTCAGCCGTGTTGGCATTGCGATTTACTTGTTCGGTCTGTTCATTTTTAATGCCATCGTAGACCGTGTAGGCATCGATGCCGAGATACTTGACGATATAGGAGCGATCGAAGGTGGTACCGAGCAGACGGGGACGGGATGTTTCGGCGAGAAAGACGTTTAGCACTAAAACAAGCATGCCAAAAGAAATGACCGCAAACGGGGTGAGCAAGCCGTACGCCTTCGGATCAATCGTGATCTTACGGGCAATAAGCAGGGCAATAACAATGATCAGATCCAACCAGATAATCATGTCGGTTGGCTGGAGCATGGCTACGGCACTTTTGCCTAATCCCGGTGCGACCTTGCTGGTGTTGGCGATGGTCTTAACCGTAATGAAATCGGCAAACTGGCGGTAATACAGGACGTTGGCGAAGAGCAAGCCGGTGTTGACAAAGTCCATGAAGAGCATCACGCAGTAGGACACGATGGGCTTCGGAAAATAAAAGCCGATGCCAAAAAGAAGCAGGGCACTTCCAATGGGGCTGATCCACATAATCAGGTGCTGGTAGGGGTCTGAGAGCCCCAGGTTAAAGTCGTGGTAGGCAACAAAAACATACTTCAATGTAAATAACAAAACTAGAAGGCAAAGAAAGCCTGTGCGGGTCTGAATGAACTTGGTCAGATTCTTTTTATTCAAAGTGAACGCTCCTTAGTCTTTTATTTTAAAAGTTTAAGGTGGCTTAGACAATCTTTTCGGTATTGTTAGTCATTTTTTAAGAATTAAGCGGGCAACATTGAGTATAATTTAGGTAAATACTATTTTAGGAATTGAATAAGACATGATTTTTTTAGGACCGCTTTATAATTTGCTCGCGCAGCTTTATGCAACCAGGATAAACCACTTTGCACTTATCAAGCTCGTAATGCTGGCGCTCGACAAAACAATTTTTTACTTCTTGGTTTTCATGGTGCTGCGCCTCTTTTGGCTGCTGGCGATTAGGCGGCGCCGAACGGTTAAGTCCGAGGCCATGGTTTGGATGTTTGCCTTCTACCTGCTTCTGCTGCTCATGCTGACGACCTTCCGCAGCGCATACTTCCCGTGGGCCCTCAATTTCAACTGGCATCGGCCCCTGAGTGATATCAACCTGGTTTTCTTAAAGGAAACCTGGAAAATGATTTACGCCCAGAGCAGGCTTGACTTTATTTACAACTCGTTTGGCAATGTTCTCTGTTTCATACCGTTTGGCTTCTTGGCACCGTTTGTTTTCTCTAAGAAGCAAAACTTTTTCCGCATCATCCTGGCAGGTGCCGTCTTTTCGGCTTTCATTGAGGGGATGCAATTTTTGCTGGAGACCGGGATCAGCGATATTGATGATGTTTTCTTCAATGTTTGCGGCGCAGCTTTAGGCTACCTGCTTTTTTGGGCGTGCCAGCGGGTTCGGGGTAGGTTATAATACAGTGAACGGGCACTGGTATTTGTGCCGTAAGATTGCTAAAATGGTCTTGTGAAATAAATATTTAATTCTGTAAAGGGAGCGTATTATATGAGTTTAATTAAGTTTGACAGCACGAAGTTGACGCCGTTTGTTCACGATAATGAACTAGGCGAAATGCAGGCCATGGTTGATGCTGCAAACAAAGAATTGCGGGACGGAAGCGGCGCTGGGAGCGACTTTCTGGGCTGGATTGACTTGCCGGTTGATTATGATCAGGATGAATTTGCCCGTATCAAGAAGGCCGCCAAGAAGATCCAGAGCGACTCTGAGGTTTTGGTGTGCATCGGTATTGGGGGCTCATACCTCGGTGCCCAGGCGGCCATTGAGTTCTTGAACGGGGCCTTTTATGGCAAGGGCACAGAAAAGTACCCCACCGTTGTTTTCTGTGGCAACTCGCTTTCTGGTTCATACCTGCATGACCTGGTTGAATGGCTGGGTGACAAGGACTTCAGCGTCAATGTTATTTCCAAGTCGGGGACGACGACCGAACCGGCCGTTGCCTTCAGAATTTTCAAGGAAAAGCTGATCCAAAAATATGGTGCAGAAGAAGCGCAAAAACGCATTTTTGCGACTACCGACCGGGCCAAGGGGGCACTGAAGACCGAGGCCGACGCCGAGGGCTACGAGGAGTTCGTTGTGCCTGACGATATTGGTGGCCGCTATAGCGTCTTATCCGCCGTTGGCCTTCTGCCAATCGCTGCAGCTGGTGCAGACATCGATCAGTTGATGAAGGGTGCAGCCGATGCCCGGAGCGACTACCGTGACACCGACTTAAAGAAGGCAACGCCATACCAGTATGCAGCTCTGCGCAATATTCTTTACCGCAAGGGCTACACGACCGAAATTGTCGAAAACTACGAACCAACTTTAAGGATGTTTAGTGAGTGGTGCAAGCAGCTGATGGGTGAGTCGGAAGGCAAGGACAACAAGGGCATTTGGCCAGCCAGCGCCAACTTTACCACCGACCTGCATTCCCTCGGCCAATACATCCAAGAGGGCATGCGCAACCTGTTTGAGACCGTGATTAGAGTCGAAAATCCTGCACATGACGTCAAAATTCCGGCCGATGACCGCAACTTAGACCAACTGAACTTTTTGGCTGGCAAGAGCCTGAATTACGTCAACGAGCGGGCCTATGAAGGCGTTGTCTTGGCCCACACGGACGGCGGCGTGCCCGTTATGACGGTCAACATTCCCGACCAAACGGAACATACGCTGGGTTACCTCATCTACTTCTTTGAGCTTGCAATTGCCATTTCTGGTTACCTGAACGGAATCAACCCGTTCAACCAGCCTGGTGTTGAGGAGTACAAGCGGAACATGTTCGGCCTGCTTAACAAGCCGGGCTATGAAGAATTGCACGATGACCTGACGAGCAGGTTTGGCAAGTAGGCAATGTATTATAGGCCATGCTGCTTTCGAAGAGTGTATCTGCTTGAATTTTGGTTCGATAATCTTAGAATATTAGAAAAATATAGCACGCTATCGTGATAAAATGTGCATGATAGTTATACAATTAAAAGGGTAAAAGTTAATTAAACTTTTTGCTCTTTTTTTATCAAGGTGATTTTATGAGAAATAAAAGTGTTAATACAAAATATATCTTAGCAATCATTAGCTGTGCGTTGATGGCCTTCGTGTCAATCCTAACCGAGACTAGTTTGAACGTTACTTTCCCCGTTCTGATGAAGCAGTTTCACATTGGACTAGGATTGGTCCAGTGGACAACTACAGGATATCTTTTGATGATTGCGATTATCATGGTTTCAAGCTCATACCTCAATGAGCGCTGGTCAGCGCGACAACTATTTTTGACCGCTGCGCTTTCGTTCATTGTTGGTTCCGTTGTCGCCGGCTTGGCGGTAAATTTTTGGGCTTTGCTTGCTGGTCGTCTAATTTCTTCAATCGGTGCAGGTCTGTCAATTCCGTTAATGTTTAACCTGGTAGTCGAATTAATGCCGCAGGAAAAATGGGGCTTTTACATGGGCCTGACCGGACTCGTTATCATTCTTGCACCTTCGCTTGGACCAACGTTTGGCGGAATGGTGGTTTATTACTTTAGCTGGCCGCTAATCTTTTTTAGCGTGGGACTATTGGCCCTAATAATTCTAATTATGGGTTTCTTGACGATTGAACAGTACCATGAAAAAACGCACCCGCAATTTGACTGGGTAAGTTACGGCGTGCTTGCAGCCGCAATGGTGATTTTTAATCTCGGGTTTAACCGCGTCAGCAATGGGTTAAATGACTGGGGCTTTTGGATTAGCATGATAATGGTAGCAATACTAGTGACGGTCTTCATTAGATTAGGGCGTTCTAGCCAAAAAAAGCTAATTAACCTCAAAGTCTTTAAAAATAAACCGTTCATTTTTGCCATGATCTCGTATTTGCTACTGCAGTTTATTAACATTGGTACCAGCTTTGTGGTACCTAACTACGTTCAGATTGTTAATCATGCTAGTTCCCTTGCTGGCGGATTAGTATTGCTGCCGGGATGTGTTTTGAGTGGGGTTTTAAATCCTTGGTTTGGTCACATCTATGATAAAAAGGGTGCAAAATTGCCGTTGCTGACCGGAACAATTTTCTGTTTAACAGCATGCATACTGTTTGCTATTTTTAGCTTGCACATCCCTACTGTAATAGTTGGGTTTGTATACGGCATCATGATTATTGGCCGCCAACTGGCCTTCAACAACACGATGGCTGAGGCCTCTAAGCTCCAACCCGTGGAATTGCACACGGATGCAACCGCCATTTTTCAGACGGGTCAGCAGTATGCAGGTTCTATGGGCACAACCGTAACGGCTGCAATTATTTCAGCCTGGCAAAAGCACCCCGGCAATTATGTGTTGCATACTGCACAGGGTACAAGAGTAGCATATCTTTTTTTGAGTATCATCAGTGTGGTGATCTTGGTCAGTTACCTGAATTTATTTAGACTTGAAAAAAAGGCACGGAATAGTGAGTAGAGGTGTCAATAAATTACATAACACGCAATTTGCTTGCAATTCTTTCTTGCCTTCAAAAAAGTTTGCAAAAAATTTAGCAATGCTTACGAATGTAAACATTTTGCCATGACGGTTTTTATAATAATTATCTTTAATGCAATGCATCCTGCCTGATTAAATAACCAAAAAAGTACCCCATTTTGCCCCTAAAAACGGTATAATTTGGGTAATTGAAGGGAGTTTTACTACAATGATGTGTGACAACTTGTTTTTTAAGATTTTATGGGTAATTGTTTATGGCATAACCGCTTATTACACCTTTACCGGCAACATGATGATGGGAATGTACTGGATGGCAGGCGGCATGCTTGCTCAAGCTGTGGTCGACTTGGTTTACCACTTCATGCCCGGACATAAGAAATGTTAAAAAGAGCAGCTTCACGTGAAGCTGCTTTTTTAATGGTCGTTTTCAGCCAGGAAACTCTGGATTATTTTTTCACGGACAGTCAGAAAGATTTGGTTGTGGCCGGTCGGGTGAATGCGGTTGGTTAGGAGAATTAGGCCGGACTTCTTGATACGGTCAAAGAGAAGCAAGACGCCCGTGTAGCCGGTATGAAGAATAAGCGGGTAGTGGAACTCGGGGTCAAAGCGCAGATCCCAACCCCAGGACCGGGGCTTAACGCCGGCCGGATTTTTGTTGTCAAAGAGCCTGGTGACGACATCTTGACCGTAGGGCAGGATATGCTGGTTGAGGCCCAGATAGCCCCGCGCAATCTTAATCAGGTCTTCCATAGTTGAAAAAAGCCCCGCTGAACCGCAATCGCTGCCCAGCTGGCGCGCCTTCGGGTCGTGGGGGATGCCCTGGAGCACCCCGCCTGAGTTTGCCGTTGTGGGAACGCAGCGCGCTTTTTCAGGTGTGAAGGTCGTATCTTGGAGGCCCATCGGCGTGATGATCTCGGTTAAGCCGACGTCCTGAACGGGGCGGCCGTAGATGGCCTTGACCACCAGCCCCAGCAGGATAAAGTTGGTGTCGGCGTAGCGCATCCGGTGCTCGAATTCGTTTGTCACGGGCAGGTGAATGATGGCGTCAAGCAGCTCGTCGTGGTTCAGCTGGTCACGGTGGTCAATCCAGCCGCGGATGCCGGATGTGTGCGTGAGCAGGTGGAAGAGGCGCACGCGCTCGTCCTTAAAGTCGGGAATAAAATCGTGGACCGGTTCGGTAAAGTTGATCTTGCCCTCACCGTAAAGCTTGAGCAAAATGTTCTCAGTGATGAGCACCTTGGTCAAGCTGGCCAGGTCGTATTCGGCGAAGGGACTGAGCTGCGTGACCTCCGGGTAGCTGCTGGCGAAGCCGACGGTCGACGTGAAGACCTGCTCGCCCTTGATGAAAGTATAGTTGACGCCCGGAACGATGCGCTCGGAGACCATGGCCTCAATTAAATTTTGGGTATTTGAATAAGCAATCATGAATTTTTCCTTGGTAAAAAACTGTCTAGCTATATTATATCCGAATGGGACGTGCTTTGGCCCTTGAAGTGATTTTGCCGGCAAAAAAAAGCCCTGCTAGTCGTTTGCCCTGCGGGGCTGAAAATGGGCTTGAAATTTAGTTTTTAGGGAAAGCTGATGGGCTTACTTGCGTATCTTCTTGTTCATCTGCGCAACCGTTTTGCGGGCAAGAATCATGGAAACAGTCCAAGTAATTAAGTAAATAAAACAGTAGGTGATGGTAAAATCCGGGAGGAATTTAAGGCTTAAAGGCATCCAGCCCGCAATTATGGCTAACAGTGTATACGAGATGTAAGTAATGAAGAAGTGGGTAACGGTTTGCCTGGTAATGCTCCACCTTTCCTGGGCAAAGCACACGCTGCTGCCGCCATAAAGCATGCCAATCAGCGCCCACAGGAACATGGAGGCAAGAAACGCTTGGACGGGGGTGGCAAACTGGCGGATGAACTGCTCGGTGGAGGGTTGAACGTGCTCTGAATGGCTGGCCAGACTATAAATAATTGCAATTGCCAATCCGATTGTGACACCGATTGGTGCACTTATAAGGGAACGGGTGATAATGTCCTTAAAATTTTTCATGATAAGTATTCCTTTCTGATTTCTTGCATGTAACGGCGCGAGGTGTAGGTCGTCTTGCCGCTTTTGAGGATGACCTGGTAGATGCCGTTGCGCGTCAGTGCAAATTCCTGAATGCAGCTGAAGTTGACGATTTCAGAACTGGAAATCTGCACGAACAGGTGGCTGGGCAATAGTTTTTTGAGCTCGTAGAGCCGCTTCTTGAGCCGGTAGGTGCCGTTTTGCGTCTCACAGACAACCTCTTTGCCTTGGGTATGAATTGAGACAATTTCATAATAAGCGATAATTTTCTTGCGCCCCTCGCGGTAACCGATTATGGTCTGCTTGTTTAAGAAGTAGTCCAGATTGTCCCGCAGGTTGGTGCTGCTCTCATCAATCTCCGGCGTGTTGACGGTGACGAAAAGCTCCTTGAGGCGGGCAAGCGCTTTTTGGTTTACTAGCATAAGCATAACTTCCTTTCTTTGAAACTAAGATAGCAGAGCGACCTTAGTTTGCCAATAAAATTTGGATAACTGGTCGTTTTGCGGTCCTAAATGGCAAAAGGCAATTTTTTTTGCTAAGCAAGAGAAATTTACCGTTGCATTAAAAATGCAGGTTATGCTATAATAATTTTTGCTTAACCGGTTAGCGGAAAGCACACAGTAAAAATTAAAAAACCAGGGGAAAAAGCACTTGACATTATCTGCTCTTTCCGGCATAATAATTACTGTTGATTTTGCCCGTTGGTCAAATGGTTAAGACGCCACCCTCTCAAGGTGGAGTTACGAGTTCAATTCTCGTACGGGTGATTTTTAACACTGGGATATAGCCAAATGGTAAGGCACAGGTTTCTGGTTCCTGCATGTTTCGGTTCGAGCCCGGATATCCCAATTTTTGTGATTTGTCTTAGTTTCAACTAGCTTCAAACGTTGATACTAAGGCATTTTTATTTTTTCTGATTTTCTGAAACTAACTGAAATTAGCCTAATAGGTTACAACATTCGGTTACAACATTTTCGCAAGGATGAATCTATTCTCTTAAATAACCGTGCACTTATTATATAATTGTCTGAGCAAGCTCATATTTGCAATACTAGCTCGCTTAAACAGGCCTAGCTTGCCTTTGCGTTTTAGTTACAAGTGTTTATGGCATAAATAATTAAAATGTCGAGAGGACGAAGTATGACGCATCTGGTGGGGCATAACTTGGAAGCTGATGAAGTTTTATAAATTCTTAGAGCTACGGTCGATTATCCTAAGATATTCGGATTTCGGATGTAGTTAGTGCGGTGCCAGCATAGACTAAAATTAACCACTATAGCAGTCTAAGTGTTAACTATTACATTTAAATAAAACCTACAAGAGGGTGTTTTCATTCAAGAAAGCAGACAGAAAATTTCTAGGGAAGTGAGGCACAGATTAGCCTTTATTTCTTATATTCCCAAAGGAGGTTGAAGCATGAAAAAAGTTGTCGCGTATCCGGTTATTCTGCACCCTGAGGAAAGAGGCTATACCGTCGAAATTCCCGATATTGAAGGTGGTTGGACTCAGGGCGAAGACATGAAAGGCGCCTTGCTAATGGCTAAGGATTTAATTAGCCTGGCTCTTGAAGATCAAACAGAGTACCCATCAGCGTCTGATCTGGATTCCATTAAAAGCGGTAAAAATGATATTAAAACGGTTGTCAGTGTTGACATGGAAAAGTATCAGCACAAAATTCAAAAAGCCGAAACAAATGATAGCAAAAGGAGGTAATTAACATGTTAATAGATCCTAAGGGACTTAGGTATTGGCGTGACACAGATGATGAAACTTTCATCGACCCTAAAGCACCGCAATGAGCCAAAGATGAATTTAAAGAATATATGAAAAAATTGGAGCAGTATGGCAGACCTGATAAAGAGGGCAGAGCAACTTATTTTTAAAGCAGCACGACCGGCTGCTTTTTTGTTTTGCTAGGGACATGGCTAAAAATTATAAGGGCACAAAAAGGCAAAAGATTGACTGCTTTATTGCTTTGCTTAGAGCACAGCGTAAAAATTTGGCACTACCGAATAAAGAATTGTTTTTATTAATAAAAAGCAGTACACTTATAACCACCGGTTAGTAACCGCTGGTTATATGAACGAAGGTGAAAATATGTCAACCGCAAAAGAAAAAATTATTGATGCCGCAAGAAAGCTGTTTTCGGAAAAAGGGGTAAAAGACACGTCCATACGCGATATCGCAAAAGAAGCTGGATACTCTCACACCATGATTTACTCTTATTTTGATAGCAAACAAGAACTATTTGCTTTGATAGCGATAGAACCGCTAAATATTCTTTATGATCAGTTTAGGGCAATTTACGACTTAGACGTAACGTATAAAGAAAAGTTAAGCTTGCTTTGCAACGAGTACATCCGCTTCGGGATTGAGCACCGCAGCATTTATCCGCTGATAAGCGTGTATGAGGGCGAAAGAATCGATCAAAACAAATTTAGCAATGAAGTAAACACCGTAAGAATGAAAAGCCTCAATATTTTAGAAGAAGTATTAGACCGAGTTTCGGAAAAAGGCCTTGCAAAAGAGGTTAAGACGAATTTGGACAGGGGAATTTTTTACCTCTTACACGGGGCTATCTCGACCTATGTTACGTCCTCTGAACCAAATGAGTCACTGATACCGCGGGTTCAAAAAATTGTTGATGATATTATTGATTACACGATTTTACGAGGAAGCGAAGTTAACGGCAGGGCTTAGTTCAACTGAGTTTAATTTTTAAATTAACAAGAGGAAAATTATGTCGCAATTTTTGATAGCAGTAAATACAATATTGAGGTTTTTGATCGAAGTATTTACAGTAATATTATTTGTTTCAATTGGATTTATGAAATTTAAATTTCCGGTGAATCTATTAGTTGGGCTGGTTTTGCCGGCCATAATTGCCGTCGTGTGGTCGATTTTCGTTGCGCCCATGTCCACTAGGAGGGCATCCGTAACCGTGCGCATACTGATTGAGCTCATTATCTTTGCAGCGGCAACCTTAATGATTGCGAATAGAGTATCGTCAAGGCCTGCAATTGTTTACGGGGTGATTGTTCTTGTAAATACTATTTTTACACACATGTATATTCCGGAAATATAAGGTGACCTGAATTCTGGCCTTGCCGGTGTGCGGCATAAGCGTTATGACAATTAAAATGTCTTAGTTCCAATTAGTTGGAGCTAAGGCATTTTTTGCTTTTCAAATAAAGGGCCCGTTAATTTGGCCATGAGAAAAACCGCGGAATTGTCTTAACTCCGCAGTTCGGTTTATTTTGCTATTTATATAAATATGCTAAAACATAGCGCACATTATAATCACGCAGCCGATGTACGCCCTTTAATGTACTAGTATCAAAAGCAAAATTCACATTGTGGGATTCTTATGACATTGAATCAATTAGCTAACTCGTAATGGGTATTTTTTGCTTCGATCAGTTCAGCTTTATTAGTGGGGGAGGTCACCGAAAATTCTTCTCATAGTTGTATGAAAAAATATTCATATTAATTGTAGTATAACACGGATAAATCCGAGTTTTCGATTAGACTAGTGAGCCTCTATTTAAGGATTAATTATTTATTGAACACTATATTCAGTAAGTCAAACACAAGTTAATAACTGAGCATTACATAAATTGGACCCAATCCTCGCCCCAGTAGTCAATGATAGCGCTTATAATTTAGATATTAACGAAAGGAGGTGAGAATAGTTGAGTAATCGGGATAAAGAAATTTTACTAAAAATAGTAAAGGATGGGATTATTTCGCAAGCAGAGTTAAGGAAAGAGTTTAACCTAACTGATAGACAAGTTGATTATGCAATTAAAAGTATTAATGATTATCTTAAAGCCGCGAAGCTTCCACAAATTATTTTAAAAAATAAAACATATTCTGCTAAAAGGGAACTATCAAATCATTTTACCTATAGTGTAAGAAAAAATAACCAGCATACCTTTTCACCCAAAGAACGTTGCTTACTTATAGTAACAATGATTTTGAGTAGAATTGAACCAATATTCCTAAGTGATTTTATTGTAAAATTTCGTGTAAGTAAAAATACAGTATTAGCAGATTTTAAAAAAATACGCTTAGAATTGCAAGAGACTAATTTGAAAGTTCATTTCACAAGAAAAAATGGTTACACAATTACGGGTAGTGAATGGAATAAAAGAATAATTCTTTATCAATACGTTTTGCAATTATATACAGCATTTGGTTTTGAAAGATGCTTGCAATTACTTCCTAGTATTGAAAATAATTGTTTAAAGATAGAAAAAGAATTGATGACCATTGAGAAAGAGTTGTCTAGAAAATATACTGATGATGATTTTTTCCTACTAATTTTATTTTTGACAGCAATTACAAATCGAATCCGCCAAAACAAATTATTAGTTGCAACTGATTTAGTTAATTCTCAAGAAATTAAGCAAACTGCTGAATATCGATCTCTAAAAAAGACAAACTTTGTAAAGCTTAATTCTCAAGAAAAAAAGTTTATATCTTTATTTATCTTAGGGGCCAACGTCAAGTGGCAGGATAGCATATCAGTCTCTGTGCAATCGCAGCTGATAAATGCTTTATGGGAATTTTTGAATGAATTTGAGTTAAAGTCGTTTATTGTTTTACCAGATAAGAAGGAGTTACTTGAAAAATTAATTGATCATTTTAGACCAGCTTATTATCGGATCAAATATAAATTGCCGGACAATAATCCAATGGGTGAAGAAATCATTGACAAATATCGTAACCTGTACGAGTTTGTTGCACAATCCATGAGCCCTCTAAATGATTTCTTTGGCACGACTATTTCTGCTGATGAAATAGCATATGTCACTATTTTCATAGGCGGACATTTAATGCAAAACAAGGTTAATAATTATAAAAGGAAAATTGGACGTGCCATTCCAGTTTGCCCTAACGGTATATCAGCTTCGAAATTACTCGAAAATAATCTCCGCATTGCCTTTCCGGAATTATCTTTTTACTCGGCTTGTTCTATTAGGGAATATAAAAATTTTGTGTTGCCATATGATTTAGTTTTTTCAACTGTTCCACTTGAGTCGAATAAGACAGTATTTGTAGTTAACGAAATACTAAATAGGCAAAGTATTACAAAATTAAGAAATGATGTTTTCAAAAAATTATTTAACTTAAATTTTGTTAATGTTGATATTCAGCAAATTATCACCTGTGTTGAAGAATTTGCAAAAATTAAAGATAAAAAAGGTCTTGAAAAGGGGTTAATGCAACTTCTGATTCCCGAAAGCGATTTATTCGAAAACAATTTGAAAGTGTGTCCTCATCAAAAGCTATATAAGAGGGTAATCTTTTCTTCACAGCGAATGTCATGGAGCATGATGATGGAAAAGGTTGCAGCCCCTGTAATCAAAGATGAAATTGTTGAAAAGAGTTTTTGGATTGCTTTGAAAAAAGAATATTTTGGGCAGCCAGAGTATATTTTGTTAAATAGGCAAGTAGTCTTATTGCATTTGAATCCAGATATGTATAAACAAAAGCTTGGCCTAGTTTTGCTAGTATCAAAAAAGGGCATTGCTTATCACGGGGTCAAGGTACACATTATTGCTTTGTTGACTACACCCAATAAAACGGAACATTTACAGATATTATATGAACTTATACATTTAGCAGATAATAAAGATTTTATTCACAATTTAACTAAACTCTCAAATAGTGAGGAAGCAACAGAAAAATTAGAACAATTTTTAGATGGAGAGAGAGGGACGGAAAAATTTTGCAATTAGCAGACTATGTAAAAGAAGATGCGATTTATTTGAATTATCGGTCTAAAAATCGGGCTGAGCTCTTTTCGAAAGTGGCAAAAGACCTTTTAAATAAAGGATACGTTAAAAAGGGCTTCTTAAACTTTATTAATACAAGAGAAGATAATTATCCGACGGCCTTGCAACTAAAAGATTATGCGGTTGCCATTCCGCACGGTGATCCCAAGTATATTAGCAAACCGTTTGTAGCAATAATTACATTATCGAGAGCGATAAGCATGAACCGGATGGATAATCCAGCGGTGGAAATACCGGTCGATACGTTTTTTATGTTAGGCCTTAGTGACGGGGAGAACCACTTGAGTTTGCTTAAAGATATGATGAAATTACTGCAAACTGGTTCTTTTGTTCAGCGAATTAAGAAGTGTAAAACGGCAGATGAAATTAAAATCGTGATTGATACAACAGAATAAGTATAGAAAGAGGTTTATCTATGGATAAAAAGATAAGTATTTTAGTAGCTTGCGGAAGTGGGGTAGCTACTTCAACTATTGCAGCAGCTGAGATTGAAGATGTTTGTAAGCAATGTGGTATTAAAAATTACACTATAGGTAAATGTAGTATGACTGAAATGCCTAATCTGAGTAAAAATTACGACGTTGTTTTTACAACAAATAACTACCGTGGAAAAATTGATAAACCACTGGTGAGCGTAACGGGATTTATTACGGGAATAAATACTGATGCACTAAGAGAGAAGGTAGGCAATGAATTATTATCGTTAAATAAAGATAGGGGATAATGGTATGCAAATATTAGAACAAGTCTTTAAAACAATTATTAATATTGGGGCTACCGCACTATTGCCAATTATCATCTTTATTTTAGGATTGATTTTTAGAATGAAGATAGGTGATGCAATCAAGTCAGGATTAACTGTAGGAATTGGCTTTACTGGGTTAACGTTAGTGGTTAATCTTTTAACCGCCTCTCTAAAACCAGCTGTTAGTTATTATTCTAAGTTGGGCTCTGGATATACTGTTACGGATATTGGCTGGCCAGCTGTTGGTGCCGCATCTTGGGTTGCACCCTTTGCAGGACTAGCAATTTTACTTGGAATTATATTGAATATCATTTTGGTCCGATTTGGCTGGACTAAGACGATGAATGTTGATATTTGGAATTACATGCATTTCTTAATTCCAGGTGCATTAGCATATGTTTTATTTAATAATTTTTGGATTGGATTGCTGGTAACTGTTGGAATGTCAATTGCAGCACTATTTATTGGTGATAAATTGGCTCCAAAATGGCAAGATTACTTTGGTCTCGATGGTACTACCTGTACAACAATTATTTATACAGCCTGGGTTATGCCTTTTGCCTGGTTGATTAACAAAATAATTGATTTGATCCCAGGTCTAAACAAGGTTGACATCAGTCTTGACAAAGTTAACCAGAAATTAGGTGTTTTCGGGGAATCATCAGTTATTGGAACAATTGTAGGAATACTTTTAGCACTGTTAACACATCAGAATTTGGCTAATGCAATTACCATGGCTATTGGAATAGCCAGTGTTATGGTTTTGATGCCAAAAATGGTTGGGGTCCTAATGGAAGGAATATCACCAGTTGGGAAAGCCGCCCGCGCAACAATGTCGAAACAAATGGGTAAAAAAACCAACCTTAACATAGGTATGGATATTGCCCTTGGACTGGGAGATCCAGCTACAGAGACGGCAACAGTTATCACAATACCACTGGTTATTGTTTGCGCATTGTTTTTACCTAATATCAAACTATTTCCTGTAGGTTTATTGATGTCAATTATCTATATTTCTGTTGCTGGAACATTAATGACTAAGGGCAATTTATTTAGGACTATTTTGATTGGTGTAATTTTCTGTAGCGTTTCACTATACCTTGAATCATACGTCGCTCCTGGTGCAACCAAGATGATTCAAACCGGTGGTGTTCATGTTAGCGGTTTGTCGTCAGACTTAACTCTATCGGAACCATGGAATGCATTCATATACTGGCTAAGTACAATTTTTTAGATTAATTTTTGGAGGTTTTCGTATTGAGTGAAATTCTACCATCAATTTTTGGAGCAGATATTCTTAACCTGCAAACTGAAATTGATATTTTACAAAAAGAAAAAGTAAATAAGCTACATGTTGATATGATGGATGGCAACTATGTGTCTAACATTGCTTTTGGTCCTAATCAAATAAAGGCAATGAAGGATTATAGCAATATGACGTTTGATATACACATGATGGTGGCTAATCCGCTAGCTCATATAGACGATGCTATTGCCACAGGTGCAGAAATGATATGTGTCCACTATGAGTCGACGCCGCATATTCACTATGTTATGCAAAGAATCAAACAGGCGGGGCTTAAAGCCGGTGTAGCGTTAAATCCCGGGACACCAGAAAGCGTTTTAAAGTATCTGCTGAAGGAAATTGATTACGTATTGGTTATGTCAATTAACCCGGGTCAACCAGGGCAAAAATTTATACCAGAGACAATCGAAAAAATAAAAAAAGTGCGAAAAATTATTGCAAACCGAGACATTAAAATTGAAGTTGATGGTGGAATTAACGAGCAATTTGCCAGTGACTGTGCAGTTGCTGGTGCGGATATGCTTGTGGTGGGCGGATGCTTATTTAATGGAAATCAAATACAACGTCAATTAGCTAAATTGCGATCTGCAATTAAGTAATCGGAAGAAGTGGTAAAAATGAAAAATTACACTTTGGATATCTTGAATCAATTAAGAAATTATGCCAAAAATGAAAATTCTGCAGAATTAGCTGAGGTGGTTGAACAAGTCAATCTAGCAAAACATATTTTCTTGGCTGGTGCAGGTCGTTCTGGGATTGCTATTCAAGCTTTTGCAAATCGTCTTGTTCACCTTGGCTATTCCGTCAGTTTAGTTGGTGAAATAAGCTCACCGCATTCGCATTCAGGTGATTTATTAATCATTTGTTCGGGATCTGGTGAAACAGATAGCTTAAAAGTTTTAGCTCGGAAGGCACTCAAAGCTAAGGTAAAAATCGTATTGTTCACAACCGTACGAGATTCAACTATTGCTCGCTTCGCAGATACGATTGTTAATGTGCCTGGCAAGGCAAAGACCAGCAATTTTCAAACAGCTGAATTTACACAGCCAATGGGTTCTACTTTTGAACAATTAGCTTTCCTGACTTTTGATGGTTTGGTTATGAATTTAATGGACAAAACTGGAGAAAGTTCAGCTTCAATGTTTAAACGTCATGCAGATTTTGAATAAAGGGAGAATAAGATGAAAAAATTTGAAGGACAGGTAGTATTGGTGACTGGCGCAGCAAATGGTATTGGTAAGGGTATAGCAGAAAAATTTGCTCAAAATGGTGCTAATACGGTTATCGTTGACTATGACGATAAAAAGGGGCAGAAGACTGCCGATGAAATAACGTCAATGTATCAAAAGTCTCTTTTTATTAAGACAGATGTGTCTAGCTATAAGGATCTAGAACATGTACATGATGAAGTAATTAAAACATTCAAAAGAATAGACGTGCTAGTCTTAGATGCAGGAATTGCGTACGCTGATACAGTTGATGAAATTTCTCCAGAAGAATGGCAGAGAGTGATTAACATTAATTTAAGTGGCTACTTCTATACAGTTAAAGCTTTTTACAAAGAATTTTTGGAAAACAAAGGTAGTATAGTCTTTATTAGCTCCGGCTCGGCATTAAGTGGAACAGGTGGTGGGGTAGCTTACCCCGCATCAAAGGCTGGTGGAGAAGGTTTGATGAGGGGATTAGCTAAAGAATTGGGACCTAAGGGTGTAACCGTCAACGCAATTGCTCCTCGTGTGATTGACTCTGGTCTGTTAAGTGTGCATTATCCTACAAAAGAGAGCTTGGAGCCATTATTGAAACAAATTGCTGTCAGAAGAATTGGCAAAGTGGATGACGTGGCTAATTTAGCATACTTTTTAGCTAGCCCTGAGAATTCATACATACAGGGACAAACCATTATGCTCGACGGCAACAGAACAGTTAGATAAAGACTAAATTGATATAATTTTTGGAAAAAGTCAGATAAAAAATGATACGAACCTCGAAGTTAAGACAACTTCGAGGTTCGTATCATTTTGAGTTTACATTATATTTTCACAAACTTGAAAGGGATGCTAATATTGCTTAACGAAAACATTTTGGATTTTTGCTTTTTATTGTTAAGCGTGTAAGTTAATTATTATGTCCACCGAAAATAAACATCAGGCCGGCGCCAAAGCCGCGGTTTGCGAACTTGGGGTCGAGCATCTCGCGATAAATTTTCTTGCCGTTGGCCGATAGCTGCTGCCTGATTGCCAGCGGGTTCAGGCCAAACTTAAGGTCGCTCGCAATCCTGGGCAGGTACACCTTCTTTTCCAGCTGCTGTTTGGCATAAGCAAAAATTTCCCTTTCGGCGGGCGTGATTTGATCACCCTGCAGCATTTTCGTCAGTTCTTGCAGGAGGATGTCTTCCTTCTTTTCTCTTTTTCTCATTGCAATCACCTAATTTAATTTTAAATAGCTACATTATAAATGTTTTTTAATAAAAAGCAAGCGGACTTATTATTTTTTGCTAATATTGGTGCGAGCAACAATATCGCATAAGTAAAAGCTCTTTTGGCTGTCTGATGGTTGACTCAAGACAAAAATTAAGCTTTAATGAAATATACTATAAAAAGTTGATTAAATATGCGCTTTAAAACTAATCTGGTTGGTTTGAAGCCGGAGAGGTAACGGGTGATAAGGTAAATAGGCAAGTGATTGAAGCCCACCAGCTCACGAAGGAGTACAAGGTGGTTGACCGTAAAAGCACGTTGGGCTCGGCGATCAAAACGCTTTTTAGCCCTAAGACGGTGACGGTCAGGGCGGTTGACCGGTTGAACGTCACCATTGATGAGGGTGAAGCCGTTGGTTTCATCGGTCAGAATGGTGCCGGCAAAACGACGACGATCAAGATGCTCACGGGCACGCTGTTTCCGACGTCGGGCTACAGTCGGGTCACTGGTTTTGATCCGGTTAAAAGGCAGAAGGACTTCAAGCGGTCAATTTCCGTTGTGATGGGGAACCGCTCGCAGTTGTTTAGCGACCTGACGCCCCGCGACTACCTGGACTTCCTGCAGGCGGTTTATGACCGGGATGCAGCTGAATTCACCGCGACGGTTGATCGGGTTGCACGGGTGCTCAAAGTTGAGGACAAGCTGGACCTGCAGACTCGCAAGCTTTCCTTGGGGGAACGGATGAAGATCGAGTTCCTGGCTGCGGTATCCATCAGGCCCAAAGTGCTTTTCCTGGATGAACCGACGATTGGCTTAGACGTTCTTGCCAAGCGGGACATCCGGCAATTCTTGACAAGGCTGAACAAGGAATCCGGCCTCACGATATTTTTGACCTCCCATGACATGGAGGACATCGCGGCCATCTGTGACCGACTGATAATTGTTAACCGGGGCAAGCTTATCTGGGACGGCCAGACGGCGGACCTGATCGAAAAATTTCAGCAGAACAAGTACATTACCTTTAATAAGACGGCCGACTTTCGAGCGTCTCGTTTGGGTGCCACCGTTGTCAGCCAGGACGAAGTCAGGGTCACCATCAAGGTTCCGGCCAATCGGGTTGACCAAAAGCTAGGCGAGCTGACCGAACTTAAGCAGGGGACGGACTACCGCATTCAGGACCTCAAGCTTGATGACATCATCTACGAGTTGTTTTCAGGAAGGCAGCGGTAGCCATGCGTGCTTATTTTGCAATTATGAAGACGGCGCTGAAATCGATTGTCAATAATAAAAGCAGCGTGGTCATCCTGCTGCTGCAGTCGCTCGTGCCAATTGTCGTGATGGGCTACCTGTGGTCAAGCATCCTGGCACCCGGGCAAACAATTGGTGGGTTGACGCGAAACCAAATGATTGTTTACTACTGCGGCGTCAACTTCATCAACTTTTTCGTGTGGTATGCGATCGACTGGGACCTGAACAACGACATCCACTCGGGTGAATTATCCAATATTTTGCACCGACCGGTTTCAATTCAGACGTATTACTTCTGCCGCATGCTGGGCGACCGTGTAGCCAATTTCCTCCTGCTGGCACCGCTGCTCTTAATCGACCTAGGCTGCCTGCTAACGCACAACGCCATGGACATTTCCCTTGCAGCGGTCGCTAAGTTCGTGGTCAACATAATTTTGACGGCAGTTTTATGGTTTCTTTTTTCCTATCTTGTGGGCAGCCTGGCGTACTGGTTCGAAAACCTCTTTTTCGTCTTGCTGGTCAAGGAAGTGGTCGTTTCGCTGCTTGCTGGCTATTATTTTCCCTTGTCAATCTTGCCGGCGGCTTGGCGCAGGGTGCTAGGGTGGCTGCCGTTTCAATATTTTGGCGATTTTCCGGTTACTTCGCTAATCAAAGGCAGCACAACCGCCTTTTGGCTGCAGAACATCCTGCTTGAACTGGTTTGGCTGGTTATTTTCTATTTATTGGTGCTGGTGGTTAACCGCCGTGGGCTGCGCCGGTATTCGGATGTGCAGGGGTGAAGTTTAGCATGAAGCAAAATTTGTTGATGATTAAGTCACTGGTTAAGGTCTCATTTCTAAAGACGATGTCATACCGCCTGGACGTCCTGTTTGGACTGCTCTCGTCAGCCATCTGGCTGGGCGTGCCGATTATTTTTTTCAAGGTGCTCTACCTAAACGTCGACCAAATCGCGGGCTGGACGTTCAGGGCAACGCTGTTATTGGTTGGCGTTTATACCCTAATTGACGGCATCATGATGGCCTTCCTGGTCAGCTCGATGCCCAGCTTGGAACAAGATATTCGCGAGGGGACGCTTGACAACATTCTGCTTAAGCCGATTAACCCGCAGCTTTATTATTTTTTTCATTCGATTGATTTTACCCAGTTTTTAAATGCGCTGCTGGGCCTAGCTGTGATTATTTATGCTTCACGGGGGTACAGTTTTTCGCTTGCGCAAATTGGCCTCTTCGTTATTTCGTGCCTGGCTGGCGGCACCCTGTACTACTCACTCTGGTTTTTATGGACCATCTCGGCCTTTTGGTTTCCGACTAACTTTGGCCGCTCCGACCTCTTCCTCAGCATGGTTCAGATTGGCCGCTACCCCGCCAGCATTTTCCGGGGTGCCGGCAGCATCCTGTTTAATTTTTTGCTGCCCTTTGGGATGGTGGCAACACCGGCAAGTGTCGTTCTACTAGAGCACAACACGAGCGTTCTGCTGGTGCAGCTTCTGGTGGCGGCTGTTTTCGTGCTGCTGGACGTTGTCTTCTGGAAGTTGGGCGTTAGGAAGTACGATGGTGCAGGTCGCTAGCGCGCATAATTTAAAATTGAGTGCAAAAAACGCACAAGTCATTTTGATAACTTGTGCGTTTTTGGTTTCTACATTCCTGCTTGAATAATGTTCTTTTCGGCCATTGCCTTGCGCAAAGCGAGCATGGCGGTGTAGGTCGATAAAATATAGACCTTCCTCGTGGGCAGCTCTGCCACCTGGGCAATCACCTGGTCGTAGTCGCTGCATGAAGACATTTGCCCCGGATCAAAGCCCGCAACTTCCAGCCGAAAGCCCATGTCGTGTTTACGTTCGCCGCCGACCACAACCTTCTTGATTTGATCATGGTTCAACGCTTCGAATTGCCCGTCCCAGATCCAGGACGTATCGATGCCGTCCGCGTGGTTGGCGTTGAGCAAGGTAACGAGAGAATAGTCCTCCCGCTCAGTGCCCAGCATGTGCAAGACTTCGTCTAAGCCGACCGGGTTTTTAACCAAAATCAAGTTGATTTCTTTTCCGCCATAGTTAATCAATTCCTGCCGGCCAAAGACGCGCTTGTTCTTGGCGAATGCACGGGCAACCTCATCATCGCTCAAGCCGAAGTGGCGGGCAACTGCATAAGCGGTCAGCGCGTTATAGATGTTGTAGGTGCCGCCAATGTTGATGCGGTAGGTTCTGGAGCCCATTTGAAATTCCAGCTGATTGGGCGTCTCACGGATAATCTGGTTGACGGAATATGACAAGTGGGGGCGCTGGTAGCCACAGTTGGGACAGAAAAAATCGCCCAGGTTGGCATAGATTCGCTCGTGATAGTGCAAGATATGGTTGCAGCGCGGGCAGAGCACGCCGTCCGTGTTGACGGGTGCCACGCCGTCGTTTTCGGGGCGGTCGTCTGGCAAGGTGAAGCCGTAAAAAAGCTTGGGGTTAGGCAAGTTGATTGAGGAAAAGATGCTGGCGTCGCCGTTGGCAATAACGGTTGCCTTAGGTGCAAGCTTGATGCCGTCGACAATCTTTTCGTACGTGGTGTAGATCTCGCCGTAGCGGTCCATCTGGTCGCGGAAGATGTTGGTCAAGACAAAGCAGCTGGGGTGGAGCAGCTGGGTGACCATCTTCACGTTGGCCTCATCAACTTCTAAAACAGCGATATGCCGCTTGGCCGTGCCGTTTTTATGCGCCAAAAAGGCCGTGACAATGCCCTGCTGCATGTTGGAACCGGATGGGTTGGTCAGCACGTCGCCGTACTTTTCGCGCAGTGCTTCGACAATCAGGGCCGTGGTCATGGTCTTGCCGTTGGTTCCCGTAACGATCACGGTTTCGTAGTCGGCAGCCAGGAAAGACAAGATTTCCGGGTCAATTTTCATTGCCAGTTTGCCCGGAAAACTGGTCCCGCCCTTGAGGACGTTATGAAGGAAGCGGTAGCTTGCTTTTCCGGCAAAATTGGCGATTCTAGATTTTAGGTTCATATTTTTCCCTCGCTTTAAAATCACTAACAACTATAGCATAGCCGGCAAACGAAAACGAGTTTTTGATGACGATTTAACTGCACAGATTTTGATTTTCATCTATACTAGATAAGTTAGGTGAATTTATTTAAAATAAAGGAGCAAAAATGGCACAGTTATTTTTTCATTATGGTGCGATGAATAGCGGCAAAACCATTGAAATTTTAAAGGTAGCGCATAACTACGAGGCCCAGGGCCGCAAGTTTGCCCTCATGACGAGCAGCGTTGACGACCGCAGCGGCGTCGGCACCGTTGCTTCCCGGATTGGCCTGCAGCGCAAGGCCGTGCCGATTGAACAAGATATGGACATTTTCGCTTACATCATGGAGCTCAACGCTCAGGACCAGGCGCGCGGCGCGGGTCCGATTGCATGCGTATTAATCGATGAGGCCCAATTTTTGGCGCGGCACCACGTCATTGAGTGCGCTAAAATTGTTGATGAGCTGAAAATTCCGGTGATGGCGTTCGGTCTCAAGAATGATTTTCAGAACAACTTGTTTGAGGGCAGCAAGAACTTGCTGATTTTTGCCGATAAAATATATGAAATCAAAACAATCTGCCATTATTGCGGGCGCAAGGCCACGATGAACCTGCGGGTTCATAACGGCAAGCCCGTATATGAAGGTGAACAGGTTCAAATTGGCGGCAACGAGAGTTATTACCCGGTCTGCCGTTTTCATTATTTTCACCCGAACCAAGCACGATAGAAGGGAACAAAAACAAAATGGATAAAATTATGGCACAACTTGAGGGTCTAGTGGCTCACTACGATGAACTGCAGGAAATGATGGCTGACCCGGAAGTTATTAATGATACCAAGCGCTACATGGAGATTTCCAAGGAGGAAGCGGACCTGCGCGAGGTGGTCGAAAAGTACCGTAAGTACAAGGCCGATAAAAAGGAAATTGCGGATAATAAGGAAATGATGGCGGGCGAAGATGATACTGATCTCGTCAACATGGCAAAAGAGGAAAATAATGAACTAGAGCACGAGATTGTGGACCTGGAAGATGAGATCAAGATTCTGATGTTGCCCAAGGATCCCAACGATGACAAGGACATTATCATGGAAATCCGGGGTGCAGCGGGCGGCGACGAAGCTTCGCTGTTTGCCGGTGATCTGCTTAGAATGTACGAAAAATACGCTGAGCGGCAAAACTGGCAGGTGTCGGTGATTGACAGCGAACCGACTGAAGTCGGAGGCTACAAGCGGGTCGCCGTCATGATCACGGGCAGCAAGGTTTATTCCAAGCTGAAGTACGAAAACGGTGCGCACCGCGTGCAGCGCGTGCCGGTAACCGAGTCACAGGGACGCGTGCACACGTCAACCGCAACGGTGGCAGTAATGCCCGAGTACGAACAGGTTGACCTTGAACTTGATCCCAAGGATATTAGGGTCGACGTGTACCGGTCAAGCGGTGCCGGCGGGCAGCACATCAACAAGACGTCCAGTGCGGTGCGCATGACCCACCTGCCGACTGGCATTGTGGTTGCCATGCAGGATCAGCGCAGCCAGCAGCAGAACCGGGAAAAGGCAATGCAAATCTTGACGTCACGGGTCTACGATTATTATGAAAGCCAGAACCGAGACAAGTATGACGCAAAGCGCAAAAATGCGGTGGGGACTGGTGACCGCTCCGAGCGGATCAGGACTTATAACTACCCCCAGAACCGGGTAACTGATCACCGTATCGGCCTGACACTCAACAAGCTCGACCGCGTGATGAACGGGGAATTGGACGAGGTCATTGACGCGCTGATCGTATACTTCCAGACCAAACAGTTAGAGGAGTTGGCAGGACAAAATGACTAAGATTGCTAATTTAAGGGACTTAACTATTTGGGCAGCTGACTACGCACCGGCTGCGCGTCCCGAAGATATTGCTTTCCTGCTGTCCGAACGACTGCAGCTTACCCCGAGCGAGTTCCAGCTCAAACAAGATTTGAAGCTGTCACCAGAAGAGATCAAAACGGCGCAAAAAGATATCCGGCAGCTCGCTAAGGGGACTTCGCCGCAATACATTCTGGGCTACTCCTGGTTCTTGGGCTACAAAATCATGGTTCAGCGCGGCGTTTTGATCCCGCGTTTTGAAACCGAGGAACTGGTTGACTGGACACTCGCCCACCTCAAAACAGGCGACAAGGTGCTGGATCTTGGTACCGGGTCAGGCTGCATCACGGTGGCCTTGGCAAAAGAAGCCGCTAAGAGGGGAATTGGCAGCCTTGATTTGTATGCTTCGGATATCACCGATGCTGCCTTGAGGACCAGTGAAGAAAACTTTTTAACCTATAATATTGATGTGACCGTGCGCAAGGCCAACGTGCTGATTGGTCTTGAAAAATTTGACAAGATCGTTTCTAATCCACCGTATATTAAGGAAACGGAAAAAGAATTAATGGACCAAAATGTTTTGCAGAACGAACCTAAAGAAGCATTGTTTGGGGGCCAGGATGGTCTGGGTTTCTATCACAAGTTCGTCAAACAGGTGCACGAACACCTAAATCCTGGCGGCGAGTTCTTTTTAGAATATGGATTTAGCGAAAAAGAGCAGCTGCAGGAGCTGTTTGCAGCGCAGCTGCCCGACTTTACGGTTGAGTTTAGAAATGATTTAGCCGGCAAACCACGCATGGTAAGGGGGAAGTGGAACAAGTAATGGAAACAAGAATCTATACGCGTGAGCAAATAGGCGATGCAGTCAGGTTGTTGGCTGCCGGTGAGCTGGTTGCGTTTCCCACCGAAACGGTATACGGGCTTGGTGCGCTGGCAACTAGCGAAGAGGCCGTCAAAAACGTATATGCGGCTAAGGGGCGACCGAGTGATAACCCGTTGATTGTGACCGTTGCTGATGAAGCGATGGCGGCACGGTATGCACGGGCAATTCCTGACCGTGCGCAAAAACTAATCAAGCATTTTTGGCCGGGTCCGTTGACTATTTTATTGTACGTGAAGACCGGGAGCCTGCCCCCAGCCGTCACGGGTGGACTGGACACCGTGGCCTTTCGCTGCCCTAAGGATAAGCTAACGCATGAGTTGATTGCCCGCCTCGGCTACCCGATTGTTGGTCCGTCAGCCAACACATCGACCAAGCCCAGCCCAACAACGGCCCAGCACGTCTACCATGACCTGAAGGGCAAGATTGCGGGAATAATCGATGGCGGTGAGGCCCAGGTTGGACTTGAATCGACGATCATCGATTTGTCAGTTGAAACGCCGGTCGTTTTACGGCCGGGTGCAATTACCCCCCAGCAGCTCAGCGAGGTTCTGGACGAAGAGGTCCTGCTCAACAGTGGCAAGGTGGCCGACAAGGATATCCCCAAGGCACCCGGAATGAAGTACAGGCACTACGCGCCCAGTAGCCCGGTGACTGTCGTCGATGATGCCCGCGACTTTGCCCAGATCGACTTCGATAACGAGACGGGCGTAGCTGCGCTGGGGACAGAATTGGCTGCACTGGACCTGCCCGATTGTAACAAGTTTGATTTAGGCAAAAGCCTCGCGGATGCGGATCATAACCTCTTTGCTGGGCTGCGCTACTTCGATGACAGACCGGACATTAAGCAAATTTTTGTCCAGGGCTTTCACGGCAGCGAGGAGACGCTGGCCTACATGAACCGCCTCAACAAGGCGGCAGCGGGGCACCATTTTACCGCAAAATAAAAAATTGCTTGCAAAGGACTTTAAACCCTTTGCTTTTTTGATTAGAATAGCACTAAGCACATTTGTATTAGGAGGAAGATAATGGGCAAATTTACGGTATTGAATCACCCGTTGATTCAACACAAGTTAACGATCATCAGACGCAAGGAAACAAGCTCGAACGAGTTTAGGCGGATTGTTGGAGAAATCGGTGGGCTCATGACCTACGAGATTACCAGGGACCTCCCGCTGCAGGACGTTGAGATTGAGACGCCGATCGGCAAGACCACCCAGAAGGAAATCGCGGGCAAGAAAATGACCATTGTGCCTATTCTGCGCGCTGGCATTGGGATGCTCAACGGCGTAATGGAAATGATTCCATCGGCCAAGGTCGGCGTGATTGGGATGTACCGCGATGAGGAGACGCTGCAGCCGCACGAGTACTTCTGCAAGATGCCTAAGGACGTGGCGGAGCGCAATTGCTTGATCGTTGACCCGATGCTTGCTACCGGGGGCTCAGCCAATATGACGATCAGCGCACTGAAAAAGCGCGGCGTCAAGAACATCCAGCTGGCCGTCTTGGTTGCCGCACCGGAAGGCGTTAAAGCGGTGCAAAAGGAGAATCCCGATGTGGACATTTTTGCGGCGGCAGAAGACGATGAATTGCTGCCCAACGGCTACATTGTCCCCGGCCTGGGCGACGCTGGCGACCGTTTATTTGGCACTAAATAAGTCCGTGAGAAAATTAATTGCAGAATTCGCTTACAATCTTACACAAAATTATTGAAAGGTGTTAATATTGTATGAGTGTTCGATAATTGGGCACAAGAAGGGAGGTCACGGAGTATTGGAGAAACCATTTGTTTTTAAATTTTTAGGTTTAAATTTTGATCTTGCCGGGGTCATCGGCTCAACATTGATGGCAGCTGCTGTGTTATTCATCTGTATTTGGCTATCACGCACGGTTGAAATGAAACCGAACAAGAAGCAAAACGTATTGGAATACCTGCTCGACTTCACTGACGGTATTGTCAAAGACAACGTCGCAGATGTCGATGCACGGAAGCACCTTTCGCTTTACGCGTTTGTTCTCTTTCTTTTCATCTGGTTTATGAACCAACTGGGCTTGTTTTTGGAAGTCAAGGTCGGCGACTTTATGGTTATTAAGTCGCCAACAGCTGACCCAGTAACGACAATGTCGTTTGCAATGATGACCTTGCTTCTATCATTCACGTTTGGAATGCAAAAATTTGGCACTGGTGGTTATTGGCGCAATTATGCTGAGCCAGTCAGCTTCTTATTTCCCATCAATATGATTGAGGAAGTAACCAACTTTCTGACGCTGTCTTTGCGTTTATATGGTAATATCTATGCGGGTGAAGTTTTGTTGACATTAATTGGGAATAGCTTTGCACCTAGTTTCGGCGTTCCAACACTGATTCTGGCTGCGCCGCTTGCCATGATCTGGCAAGGTTTCTCTGTCTTCATTGGCTCTATCCAGGCATATGTTTTCGTAACTTTATCGATGGTTTACATTGGTAAAAAGGTTACAAAAGAATAATTTTTTTGGAGGTTTAAATATGTCACAGGCTTTTAAGTATCTTTCTGCAGCACTCGTTGCTGGTATTGCAGCGCTCGCTGCTTCTTGGGGTAATGGTAAGGTTATCACTAAGACGGTCGAAAGCATGGCTCGTCAACCGGAAAGTGCTGGTAATTTAAGATCAACCATGTTTATCGGCGTTGGTCTGATTGAAGCTGTCCCGATTTTGGCGATTGTCGTTGCTTTCCTGATTCTCTTCTTAAAATAATTTGCTAAGAAGTATTGTTAAAAAGAGAGAAGGGCAGTAAATGACATTTCAAACTTTATTTGCAGCCTCGTCCAATCATATATATCTTGGAAATACCCTCTGGTATTTGATTGTTTTTGCAATTTTGCTTCTCTTGATTAAGCATTATGCCTGGGGACCAGTCTCCGACATGATGGAAAAAAGACGGCAAAAAGTAATCAATGACTTAGATTCGGCTGCGGATAACCGCAAAAAAGCCGAGGTTTTGGCTAATGAACGCGAAGCGGCCTTGAAAAATTCACGGCAAGAAGCAGTGCAAATTCTCTCTGGTGCCAAGGCTAACGCCCAAAAGACGAGCGACCAGATTGTGGCCCAGGCCAACACGAGTGCCGCTGAAATTCATGAAAAGGCTAAGGCGGAGGCTGCACAAGCAAAGGCTGATGCGTTAAACGAAGCCCGTGCACAGGTAGCCGATATTTCGGTAACAATTGCGGAAAAGGTAATTGCACGGAATTTATCTGCTGATGACCAAAAAGATTTGGTTGATCAATTTATTAAGGGGCTGAACAAGTAATGGCCTTAAGTAAAGAAGAAATTGCTGCACGTTACGGTACTGCGCTGTTTGATTATGCACAGGACATGAAGGCTTTAGATGCTGTTCATGCGGATCTGGGGGAATTGGGCAAGGCTCTTGCTGAATACCCGCAGATCCTCAAAGTTTTTAGTGATCCGATTCTTGACAGTAATGAAAAGAAAGCGTCCCTGTCCGCTATTGAACGGGGACTGATTAAGGAAGTTCAAACCTTTTTGAACCTGCTTTTGGACTATAACCATTTTGGGGAACTGCCTGGCATTATTGATCACTTTAATTATTTATATAATAAGAATAAAAAAATCATGGTAGGGACCGCAATTACTTCGATCAAACTTGATGAATCACAATTGTCTGCCCTAAGTGCAAGTTATGCGCAGAAGTACGGGCTAAGTGCTGTCAACCTTGTGAATAAGGTTGACAAGAGCATTATCGGCGGCGTGATTTTACGGGTAGGCGATTGGGTAATCGACGGCTCCGTTAAAAACAAGCTAAAAAAGATTCGTGCGCAATTAATTAGTAAAGATTAAAAGAGGTGAAACCATTGAGCATAAAAGCAGAAGAGATTAGCTCTTTGATCAAGCAGCAGCTTGAACACTATGATGACAAGCTCGACATTAATGAAGTCGGGGTTGTGACTTACATAGGTGATGGTATCGCCCGGGCTCACGGATTGAACAATGTTTTGGCTAATGAACTATTGGAATTTGACAATGGTTCTTATGGTATTGCTCAAAACCTTGAATCAAATGATGTTGGTATCATTATTCTGGGCAATTTTGATGATATTCGTGAAGGTGACCAAGTCAAGCGTACTGGTCAGATTATGCGTGTGCCAGTTGGTGACGAGTTAATCGGCCGGGTTGTTAATCCTTTGGGTCAACCCGTTGATGGTTTGGGCGAAATTAAGACAAGCAAAACGCGTCCAATTGAGGATAATGCGCCAGGCGTAATGGAACGCCAGTCCGTTAACCAGCCCCTGCAAACGGGAATCAAGGCGATCGATGCCTTGGTTCCAATCGGTCGTGGTCAGCGTGAGCTGATCATCGGTGACCGTAAAACAGGCAAGACCAGTCTGGCAATTGATACAATCTTGAACCAAAAGGGACAAGACGTAATTTGTATTTATGTCTTCATTGGACAAAAGGAATCAACGGTTAGGACGCAGGTAGAGACGCTGAAGCGCTTCGGCGCAATGGACTATACCATCGTCGTTGAGGCGGGACCAAGCGAACCGGCCCCGATGCTGTATATTGCACCGTATGCGGGTACCGCAATGGGTGAGGAGTTCATGTACAATGGCAAGGATGTGTTGGTGATCTTCGATGACCTATCCAAACAGGCCGTGGCTTACCGTGAACTTTCCTTGCTTCTTCGTCGTCCGCCTGGTCGTGAAGCGTATCCCGGCGACGTCTTCTACCTGCACTCACGCCTGTTAGAGCGTAGTGCGAAGTTGAGCGACAAGCTGGGTGGCGGTTCGATGACGGCTTTGCCGTTTATTCAAACCGAGGCCGGGGATATTTCGGCTTACATCCCAACGAACGTGATTTCAATCACGGATGGCCAAATTTTCCTGCAGAGCGATCTGTTCTTTGCCGGGACACGGCCGGCAATCGACGCGGGCAACTCCGTTTCTCGTGTTGGTGGTAGTGCCCAGATCAAGGCAATGAAGAAGGTTGCTGGTACCTTGCGTACTGACCTCGCCGCCTTCCATGAACTGGAGAGTTTTGCGCAGTTCGGCAGTGATTTGGACCAAGCAACACAGGCTAAATTGAACCGGGGTCGCAGGGTTGTCGAAGTTTTGAAGCAGCCTTTGCACGATCCCATTCCGGTTGAAAAACAGGTTATTGTTTTATACGCCCTGACTCACGGCTATTTGGATGCTGTTCCGGTTGAAGATATTGCACGCTTTGAAAAGGAACTATACGATAACTTTGATAATGCTCATGCGGACCTTTTGGAGCATATCCAAAAGACGGGCGAGCTGCCTGATGAAAAAGAGTTACAAGCTGCAATTGCGCAATTTGCAGATAGTTTTTCACCAAGTAATAATTAGGAGGTAGTTTATGCCTGCATCGTTACTTGAGTTGAAGAAAAAAATTGCTTCGGTTAAGCAGACTGGCAAGATCACGGAAGCCATGCGGATGGTTTCCGCGTCAAAATTAAATCAAACGGAAAAACGCGACAAGGGCTACACGGTTTATAATGAGCACGTGCGCAAGACCCTCTCGCGTCTGATGAGTGCTGAGGTTGTCAACCACCTGCATAAGGAAAATGTTAAAGTTGACGAGGAGAGCATCGGCAAGCTCGATTACGAAAACGTATTTGGCTTGGGCATTGTTTCCGATATGGTGCAGGCACGCAAGGAAATCAAGTCAACTGGTTACCTGGTTGTCACCGGTGACCGGGGCCTGGTCGGTTCCTACAACAGTGCCGTCATCAAAAACATGATGGGCCTGGTTGAGGATTCAAGAGCGCAGCACAAAGACATCAAAATTTTGGCGGTCGGGTCTGTCGGCGCAGACTTTTTCAAGAAAAATCGCCTTAACGTGGTTTATGAAAATGATGCAATCAGCGATGTTCCCACTTTCGATGAGGTTTTGCCCATTGTTTCAACGGCAATTAAGATGTATCTGAATGGCGTATACGATGAACTGTATGTCTGTTATACGCACCACGTCAACTCGCTCTCATCTGCGTTTCGGGTTGAAAAGATGCTGCCAATTGTCGGGATTGACATTGGCGTCAAAGAAGCCGAAGCCCACAAAGATTTAGAATATGACATTGAACCGGATGTTAACGCCGTTTTAACCACTCTGGTGCCGCAGTATGCCCGTTCGGCAATCTATGGTGCAATCCTAGACGCCAAGACCGCTGAACATGCAAGTTCGATGACGGCAATGCAGAGTGCGACGGACAACGTTAATGATTTGGTTTCTAGTCTTACTACGAAGTTAAACCGTGCAAGACAAGCAGAAATCACTACTGAAATCACTGAAATTGTCAGTGGTGCAAATGCTTTGAAATGATTAAAGAAAAGGAGGTAGATATTTTGAGTGAAGGTGAAGTTGTTCAAGTAATCGGCCCCGTGGTCGATGTGAAATTCCCGCTTGATAAAAGCCTACCTGATATTAATAATGCTTTGCGTGTAATTAAGTCAGAGGATGAGGCTGTCGTCCTTGAAGTCACGCTTGAACTTGGTGATGGTGTCCTAAGGACAATCGCCATGGAATCTACCAATGGTCTGATGCGCGGAATGAAGGTCCAGGATACTGGCGGACCAATTTCAGTACCCGTTGGCAACGATACCCTTGGACGTGTTTTTAACGTTCTGGGCAACACAATTGATAACGGTCCCAAGTTTGATCAGGATCATGCCCGCGAAAGCATTCATAAGGAAGCACCTAAGTATGACGAACTGACCACGAGTCAGGAAATACTTGAAACGGGGATCAAGGTTATCGACCTGCTTGAGCCCTACGTTCGGGGCGGCAAGGTTGGTCTGTTCGGTGGTGCCGGAGTCGGCAAAACCACGATCATCCAGGAATTGATTCACAACATTGCCCAGGAACACGGCGGCATCTCTGTTTTTACCGGTGTTGGTGAAAGAACGCGTGAGGGTAACGACCTGTACTTTGAAATGAAGGCTTCAGGCGTCTTGAGCAAGACCGCCATGGTCTTCGGACAGATGAATGAGCCGCCTGGTGCCAGAATGCGGGTTGCGTTGACCGGCTTGACGCTAGCGGAGTACTTCCGTGACGTTGAGGGCCAGGACGTGTTGCTCTTCATTGATAATATTTTCCGGTTCACGCAGGCGGGATCAGAAGTTTCCGCGCTGCTTGGCCGGATGCCAAGTGCCGTTGGTTACCAGCCCACGCTGGCAACGGAAATGGGTCAACTGCAGGAACGGATTACTTCGACCAAGAAGGGTTCAATTACTTCAATTCAGGCCGTTTACGTGCCCGCCGATGACTATACTGACCCGGCACCAGCCACAACCTTTGCCCACCTTGATGCTACGACCAACCTGGAGCGTAGCCTGGTGGAACAGGGAATCTATCCGGCGGTTGACCCGCTCCAGTCGACGTCTAGCGCGCTGGACCCAGAAGTCGTTGGCAGCGAGCACTACCAAGTCGCTACGCAGGTGCAGCATGTCCTGCAGCGTTACCATGAGTTGCAGGATATTATTTCTGTGCTGGGCATGGATGAATTATCCGATGAAGAGAAGGTTATTGTTAGCCGTGCTCGTAAGATTCAGTTCTTCTTATCGCAGAACTTCTTTGTTGCTGAGCAGTTTACTGGCGTTCCTGGTTCATATGTTCCAATCAAGGAAACCATTAAGGGCTTTAAGATGATTCTAGAGGGTCACCTTGATGACCTGCCAGAAGATGCTTTCCGGAGTGTTGGTCCAATTGAAGACGTCTTGAAGAAGGCGCAAGAGATGGGTGTAACCGCTAGTGATCCGGAAGCTCAAGCATTGTTGGAAAAGTAGGGTGATGTCAAATGGCAGAACCAGAAAAACTTTTTAAGGTCAATGTGGTAACTCCAGACGGTTTGGTTTTTTCCCACCGCTGCAGCTTGGTTGAGATGCGGGCGATTGATGGTCAGCGTTCGGTGATGTATAATCACTTGCCAATCTTAACGCCGCTCGCAATTGGTGAGATTAGGGTCAAGCGTGGCCGCGAGGCAAACAATGTGGTGAATCACATTGCCGTCAGCGGCGGCTACTTCGAATTTTCTGACAACGTTGCCACGGTTATTGCTGATAGTGCTGAACAATCGAGCAATATCGACGTTTCGCGGGCCGAAGCCGCCAGAAGGCGCGCGCAAAAGGCCATGGAAGAGGCCAAGGCCTCACATGACGAGCGTTCCTTAGAGCGGGCTCAGGTTGCATTAAGAAGAGCCGTCAACAGGATCAGTGTTTATAATTCAAGTAATTAAGTCGAGCTTAAACGGATGCACATAAGTGTGTCCGTTTTTGGTTAACAGTAAAAAAGAAAAGCGAGAGATAAAATGTTTCAACTCGGTGTTCATGCTCTAATCAGTATTGTGATCTACCTGATTACGATTGGCCTGTCGTTTCAGATAATGAAAAGCGTGCAGGTCGAAAAGATCATTCGCAAGAATAGGACGTTTGAGGCCCAGCTGCTGCTGATTTTTACGGCCATTGCCCTGGGCTACCTGGTCGGCAATTTCTTCATCGCCCTAATCGATACGTCCCTGCAACTGAGCAATTTCTTTTAAAACTTGGTAAAGTGGGCGAAATGGGCGGCAAACCAGAGACCCTTTATGGTAAAATATACAATGAATATTTATGGAGGATTATCGTGGCACGAGATATAGGAATTGATCTAGGAACAGCAAATGTGCTCATCAACGTCTCTGGCAAAGGGATTGTGCTGAATGAACCGTCAGTAGTTGCTGTTAACACTAGCACAAACAAAGTAGTAGCAGTTGGCACCGAAGCATATAGGATGGTTGGACGCACGCCCGGCAATATCCGCGTAATTCGTCCCCTGAAGAATGGCGTCATTGCCGATTTTGATATCACCGAGGCGATGCTGTCGTACTTTATCCAGAAGTTAAACGTCAAGGGGCTCATGTCGAAACCCAATATCCTGATATGTGCACCGACCGGCGTTACGTCAATCGAGCAGAAAGCCATCATCCAGGCCGCCGAAAAATCTGGCGGCGGCAAGGTCTACCTGGACTTCGAGCCCAAGGTTGCGGCTGTTGGTGCGGGTCTTGATATTTTTAAGCCGCAGGGCAACATCGTGATTGACATTGGTGGCGGCACCACTGATATTGCAGTCTTGTCCATGGGCGAAATTGTGACCAGTCAGTCGCTGCGCTACGCCGGCGACCACATGAACCAGGCAGTCGTGTCTTACATCAAAAACAAGCACAACCTGCTGATTGGCTCACGGACGGCCGAACAGATCAAGATTGAAATCGGCAGCGCATTTGAACCGGATGAGGAGCAAACGATTACGGTCCGGGGACGCGACATGGTTGACGGCTTGCCCAAGCAGGTAACAGTCTCGGCGTCTGAGATTCAGGAGGCGCTGCACGATGGGCTGATGACGATCATTGCTTCAACCAAGGAAGTACTGGAAAAAACGCCACCCGAATTGTCCGCAGACATCATTGACCGGGGCATTATGCTGACCGGTGGGGGCGCACTGCTTAAGAATATCGACAAGCTGATTTCTTACTACCTGAAGGTGCCGGTTTTAACGGCCGACCAGCCGCTTGAAGCCGTAGCACTTGGTACGGGCATATTGCTCAACAACATCGAGAAACATCAGGTTCACTAATTACCAGGAGATTGCTTTGCGTAAAATTTTGATTTTTTTAGTTAGAATTTATCAGCGGTTCATTTCCCCGGCCCTGCCCAAGAGCTGCCGGTACTATCCGACGTGCTCGGCTTACATGGTTGATGCGTTGACCAGGTTTGGCCCGGTCAAGGGGCTCGTTATGGGCATATGCCGGATTTTGCGCTGCAATCCTTTTGTGCGCGGCGGTGTTGACCCTGTGCCTGATAAATTTACTATTTTCCGTAATCCTCACCCGGAAAAATACGAGGATGAAATTATCGCCAAGAAGTTTCATCCGTATGCAAAGTAGGAGATATTATGTCAAAAAAGCCAGTAAATATTAACGTTGAAATTAATGAAGTAAAGGGCAGGGAAAATCCGACCTGGGAGGTAATTATCCCGAATAAGAAGCCGATTGGAACAATTGAAAAAGTTTCGGGGCGCTACCGCGCCACGACGGGCAAGACCCAAAGCGTGCTATACGCGAAGAGCCTTGAAAGCAGCATCAATGACCTGCTCTCATATTTTGCCCTGCACGAGAAATAACGGGCAGTGATAATTAATGGTAAAAGTAGAAAACAAAACAAGCCTTTACGACCGGATTGCCTGGAACATCGTTGTTCCCATTCTGATCCTTGCAGCGGTTGGACTTTATTCAATTTATTTTGCGGCTATCGATGATCCCAGCCACATGGGCAGTCCGGCGAAGGCCGTCCTAATGCAGGGCCTATGGTACGTCATTTCGGTGGCGATTGTAGTCTTCGTTATTCAGTTTGACGCGGAGCAGCTCTTCCGCATTGCGCCCTATGTGTATGCCTTTGGCATTGTCCTGCTGATTCTGGTTTTGTTCTTTTACAACCGTGGGGTTGCTGGAGATACGGGTGCTAAGAGCTGGTTCAAGCTGGGGCCGATTTCCTTTCAGCCGTCCGAGGTGATGAAGCCGGCCTTTATCCTGATGCTGGCCCGGGTCGTTCATGACCACAACCAAAAGCTGATGCACACGATTAAGAACGACTGGCTGCTGATTGGCAAGGTCGTTGCGTGGCTCTTGCCGGTTGCCGTCCTGCTCAAGCTGCAGAATGACTTCGGGACGATGCTGGTTTTTATTGCAATTGTCGGTGGCGTTCTCCTCGTGTCGGGTATTTCCTGGAAGATTATCACGCCCATGTTCATCGCGCTTTTTGTCCTTGGGGCCACCGTGATCTTCATGGTCACGACGGCGGGGGGGCAGTCCTTTTTAAGCCACTTCTTCCAGCCCTACCAGTTTAAGCGGATCATGTCGTGGCTGAACCCGGCGACCGACACCTCCAAGGATGCGTACCAGTTGTGGCTCAGCATGCAGGCGATTGGATCGGGGCAGCTGTTTGGCAATGGCTTTGGCAAGTTGAGCGTCTACGTTCCGGTCCGGGGTTCCGATATGGTCTATTCGGTCATCGGCGAATCCTTTGGCTTTGTCGGCAGCGTGGCGGTTATCCTGCTTTACCTCTACCTGATTATCCAGATGGTGCGCATCACCTTTGACACGCGGAACGCATTTTATTCCTACGTTTCGACCGGGGTCATCATGATGATTTTGTTCCATGTCTTTGAAAACATTGGCATGAGCATTGACCTGCTGCCGCTGACCGGGATTCCCTTGCCCTTTATCTCGCAGGGGGGCTCGGCTCTGATCGGCAACATGATTGGAATTGGGATGATTCTTTCGATGAAGTTTCATAACAAGGACTACATGTTCAGCCAGGCCGGTGACTTTTAAAAATGCAAGACAAACTAAAAAACACTTCTTTTCTATTGAAGTGTTTTTTTAGTTTAGTGCGGTTTGTGTTAAAGCCGTAATTCTTTAGTCGTGCGGCACACCAAGACGTCGCAGTCAGCAGTGCGCGTGACGTATTCGGTCACGCTGCCAATCAATATTCTTTCCACTGCGTTGAGTCCCGTTGCACCGACAATGATCAAATCAATGTCATGCTTCTGCGGAAATTCGTGTGCGATGATCGCCTTGGGAGAACCAAATTCAATTGAGAAATGAACGTCCTGGACTCCGGCACGAGTAGCGTCGTCATAGCACTTCTTACATTTTTTCCGCGCATCGTTAGAGACCTGTTCCACCATTTCGGAATCGAAGCTCGACACGTTTTGAAAAGAACGGGTATCGATGACGTGCAGGATTTCTAGCGTGGCCCCATTGCGTTTAGCCGCCGCAACCGCCTTTTTAAAGGCGAGGTCGGCCTCCATGGAACCGTCAATAGCAACTTGAATACGGTGATATTGTTTCATAGTTAAATACCTCTCTCACCATATTTTACCAAATTTTCGGCCGAATTATTCATTCTTTTGGTTAATTAATAGGCTAAAAATCAAAATGGTGCAGGAACTAAGGACAAGGGTGATCAGGTTGAGGTACTTGTTATCCTGAAGCACAAGAAAGAGACCGAGCAGGCTTTCCAAAGTGAGAATAATCGCGGTCCACGTCATGATTGACCTAAAGTTGGCATTGTTCTTGCTGTTGAAGATGAGGAAGTGGCTGCCGCGGTTATGCCAAAGGTAGTATGCGGTTGCCAGCATTATTATTAGGTAAACGGTGATGATAGCTTTAAGAATCATAAAAATCTCCACGTAAAAAACGGTCGTCAGACCGTTTCCTCTAATTTCGAAAAAAATCCGAGTTGACCAAACATAGCAAAACGGTGCTTGTTGAACCCGCAGTGTTCAAAGAAATGAGAAGTAGCGCAACGAATGTGGATCCTATGCTGATAGATCAGATAGTATTCCGATTCTATTGTTATTTACTGTCTCGCACGTAATATGTTTGACCGGTCAACTTTATACAATTTAGCTAATCAGTCAACCCAGATCAACTATTATATTAGCTAAAATAATGCTATTTGTCAACTTTTCTTCGGCAGCACACGGATCAACACGCTTAATTTTTCCCGTCAGACGTGGTTTTCAGGCCCTCTTTTTGCATGTTGTGCAAAACTTGGTACTGCTTGAGCAGCCCTTTTTCAATTTTGGAGTTGCCTTTAGGGGTAAAGTACTGCGTGCCCAGGAGCTTGTCGGGCAAATACTGCTGGGGAATCCAGTCGCCCGGATAGGAGTGCGGATATACGTAGCTGGTCCCGTGTCCCAATTTTTCAGCGCCGGAATAGTGCGCATCCTTGAGGCTGTCAGGGATTGATCCGGTGTCTTTGTTTTGGACATCGCTCAAGGCCTGGTCGATTGCGCTGATTGCACTGTTGCTCTTGGGCGAAAGTGCCAGCTCGATTACGGCGTTCGCAAGCGGTATGCGCGCTTCGGGCAAGCCGAGACTCTGCGCAGCCTGAATTGCAATTATTGTGTGCTGGGCCGCGGCCGGGTTGGCCAGGCCAACGTCTTCGTAGGCGATGACGCTCAAGCGGCGACAGATTGACACGAGGTCGCCGGATTCAATCAGGCGCGCCAGATAATGCAGTGCGGCGTCTGTATCCGAGCCCCGGATTGACTTTTGAAAAGCCGAAACGAGGTCATAGTGACCGTCTCCGGACGCATCAAAGTTTTGGGCACGCACCTGAATGGAATTAGCCATCGTCTGCTGGTCAATTTTAAAGCCCGAGCTGGTGTCTGTCCCGTCGGCTTTAAGTTCCTGCTTGGTTGAGCGCACGGCCAATTCCAGGCCGTTCAGTGTTGCGCGCAGGTCGCCGTTGCCCTTCTCAACGAGCAATTTTTGGGCTTCGGCAGTGAGTTCAACGTGATAGCTGCCTAAACCGTTTTCCTCATCGTGAAGGGCACGATCGATGGCCTTGTTAACGTCGCCTGCGTCCAGCGGCTTAAGCTCAAATATTTGGCAGCGCGAACGAATGGCGGGGGAGATTGAGATGTAGGGATTCTCCGTAGTGGCGCCGATAAGAATAATCTGGCCACTTTCGAGCAGGGGCAGGAGAAAGTCCTGCTTGGTCTTGTCTAAGCGGTGAATCTCATCGAGCAGGAGGATCACCGTACCGCTCATTTTGCCTTCAAGTGCAACTTGCTGCAGCTGCTTCTTGCCATCGGTTGCGGCGTTAAGCTTGCGAAAAGCATACTTAGTCGAGCCCGCAATCGCACTCGCGATGCTGGTTTTACCGATGCCGGGCGGGCCGTAGAGGATCATTGAGGATAAAAGCTTGGCCTCAACCATGCGCCGGATAATTTTGCCCGGACCAATCAAGTGTTGCTGGCCAACCACCTCATCCAAATTGTGCGGGCGCATTCTGTAGGCGAGTGGTTTCATTATTTGTCTCCGTGGAAGAGGCGGTGCCAGAAGCCCGCCTTTTTGCTAGGGGCGGCCGCAGTCAACTTGTCTTGGGGCATTTCGGGTGGGTAGACCTGGCCGATTTCAACCCGCAGCTTGTTGATCGCAGTGGGGGCAACAACCAAAATTGCGGTGTCCTCCGGTCCCGTTTGGGCGGTTTCATTGTTGACTAGGGTAAATGAAATATTGTACTTGCCACAGTTTGTTTCAACTTGGTTCAAAAAATTCCCGTCCAGATTGCCATTGATCAGAATGGAGTAACCAACAAAGTCAGGGAAGTGCAGCAGAAATAAGTTGGTCAACTTGGCATCCGCTGTTTCGGCATTCGTCATCCGCACCAAGACCCGCTCGCGCAAAGAACCCAAAAATCGTCTGCGCTCATCGGGCCTTGTCTGGGGCGTAATCCCCTGGGCCGCATTTGCGACCCTCGTATTTAAATCGTCGGACATTGTTTTGGCCTTCCTTTCGCGTAGCAAAAACCCCTCTCCAAGCAGGAAAGGGGTTTGGTAATGAAAAAATTAAAGCAATTTGTTGTAGTATTCAACAACCAGGGCTTCATTAATTTCTGGTTCCATTTCATCACGTTCTGGAAGACGTACAAGAGAACCTTCCAACTTGTTGTCATCAAATGAAACGAATGATGGGCGAGCCACAACTGCTTCAAGCGCATCTTTGACTTGCTGCAAGTTCTTTGACTTCTCCCTCAGACTGATGGTTTGGCCAACGCTAACCTCGTATGAAGGAATGTCGACCCGCTTGCCATCAACGGTAACATGACCGTGGTTGACCAGCTGTCTAGCTTGTTCCCTAGTGGTAGCCAAGCCTAAGCGGTAAACCAGACTGTCCAAACGGCACTCAAGCAAAACCATGAAGTTGGTACCGTGCTCACCTTCACGAATCTTACCAGCGCGCTTGAACAAAGTTCTAAATTGACGCTCGTTTAAGCCGTACATCCAGCGCAGCTTCTGCTTTTCATGCAGCTGCTCGCCGTATTCCGACAAGCGCCCGCGTGCGTTGGGACCGTGCTGACCGGGGGCGTAGTTGCGCCGGCTAAGCTCCTTGCCCGTGCCTGAAAGGGAAATCCCTAATCTTCTTGACCGTTTCCAACTTGGACCTGTATATCTTGACATAAAATCCTCCAATAAAATCTGCTAACAGTTTTTGGAGTAAAATAATCACGTATAAGTTCAACATTCGTGCATCTTAATTTTCATTTTCGCCTGTTGCAGCGTCGGTTACTCGTTCACTAAAACGTATTAAGATGTTGACGTTCTTGTCACTTATAGCTGCAAATATTTTACACTTCCCCTATTATAGCGGCCGCACGCGGCTAAAGCAAGAGAATTTGCCAACTTGGTCTAAATTATGAATGATTCGTTAACGTTTTTTTATTTAGTGTCCGGGTGTGCTATTTATTATAAACTCATGCTCACAGCATAAGATAAATTTGGTATAATTAGGGTAGTTTTGGAGGAAAATTATGTCACCAGCCCAGGCCATAGTTGTGGTAATTGTAGTTTTAATCATTATTCTTGCGATTGCATTTATGCTAATTATGAATCATAAGCAGCTGCGGGAAATTATTGAACTTGACGACCTAATCACTAAAATTGACAAAATGAATTTGGAAGCCGATATTGTCAAGCTTAATAAAATGGAATTGGCGGGTGAGAGTCTGATCACGTTGACGACCTGGCGCGAGAGCTACCAGCAGGCAACTACCAAAAAAATTCCTCAAGTCCAGGCCCTGTTGGACCAGGCCGCGGAGCAGAACGCCCACTACCTGCTGTTTAAGGCCCGCAAGAACATTAAGCAGGCCCAGGGAATCATGCGGCCTACATATGATGATGCGAAGAACACGCAAGAGGTTTTTACGGAATTACTTGAGTCTCACCGTGAGAACCAGATGCAGTATGATGAACTCAATAAAAACTACCTGGAGCTGCGTAAGAAGGTCTTGGCCGACTCTTTTGAGTATGGCGTAGCGCTTGACCGGATTGAGGACGAACTGGCTGCAATCGAGAAGGATTTTTCCGAAGCAAAGAGCCTGACCGCTCAGGGCGATCAAGTTGAAGCCAAGCGGGTTTTGTCCAAGATCAAGGCAGCACTAGATTTAGTTGAAACGGTTCTGCCCAAGGTTAGGGACGCGCGTCGCCAGCTGGACCAGGTTTTTCGGGCACAGTTGGGTGAGTTGTCCGATACTTACAAGAAGATGATGTCTTCTAAGTATTACATCACTCAGATTGACGTGCTGGGTGAAATAAAAAAGATCCGCGGCCAGGTCAATGAAGCCAGCCGCACGCTGGCGGACTTGAAGATTGCGGAGCTGGACAAGCAAATTAGCGAGATCAAAAGTGCAATTGCTGATCTCTATGAGGTTTTGACCAGGGAGTACAAGGCGCGGCCCTTCGTTGAAGAAAATCAGGACAAAATTAAGCGGCTGCTTGCGCACGCGCTGGTTGAATCCCGTAACCTGGTCAAGAAGCTGCGTCACATTGATGAAAGTTACGAACTGACGCACGGCGAACTCGCCCAGAGCCGTAAATTTGAGCAGGAAGTTACCGACATGAACCGGCAGTACACGGTTGACACGCAAAACGTGGCTGATGGCAAGGGCGTTTATTCTGCAATCAAGGCCAGGTGGCTAAGCATGCTCGAGCGCCTGCGCGAAATAGGCACGGAGCAAAACAATATGGCGCGGGACGTTGACGGACTCTTTGATTCGGAAAACGTTGCCAATAATTCGGTTAACCAGTTTAAGCAGGAGGTAGCGCTTGTTTACCGCCGCTTGGAGCGCAAAAAATTGCCGGGCAACCCCGACAGCTTCGTTCAGATGTATACGCTGGTTGTTAACGAAATTGGGCACGTGGCCAAGGAACTGGGGCAGGTCCGGATCAATATGGAAAAGATCTCGAACGAATTAATTCAGATTTCTGATGACGTCGAACGGCTCAAGCGTGAGGCAGACGACATCATTAACTCGGCCAACCTGGTGGAACTGACGCTGCAGTATTCTAACAAGTATTCGGACAATAGCGCGATGAAAAGTGCCCAAAAGAAGACGATGGAGCTTTATAGTCAGGAGTTTGACTATAAGGACGCGCTAGACACGATTGCAACGGCGCTTGAAAAAGCGGAGCCGGGATCGTACCAGCGCCTTGAGAACGCGTATTATTCTAACAAGAGCAGCAATTGACAAACTAGGGCCAGAAGGTAGGTTGACGGGGGTGTCCCGCCTTGTAATTAGCTGGCCGTTTGGGAATCGGTGTTTTTTGTAGTTAACGTCCCTATTCTGAACATTAATTCCCAAGCAGCGCAAAAAAGGCAAGCCCCGAAAACTTGACGGCCTTGGGGTTGATTTATACAAAAAGTTAAGTTGAATTGCAAATATTGTTGGCGGTGGACGTTTAAACAAGCAGCAGGTACGCGGAAGACGGCGCGGGACTTGAAAAACGAGGGTAGAAAAAGCAATCTAAAGCCGAAACTTTAGAACGTATCGGCGCAATATCAACAATCATTGCCACGCTGATAACACTGCGCGCATGCCTAGGATTTACGCCCCGGCAATTTTGAGGAACCGTGAAGTTCCTTTTGGTCGTATCATAAACTATAATGAGGGGAAAGCAATGAACAAAATTCACAATTATCAAATGAAAAAGGGCAATCTGACAATCAACGCTAAAATCGATTTGAGGACAAAGACCATCGTCAAAACTGTAGTGGCTGCAGCGGCCGTTGTTGTAATTATCGCCATGGCAAAAAGGCTGGGCTAGCAGACATACGCAGTCGTGCGAATAAGTGGAAGCCTATTAAGGGGCACAAGCGGGGGCGTGTTGCAGGCGGCATTGTCTATAACTTAGGAAATTTCATGAAACTGCTTTATAAAGAGCGGTTTTTATGTTGCGCGGAATAATTGGCCAGAAGCAGTGGCAGCGGAATATTGCCAGCATCTGCCCCCAAGCAGGACAATTAGTCGCGGCCGTAAAGAAGCAGGCAGGCTAGGTTGCATGCGATCCGAGCACTCTGAAGTTGTAAAAGGGTGCGAAGATGATAGAATATCTATTGGCAAAGAATCCGTTGAACTCAAAATAGCAGTTTTGCTGAGTCCTGAGTAGGCCGTTCCTAATGATTGAGAGGGACGCAAAAGGGGTAAAAACAGCAAATTTTCATGAATTCAAGCGAATTTTAACGAGGTAGGCACGCCGCAAAACGCTGCTGTTGAGCGTAGAGTGCAGATGTACATGGGGATGATTTTATTAAATGATTTACTTTGATAATAGTGCGACAACGAAGGTTGACCCGGCGGTGCTGGCAACTTATGATCAGGTCGCCCAAAACATTTGGGCCAACCCGTCGAGCCTGCACAAGTTAGGCGACCGGGCGTATCAGCTGCTGGAAAGCGCACGCAAGCAGATTGCTGGACTGCTGGGGACGAAGCAGGATGAAATCTTCTTCACATCCGGCGGCACGGAATCCAATAACTGGGCGATTAAGGGCACGGCGCTGCAGAAGCGTGAGTTTGGCAGGCATTTGATTACGTCGAGCGTGGAACACGCATCCGTTGCCAACAGCTTTAACGCCCTAGAACGCCTCGGCTTTAACGTTACCCGCTTGCCGGTCGACAAAAGGGGGCGGGTCAATGTCAATGATTTGCGCAGCACGCTTGATTCCGATACCACGCTCGTCTCAATTATGGGCGTTAACAACGAAATTGGATCGATTCAGCCGATTGAAGAAATTAGCGACCTTTTGTCAAACTACCCGACCGTTAATTTCCACGTTGACAATGTCCAAGCCCTCGGCAAGAATATTTGGCCGCGGGTCTTCACTCCGCGTGTCGACTTCTCTAGCTTCTCCGCCCACAAGTTTCATGCCCCCAGGGGAACGGGCATCCTGTATAAAAAAGAGGGCAAGATGCTGCCGCCCCTGCACGACGGTGGCGGCCAGGAGAAGGGGCTGCGCTCCGGCACGGAAAATTTGCCGGCGATTGCCGGCATGGCCAAAGCCATGCGCTTGCTGCTGGCCGGTGAGGCCGAAAAGGCAGGGCGCGAGTCAGCAATTAAGCGCAAAATTGTCGACTACCTGCAGGATAAGCCGGGAATTGAAATTTTTTCACCGGTAAGTGATGATTTTACACCGCATATTTTGTGTTTTGCCCTTGAGGGAATCCGCGGCGAAACGTTAGTCCACACGCTGGAAGAATACGACATCTACACGTCGACGACGTCCGCCTGCGCTTCGACCAAGACGGATGAGGCCAGTACCCTGGTGGCAATGCACGTAGAGGACAAGATTGCAACGAGCGCAATCCGGCTCAGTTTTGACGAAACCAACACGCTGGCAGAAGCGGATGAATTTATCAGGGTCTTTGATAAGATTTACCGGCACTTTGCTCCGATTAATCATTTAGGAGAAGAGAAATAATGAAATACACTGAAATAATGGTTCGCTACGGTGAACTTTCGACTAAGGGCAAGAACCGCAAGGACTTCATCGGGCGCTTGGCCGGCAACGTAACCAAGGTGTTACGCGACTTCCCCGCGGTTGAAATTCACGCGCGTCACGACCGGATGCACATCGTGCTTAACGGTGCGCCATTCGAGGAAGTTGACCAGCGCTTAAGAAAAGTGTTTGGCATTCAAACGTATTCGCCAACCGTGAAGGTTGCCAAAACGCTCGAAGCGGTTGAAACGACCGCACTGGCCCTAATGACCGCAGCCTTTGAAGAGGGCATGACCTTCAAGGTTAACACCAGGCGCAGCGACCACCATTTTGCATACGATACCAATGAATTGAATCAGCTGGTTGGCGACTACCTGTTTGCACATATGGATAATTTAAGGGTGGAAATGAAGCATCCTGATATTGTGCTGCGCATCGAGGTTCGCCCGGATGCAATCTACCTTTCCAACCAGTTGCTGCACGGTGCGGGCGGCATGCCCGTTGGCACCGGCGGGCGTGCGGTCATGATGCTGTCCGGTGGAATCGATTCACCCGTTGCCTCATACCTGGCCCTCAAGCGCGGGGTCGATATCGACATGGTGCACTTCTATAGTCCGCCTTACACCACCGAAAAGGCGCTGAACAAGGCCAAGGAATTAACCGGGATCCTGGCTAATTATTCCGGTCGCATCAACTTTATTGCGGTTCCCTTTGCAGAAATTCAGGAAACAATCAAGGAGAAGGTACCTGAGGGCTACCTGATGACCGTGCAGCGCCGCTTTATGCTGCAGCTTGCTGACCTGATTCGGGCCCAGCGCAAAGGACTGGCTATTTTTAACGGTGAATCGGTTGGTCAGGTGGCATCGCAAACGCTGGAATCAATGGCGGCAATTAACGACGTCACGACAACCCCGGTAGTAAGGCCCGTAGCCACGATGGACAAGACGGAAATTATTGCTTTGGCCGAAAAGATCGGCACTTTTGATTTATCGATTCAGCCGTTTGAGGATTGCTGCACGATCTTTGCGCCGCCCCGCCCCAAGACGAAGCCGCGGCTTGACAAAGCGCGTGCGTACGAGGAACGGCTTGATGTCGATGGTCTGATTCAGCGGGCCCTTGCGGGAATACAAATCACGCCAATACACCCGAATGATAAATTCCTGGCGGATAAGGCTGAAGAAGATGCACAAATTTTGTAAAAATATGCTATAATACCTGCAAAGCAATAACCAAGAGGTACTAACCCTAAATAACTAGAGAATGACCCGTAGTGCTGAAAGGTCAGTTGGGGTTGGTTGGTAGCTTGGTTGGACTGGTTGGCTGAACCAATAGTAGGCTGATCCGGCATTTCGCCGTTATCGCAATGTAAGAGAAGCGGATTTAATCTGCTTAACTTAGGTGGTACCGCGGTAATTACATCGTCCTAGACAATTTTGTCTAGGACTTTTTTATTGGGAGGAATATTATGACAGATTTAGCACCTAAATACGACCCACAAGCAGTCGAACAGGGCAGATACCAGGAGTGGCTTGATCAGGACTTATTTAAGCCGTCCGGCGATAGTCAAGCGCACCCGTATTCAATCGTGATCCCGCCGCCAAACGTCACGGGCAAGCTGCACTTAGGACATGCATGGGATACGGCAATTCAGGATACCCTGATTCGTTTTAAGCGGATGCAGGGGTTTGATACCCTGTACCTGCCAGGAATGGATCACGCCGGGATTGCAACGCAGGCCAAGGTTGAAGCAAAATTGCGTGAGCAGGGCAAAAACCGGCACGAGATGGGCCGCAAGGCTTTTGTCAAGCAAGTTTGGGACTGGAAGGATGAGTACGCCAGCATTATCAAGAGCCAATGGGCTAAAATGGGTCTGTCGCTTGATTATTCGCGTGAGCGTTTTACCTTGGACGAAGGCCTGTCAAAGGCGGTGCGCCGCGTCTTCGTGCAGCTCTACAATGAGGGCTTAATCTATCGCGGCGAGTACATCATCAACTGGGATCCTGAACTGCAGACTGCCCTGAGCGATATTGAGGTTATTCACCAAGATGACGAGGGTGCCTTTTATCATATCAAGTATCCCTTTGCCGATGGGTCAGGCTTTGTTGAGATTGCTACGACACGGCCGGAAACCATGTTTGGCGATACTGCAGTTGCGGTTGCGCACGGGGATGAACGATACCGGGATATTGTCGGCAAGGAATTGATTTTGCCCCTTGTCGGACGCCGCATTCCCATCATTGAGGACCAACACGTTGATCCCGACTTTGGCACCGGTTTAGTTAAAATCACGCCGGCACATGACCCCAACGACTTTGCCGTCGGCAACCGGCACAACCTCGAACGGATCAACGTTATGAACGATGATGGCACAATGAACGAGCAAGCGGGCAAGTATGCCGGCATGGATCGTTTCGAGTGTCGCAAAGAACTGGTTAAGGATTTGAAAGAGCAGGGCTATCTGATCAAAGTCAAGCCAATTGTGCACTCGGTTGGACACTCAGAACGCTCCGGCGTCCAGGTTGAGCCGCGTCTGTCTACGCAGTGGTTTGTTAAGATGAAGCCGCTGGCCGAAAAAGCCTTGGCTAACCAAGAGACAGCAGACAAGGTTAACTTTGTACCCGAGCGTTTTGAGCATACCTTTAAGCAGTGGATGGAAAATATTCATGATTGGGTAATCTCCCGCCAGCTATGGTGGGGGCACCGGATTCCTGCATGGTACAACAAGAAAACAGGTAAGGTCTACGTGGGCGAAGAGGCCCCGCAGGACATTGAAAATTGGGAGCAGGATCCCGATGTGCTTGATACCTGGTTCTCCAGTGCGCTCTGGCCGTTTTCAACCATGGGCTGGCCGGATGAAGATTCTGCAGACTATCAACGCTACTTCCCGACGGATGCGCTGGTGACTGGTTATGACATCCTGCCATTCTGGGTTGCGCGCATGATTTTTCAAAGTTTGCACTTTACGCATAAGAGGCCCTTTAGGGATACGGTTCTGCACGGACTTATTCGTGATGAACAGGGGCGCAAAATGAGCAAGTCGCTGGGCAACGGGGTTGATCCTATGGATGTTGTCGACCAGTATGGTGCGGATGCCTTGCGGTGGTTCCTGCTGAACGGGACAGCGCCCGGACAGGACACCCGTTATAATCCTAAAAAGTTGGCCTCTGCTTGGAACTTTATCAATAAGGTCTGGAATGCCTCACGGTTTGTGATTATGAACCTGCCCAAAGGTGCAGAGCCGGCGCACATGCCGGACGTTGCCGGCTTTGATTTGGCTGACGGGTGGATCTTTGACCGCTTGAATCACACGGTCGGCGAAGTTATTCGCCTGTTCGATGAGTACAAGTTCGGCGAAGCCGGCCGCGAAATGTACAACTTTGTTTGGAATGACTTCTGTGACTGGTACATTGAAATGTCTAAGGTGACCCTAAATGGCGATGACCAGGAGCTAAAGGCGAAGAAGCAGGACAATTTGATTTGGATTTTGGACCAGATTTTGCGCCTGCTGCATCCAATTATGCCGTTTGTGACCGAAAAGCTCTGGCTGTCAATGCCGCACAATGGGAAATCAATCATGGTGGCCAAGTATCCGGAAACGCATAGTGAATTTGTCAACGACCAAGCCCGCAATGATATGGACTTTTTGATTGAAACAATCAAGGCTGTCCGCAACATCCGCATGGAAGTCAATGCGCCCCTGTCTTCACCAATCGACATCATGATTCAGATTGAGGATAAGAATAGTGAACGGGTTTTAACGGCAAATGCTGAGTACGTGAAAAACTTCTTGCACCCGAAGAAGTTGACCATTGCAACCACCATTGATGCGCCTAAGTTGGCCAAAACGGCGGTGATCTCGGGGGCACAGATCTTCGTTCCGCTAGTTGACTTGGTTAATGTGGATGACGAAATCAGCCGCATGGAAAAAGAGGAAAAAGAGCTTGCTGGTGAAGTCGAACGTGCAGCTAAGAAGCTAAGCAACCAGGGCTTTGTTGCCCATGCGCCCCAAGCTGTGATCGATAAGGAAAAAGCCAAGAAAATTGACTATGAGCGTCAGCTTGAAAGTGTGCGGCAAAGAATTCAGGAATTGCGGAAGGGAGAATAGCGTGAATTTTACCAGTAGCCAAGAGTTGATCTCCTACATCTACGCACTGCCCAAGCGGCACGAAAAAGCCGATTTGTCATCCATCAAAAAGGTTTTGGCAATTCTGGGCAATCCGCAGGACCAGGTTAAGACAATCCATATCACGGGCACTAATGGTAAAGGTTCAACGTCGTATTACTTGAATAGCTTGCTGCAAAAGGCCGGTCAGAAGACTGGCCTTTTTGTTTCGCCGTACGTATATGAATTCAACGAACGAATTCAGTTGAACGGTCAGAATATTGCGGAGCAAGACCTTCTTGTGGCAGCCAGTCGGGTGGAAGAAGCGCTTCAACGCATTCGTCAAAAGGATCCGCTTTTTACCCTGGTTACCTTTGAGTATGAAGTGGCCATGGCCTTCGTCTACTTTGCTCAAGAACGCTGCGACTACGCCGTGATTGAAGTGGGAATTGGCGGAGAACACGACAAAACCAACGTCATCACCCCCGAGGTGAGCGTAATTACCACGGTGGGACTCGACCACGAAGAAGTGATTGGACCCACCATTCAGGATATTGCCCGGGAAAAAAGCGGCGTGATTAAAAAGCGGCGACCGGTGGTGCTGGGCAATGTGCCCCGCGCGGTGCTGCCAATCATCCGTAAAAAAGCGCATGCAGAACAAGCGCCAATCAGCCAGTTGGGCCGTGACTTTGCCCTGGCCGGCGAGCATAAAGATACATACGTTGACCGGGTGCGCCGGGTGCCTTTTAAGGCGATGCCGGACGTTGAAAAGAAAGATGCGGCAATCGCAATCAGGGCCTTTTACCTGCTTGGTTTGGACCTGGAAGCAGGACAAGCGGCAGCCGCAATTAACGAAACGATCGTTCCGGGCCGCTACCAGATTTTAAAGGAAAGGCCGCTCATTATTCTGGATGGGGCCCACAACGTGCAGGCGGTAAAAAACCTGCTGGCCTTTGTCCACCAGCAGCAAGAGTGGCGGGGCGGCAGGGTGCGCATCCTGATAATGATGATGAAAGACAAGGATATGGCACAGGTCTTCTCCTTATTTAGTGCGACGGATGAAGTTGCGTTGACCACGATTGACTATCCGCGCGCCGCGCAAAAGGGTGACTTCCCCGCATGGGTTGAGCAAAAATACCCCTTTTATCCCCAATGGCGTGCGGCCCTCAAAGAAATATACCGTGATAGCCAGCCGAATGATATACTGCTGGTGACAGGTTCATTTTATTTAGTGGGAGCCATTTTACAAAGCGAGGCAAAAAATGTACGTTCAAGGCATCGATAATGAAATTAAGGGTATTTTGTTTGATATGGATGGTCTGCTGGTCAATTCGGAAAACTTGTATTGGAAGGCCAATATTCAAGCAGCAAAAGAAATAAATTTAGGCATACCTGACGATACCTACCTGAAGCTGGTGGGTTCAACCGCAGCCGACATGACCGCGTTTTATCACCGCTATTTTCAATCGGTAGAGCAGCGTGACCAGTTTATTAGGCGCACTGATGAATTGGTGTGGCAGTGGACGGATGAGGGCAAGCTGAAACTGCGCCCGGGGGTACAGGAGGCCCTTGATGCTTTTCAAGAAGCGGGCGTGGCCATGGCAATTGTTTCGAGCAATACCGAAGACGTCGTTGAGCATACGCTCTGGGCAACGGGTGCACGGAATTACTTCCTTTTTCACCTGAACGCCGATGAAGTCCAGAAACACAACATTAAGCCCAAGCCGGCCCCTGACATTTACCTCCTGGGGGCGGAAAAACTGGGGATTCCGCGTGCAAATATTTTGGCGTTCGAGGACTCGCCGACAGGCGTGCAGGCTGCCGCTAATGCGGGCATTAAGTGCGTGATGATCCCAGACCTTATCCCCGCAAGCACCACAGACCGGGCCAATGCCGTTTTAGTCTGCCGCGATTTTACCGCATTCCTGCAAAAAATTTAGCCAGCCTTTTTGCGTACTTAATGGTGAAAGGAGTAATTAAATGAAAATTATCAAGTCTGATCATTATTTAGTACACACCGATGTTGAACTTTTGGCGGTTTTGGTTGCTGAGCTGAAAAAGCGGGGCGTAACGAGTTTGGGGCAGCTGACAAAAGAATTTGACCGGCTGAATATCAGCAGTTTTGACGGCCTGCTCAACTACCTTTCGGGGGGCGAATGCGACGATGACCTGGCAATTCTGGGTGAAAACTTGCTGGAGCGGCTGCGTGCCGCGGTGCCCAACCATCCGGTTGTGCTCACCTCCAGCAGCGAGGTGGGCATGTACCTAACGGACAAGCTCGCCAGCCGCAAGCAGGAGGAACTGTGGGCAATCTACATCGACAATAGCAATCACATTGTTGCTGAGAAGCGTCTCTTCCTGGGCACGCTGGACAAGGCGACTGCGCATCCCCGGGAAATCTTCCGCTGGGCGGTACTCTATGCGTGTGCCGGCATCTTTGTCGTCCACAATCACCCCAGCGGCAAACTGATACCATCAGAGAGCGACATCGAACTGACCAAGATTATGCATTCATCCGCCGACATGCTGCACATTGATTTTTTGGACCACTTTATCGTCGGCAGGGGGCATTACCTCAGCATGCGCGAACAGCAATTGTTTTAAATTCATCTTAAAGTTCTACCGGAAATCTTTTTTCAATTGCACTTTATGCTATAATTATTCAAGATTTAGAGACTGCAGTAATTAAGGAGAGATTTTCGTGTTTGGATTAGGAGCAAAAAATATTGGCATCGATTTGGGTACGGCCAATACGCTTGTTTATATGGAAGGCAAAGGCATCGTACTTAGAGAACCGTCCGTTGTAGCGAAAAACACCCATACCGGCAAGGTGATTGCGGTCGGCACGGAAGCCAGGGAAATGATTGGCAGGACGCCGTCCAGTATTGTTGCCATCCGTCCGATGAAGGATGGTGTAATTGCGGACTATGACACAACTGCATCAATGCTCAAATACTTTATTGAAAAGACCGTTGGCAATTCAAAACCATCGGCGATGATTTGCGTACCATCGGGCGTTACCGAGGTCGAAAAGCGTGCCGTCATTGACGCTGCGCGCGTTGCTGGTGCGCGGGAGGCCTTTGTTATCGAGGAACCGTTTGCTGCAGCTATTGGGGCCGGACTTCCGGTAATGGATCCAACCGGATCGATGGTTGTTGATATTGGTGGGGGAACGACCGATGTTGCCACGATTTCGCTGGGCGGGATCGTCTCCTCTACGTCGATTCGGCAGGCAGGCGACAAGTTCAACGCGGCAATCGTCAACTACGTTCACTCCAACTTCAACCTGCTGATCGGTGAGCGCACGGCTGAGGACATCAAGATTCAGATTGGTTCCGCGTCGGTCGAAAAGGCGCACGGAATCGAGGCGGTCAACATTCGGGGCCGTGACCTGGTTACAGGGCTGCCGAAGTCTGTTGATGTCGAGGCTGTTGACGTTGCCAAGGCGATTCAAGACGTCGTTCAGGACATCATCGTCGCAATTAAGGAAACGCTTGAACAGACCTCGCCGGAAATCGCAGCAGACGTCATTGATCACGGGATTGTTTTGACCGGTGGGGGCGCACTGCTCAAGAATCTGCCTGACGTCATCTCAGATGCCACCAAGGTTCCCGTCTTTATCGCTCAGGATCCACTCGACTGCGTTGCAGCCGGTACCGGCGAATCGCTTAAAAACATTGAAGTAATGCGCCATAGTCGCAGATAATAAGGGCCGGCTGATATTGCCGGCTTTTTTAGGAATCAGTTCTAGATGAAGAAATTTCTACAAAACAAAAAATTATTGGTGGTGTGTGTTGGCGTTATCGTGCTTTTTTCCGTAGTGGGAATTAGTGTAAATTTGCGCAATAAGAGGGATACGCCGCTGGTTATCCAAAGCTTTGGCAATGATATCGTAGCGGTGGGCGTAAGAATGGTTAATTTTCCCATTAGCCTGGTCTCGGGCAGCATGAACAGTGTCCATGACCTGATTAACACGCAAGATGAAAATAATTACCTTAAAAGTCGGGTTACCGAACTGGAACAGACCAAGGCCCGCAATTCGAGCCTTGAGGACGAAAATAAGCAGTTAAAGTCTGCTCTGAAGATTAAGAAGACACTGACCGATTTTGATATGGTTCAGGCTTCGGTTATCTCTCGTTCGCCTGATAGCTGGACGGCTCTGTTGGTCATAAACAAGGGGGCCACGGCGGGGCTGCGCAAGAATATGGCAGTAATGGCCGGCGGTGGCCTTATTGGGCGCGTTATTGAGGTTAGTGCCGCGTCGGCCAAAGTGGAATTGATCACCACCACGGATCAATCTGCCAATCGCTTCGCCGTCCAAGCGGAGTCTGCTGATGGGAAAAGGGTGCACGGCATCATTACCGTGATTGGCAACGGGTCCCTTGCCTTTACCCAGGCAATCGATTCACACAAGCTCAGGAAGGGCACGAGGGTTTACACCAGCGGCATGGGCGGCAATTCGCCTAAGGGGCTGCTGGTGGGCACGGTTGCCGCAACGACGCGTGATTCTTTCGGCCTGTCCGATCTCATCAAAATTGTTCCGGCCGGTGAATTAAACGATCCGAGCGTGGTGACTGTGATTAAGAGAAAGGTGGCTGGCTAATGCGTTCTTTGCGGAAGTTTATCCTGGTACCAGCCCTCTACCTTGCGCTTGCCCTCAACAGCAGCCTCTCGTTTTTCATGCACCAGTTTTTTGCATACAGCAGCGGCGTAAACCTGTTATTGCCGGTTGGCGTGATGCTCATTGCGCTCTTTGATGATACAAATAATAAGGAAGTCTGGCTTGCGTTGGGTGCTGGCGTCGTCAGCGACATTTATTTTTATGGCTTTCTGGGCATCTATACGGTCAGCCTGCCCTGTATTTGCTGGCTCCTCCAGAAGGCGGCGCGCTTTCTCCCCGAAGTTTTCTGGGTCAGGATAATCACGGTTGTTGTTGCCAGTGCGCTAGTGGGCGCATATAGCTGGCTCATGTTGAACGTCACGGGAATTGCTAGTGTACCGCTGTCTGAATTGCTGGCCAGCCTCCTTGCAACAATGGTCTGGTCGTTCATTTTTGCGGTGCTGACCTATCACGTTTGGGGCTTATTGGCAACTAGCTTTCCGTTTTTGGTTAACCTCCATAATTACCGTTAATAAAAAGCGTGAGAAGCTTCTTCTCACGCTTTTTATTCAAAAACACCAAAACTGGATAATGCACCGACAACCTGCATCACTACAGCTGCCAGTGTGATGATGGCCATGAGCCAGGCCATCGCAATTGTTAATTTTTGAAATCCTGATTTTTTCTTCTTATGTTTTCGTGCCATTAGTAGACCTCCTGCTTGAACAATATTTTATTCTACTTAGTGGCTTTTTTCAAATAACGCATGGGCTAAAATAAAAGTAATTTAAGGAAGTAGTATGTTTTCAATATTTATTGTGCCTGTAATGGGTTTGGCTGTAGCATTTATCTTGAACAAGGTGTTTCCGAAGGCAAAGTTTCGCGGATACGATGTCCTACCCTTCTTTTTTATCATTGCCTGTCACTTGATCGTCGTTCGGCAAGACAAGCCGGAATTTTTGCCGTACGGCTTTTTTGTCTTTTTTATCCTGGTGATCCTCTTGGCTCTTGCAGAGGCCGTTAAAAATAAAAATATTGCTCTGGGCAAAATAATGCGCGAGGCTTGGGACTACTTGACGCTCAACAGCGTGTTCTGGTACGTGGGACTATTATTCATGATGATTTAGCCCGTTAACGGGGGCTTTTTGAACCTAGTATAAGCGCGCAAAAATTCAGTGCGAATTTGTGCGTCCTTTTTTTCGCTTAAATTAAATAATTTCCCAATTTATTCCAAAATGAGTGGTAGGAAGTGGTGAATTGTGGTAAATTAAATTGTGGAAGGGGGCTAGGCTATGTTCATGGGTGAATATCATCACAATCTTGACAGCAAGGGGCGACTGATTATTCCAGCACGCTTGCGCAGTCAGATTGGTGACAAGATGGTTTTTACCCGCGGAATGGAGGGCTGTATTTTCGGCTATACTATAGAAGCATGGGAGAAAATTGAAGCCAAGTTAGCGCAACTTCCGTTGACTAAGAGGAATGCACGTAGTTTTACGCGTTTGTTCTACTCTGGTGCGATGGAATGTGAATTCGATAAGCAGGGGCGTGTTAATCTGACCACAACACTAAAGAAGCACGCGGCCCTGGTTAAAGAATGCGTCATAGTTGGCGTTTCCGACCGGATTGAAATTTGGTCGAAGGAAAGTTGGGAAGATTTTAGCAGTCAAGCCAATGAAAACTATGACGACATCGCGGAAGATTTAGATGATATAGAACTGTAAAATTATGAAATTCAAACACACCAGTGTACTCTTACATGAAACAATTGAAAATTTAGAACCCCAAAATGGTGGCCTGTACGTTGACGCGACTTTCGGCGGTGGCGGGCACGCACGGTATTTGCTAAGTCTGATTGACCGTGGAACACTAGTTGGTTTTGATCAGGACAAGTATGCAATAAAATCGGCGGAGTTAAACTTTGCCGCTTTACTAAAGGAGGACAGTGACCCCCGGTTGCAGCTGGTACACGACAACTTTAGTCATTTAAAGGTTGACCTGGTTAAGCTGGGTCACGCGGATGGCATTGACGGTATCTACTACGACCTGGGTGTCTCGTCCCCACAATTTGATCAGGCGCAACGCGGTTTTTCATACCGCTTCGACGCCAGACTCGACATGAGGATGGACCAAAGGCAAAGTCTTGATGCATACCAGCTGGTCAATTCGGCGAGTCAAAGAGAGCTAGCGGATATCCTGTATAAATTTGGTGGTGAAAAATTTTCACGTCAAATTGCCCGCAAAATCGTTGCAAAAAGGCAAAACAAGCCAATTGAAACAACTTTTGAATTGGTGGAAGTTGTCAAGGAGGCGATTCCTGCGTTTGCGCGACGCACGGGAGGACACCCTGCAAAGAAGACCTTCCAGGCGCTCAGAGTGGCTGTTAACCACGAACTTGACGTTTTACGTGAATCACTTGAGGTGGCAATTGCACTGCTTAGGCCTGGTGGCAGAATCAGCGTGATTACCTTTCAATCTGATGAAGATAAAATTGTTAAGGATATTTTTAAAAAATATTCGGAGGTTGAAGTTCCCCGCGGTATGCCGATGGTTCCAGACAGCATGAAGCCAACGCTTTGCCTGGTCAATCGCAAGCCAATCGTGGCCTCAAGTGAAGAACTTAAGAACAATAACCGCTCACACAGTGCAAAATTGCGCGTTGCGGAAAAATTGTGAAGAGGAAAAGATAATGGCTGATAGTTTAGCAAGAAAAATAGAATTTAATCCTGGAGAACAACCAGAGCACCAAGAGCGCCAAAGACAAGTTCTTGATCCTCGTCATGTTGCCTGGTCCGGCTTTGAAAAAGCAATGCTGGCTGTGGGTGTGACAATCACGATTGGCTTAATGACGCTCCTAGTTTCTTCTAGTATTTCAGCTACTTCAGCTCAGCATGAACTTACCAGCGTGCAGCGCTCAGTTGTAAAGACGCGAAATCAAGTTAGCGACTTGCATCAAGAACTAGGCGAGTTGACTTCGAGTGCGCGAATGAATAAAATCGCACGCAGCAAGGGGTTAACGTTAATTGAAAAAAATATCAGGACCATTCACTAATGAGAAAATACAAAAAATACATTAGTAATTTAAATTCACAAAAATCCAAAGCTCACAGGTACCGTTTCACAGTGGGGAGATTCCTCCAGGTAGCTGTAGCTTTGGTTTTTCTTGTATTTACGGGCAGAATTCTGTATATTGGCATTTCGAAGACGGTAAACGGGCAGGACTTGCAAAAACGGACGGAGCAGCTCTACATGCGCAACCAGGTGCTGAAGGCAGCACGGGGCACCATTTACGACCGCAATGGTCTGGCGGTGGCACAGGACACGCACCAGTACACCGTCTATGCGATCCTGGACAAGTCTTCCATTAATTATAAGAGCAAGCCCGAATACGTGGTTGATAAGGAAAAGACTGCGCAGCAGCTGGCCCGGGTCCTGCCGCTTTCGGCCAAACAAATCCTGGCCTACCTGAGTCCTAAGCACCCTGCCTTCCAAGTTCAGTTTGGGGCTGCTGGCAACGGCCTCTCCAAGTGGCAAAAGGACAAGATTGTCAAAATGAAGCTGCCGGGCATCAAGTTTTTTGAAACTCAGGCCCGCCTGTACCCAGGCGGCAATTTTGCGTCCCACGTGATTGGTCTTGCCATGCCCAAATACAATAAAAAAACGCGGACGCAGGACCTGGAGGGTACGATGGGGCTTGAAGCATGGTATGACGATGTGCTTGGCGGCAAGGATGGCTACCAGGTTTCTTCTGTTGATGCCTCCAATTACCAGACGCCTAACAGTGTTCAGACTTACAAGGCACCAACGGACGGCAACAACCTTTATTTAACCATCGATTCCCAATTGCAGGAATACCTTGAGTCCCGCATGACGTACGTCCAAAGAACCTACAACCCCGTTTCAATGACCGCAATTGTGGAGGATATGAAAACGGGCAAGGTGATGGCAGCTTCGCAGCGACCTACCTTTAACCCGCAAACCAAGAAGGGCTTGGAAAATTCCTACCGTGATATTTTGGTTCAGGACACCTTCGAGCCGGGCTCGGTCTTCAAGGTTCTGACCTTGGCTGCTGCGGTCAACAGTGGCAACTACCACCCCAACCAATATTATAATTCCGGATCCGTGGCAGTCGGGGGTTCCGTTATCCACGACTGGCTGCCGCAGGGCTGGGGCAGCATTCCATTTTCACAGGCCTTTCCGCGCTCGTCCAATACCGGATTCGTTCACATTGAGCAGCAGATGGGGGCTAAGACGTGGCGCAGGTACCTCAGGCGCTTCCGCATCGGTCAAAAAACGGGTGTATCCCTGCCGGGTGAACAAGCGGGCCTTTTGGCCTTTCAGTCGCCGGTCGACCAGGCGGTTACGAGCTTCGGGCAGGGCGTTAACGTTAACGTGATGCAGATGATGCAGGCCTTCAGCAGCCTGGCCAATAACGGGCAAATGGTAAAGCCCCAGTTTGTTGATAAAGTCACAAGTCCGACCGGCAAGACGATTAGCGGCTACCAGATTAAGAACGTGGGGCGGCCCGTCTATTCAAAGGCAACGGCCCAAGTCGTTTTAGCGAATATGAGGCAGGTCCTCAATAAGCGCATCGGAACCGGGTCGGCTTACCAGATTGGACAAAAGAGCATTGCCATAAAAACGGGAACGGCCCAGATAGCCAACCTGAAACACGGCGGCTACCTTAAGGGCAATAACAATTACATCTTTTCGGTTGTTGGCGTAACGCCGGCAAAACACCCGCGCTACTGCATTTACATCACGGTTAAACAGCCGCGACTAATGAACAAGCCGGCCGAGGTGATTCTGTCATCCATTTTTAAGCCGATCATGTCACGCGTCATTCTGATGTCCAAGAATGACCGGGATGATTCGACAACGGTCAAAACGCCTAAACTCAAGGGACTGACCTACGATGAGGCCAAGAAGGAGGCCCGCCGGGTCGGATTGAAGCTCATAAAGATTGGCAGCGGTGCTAAGGTAACGGCGCAATCACGTGCTGGGGGACAAAGGCAGCGCTCGGGCAGGCACATGTTTGTCTTGACGTCTGGAAAGGTCAAGTGTCCCCAAATGAAGGGCTGGACGCTGGCCGACCTGCATCATTTTGCCGACCTGACCGGGATTAAGCTAAAGGTAACCGGCAGCGGCACCGTGCAAAGGCAGGACGTTTCGCCGGGCGCAACGCTCAAGTCGGGAACAAAAGTAAAAGTAAAATTAAAGGAGTAGCATTTTCATGCTTATTGTCAGCATTATTGCATTAGTTAGTTCGCTCGCGTTGACGGGAATATTTCTGCCCTGGATGATTATTTTTATGCGGATGCACCACGAAGGTCAGGAAATCCGCGAAGAGGGCCCCAAGTGGCACCAGAAGAAGTCGGGCACGCCGACGATGGGGGGAACGATTTTTGTCCTTTCCGCCACTGTTTCTACTATCTGGGTGGCAGTTTGGCAACACGCAATGAGCAGGTTGGTCTGGATACTGCTCATCAGCTTATTGGGCTACGGCCTTATCGGCTTTTTGGATGATGGAATCAAACTCTTTTTTAAGCGCAACTTGGGCCTGAAGGCCTGGCAGAAACTAGCGCTGCAGATTCTGATAGCGGTGGTCATTGTCGGTATCGCGGGTGCAAGCAGCTTCAAGTTTAGCCTATTTGTTCCCTTTTTTGGCCTAGTTAACAGCACGGTCTTATTTACGGTTTTCGTTATTATCTGGTTGGTCGGCTTTTCCAATGCCGTCAACTTGTCGGATGGGCTGGACGGACTTGCGACCGGTTTAACCATTATTGCGTACGGTACATACGCATACCTTGCGTTCAAGCAAAAGAACTTGGCGATTTTGCTCTTTTGCATGAGCGTAATCGGCGGCCTGATTTCCTTTTTCATTTTTAACCATAAACCCGCTAAAATCTTCATGGGTGATGCCGGATCGCTTGCTCTTGGCGGCGGCCTGGCGGCCGTCAGCATCTTTTTGAACAGACCGTGGTCGCTCCTGCTAGTCGGAATCGTCTTCGTCTGCGAGACCGCAAGCGTTATTCTGCAGGTAATATCCTTTCAGACAACGGGCAAGCGGATTTTTAAGATGACGCCGATTCACCACCACTTCGAAATGTTGGGTTATTCCGAGTGGAAGGTTGATTTCATCTTCTGGTTTGTTGGCCTGGTTGGCAGTATTCTGTATTTAATGATTTGGGGATAAAAATTAACGATGAAGCAGATTGATACGTATCAGAATAAGAATATCTTGGTGTTGGGCCTAGGCAAAAGCGGTTTTGCGGTAAGCAAGCTGCTTCTTCAACTCGGTGCGAAGGTGACCCTGAACGACAAGAACGACTTGAATAAGGATGATCGGGCCGCCGCGTTGGCCGCAAAGGGCGTGCACGTGATTGGGGGCAGCCACCCGCTCGACCTGTTCACTAGGGCGCACTTCGACTATCTGGTCAAGAATCCGGGCATCCCGTATGAGAACCCGATGGTGCAACGGGCCCAGGAACTTCAAATACCGGTTATCACGGAACCCGAAATCGCATTAAGCGCAAGCAGCGCACCCTACGTCTGTGTGACCGGTTCGAACGGGAAAACGACAACGGTGATGCTGACCCAGCGGATCTTAGAGCGTCATTTGGCGCCTAGCGGCCACCACGCTTATGCGGTTGGCAATATTGGCGTTCCGATTTCGGAAGTGGTGCCAAAGGCAACCAAGGACGACATTCTGGTCGTCGAAATGTCCAGCTTTCAGCTGCTCGGCGTGACCGACATTGATCCGATTGTTGCAGCTATTGTCGACGTTTACGACAATGTCCACCTGGACTACCACAAGACCTTTGCCAATTACGTAAACGCCAAGCTGAACGTCACACGGACGCAGTCTCCGCGGTCCTACTTTTTGGCCAACTTTGACCAAAAAGAGATTTTGGCAAGGGAAGAGGAAGCAACAAAGGCCCAAATCCTCACTTTCTCCGAGAATGACCGCGCCGCAGACTACTTTATTGCGGACGGATTCTTGCAAAGACAGGGGGAAAAGATTATCGCGACCAGCGAAATGAAGCTTCCCGGGCTGCATAACCAGCAAAATGCCCTGGTTGCAAGCGCAATTGCTTTCCTGATGGGGGCAAATAGCGATGACGTGCGTGCGGTTTTGACCACCTTTGCTGGTGCCAAGCACCGCCTGCAGTACGTCATGACGCTCGCCGGACGCAGGGTCTACAATGATTCCAAGTCGACCAACATCGAGGCGGCTTCGGTTGCCATCCCGTCTTTTACGGAACCGGAGGTCCTGATTGCCGGCGGTTTGGACCGGGGCTTTAGCTTTGATGCGCTTGTGCCCTTATTAAAAAAGCACGTCAAGGCGGTCGTTCTTTACGGTGAAACACGCTACCTGCTGGCGGATGCTGCGCGCAAGGCTGGCATCGCACAGATTGTGATTGAAAAAACTTTGCAGGAAGCCGTGCCCAAGGCGTACGAGCTGACTGCACCCGGCGACATACTGCTGTTTTCGCCCGCCTGTGCATCATGGGACCAATTTAGGACCTTTGAGGACCGCGGCGACTACTTTATAAATTTTGTTAAGGAATTGAAAACGAAATAAAATGAGAGTTATTTTTACCGGTGGCGGAACTGGCGGCCACATATATCCGATTATGGCAATCATCGAGCAGCTCAAAAGACGTAAGCTTGCAACTGCCGACGAAATTCTGTTTGTGGGAACGAAAAAGGGCCTGGAGGCCAAGATTGTTCCCGCGGCTGGTGTTGACTTTAAGACCATCGAGGTCCAGGGCTTCACCCGCAAGCACCCTTTGAACAACTTCACCACCATCAGCATGTTCATCAAGGCGGTTAAAAGCGCAAAAAAAATCATTAGCACCTTCAAGCCCGACGTCGTGGTTGGTACCGGTGGCTACGTCAGCGGTGCAATCGTCTACGCGGCGGCCAAGGCGGGGATTCCCACGATGATCCACGAATCAAATTCGGTGGTGGGCGTTGCTAACAAGTTTTTGGGCCACTACGTTGACAAGATTTGCTACACGTTTGATGACGCTGCAAAGCAGTTTACGGAAAAGAAAAAACTGGTTAAGACGGGCAATCCGCGCTCGCAGCAGGTTTTGAATCTCTCCTCTGCTTCGCTTGACATGCAGAGCAAGTGGAATTTGAACCCCAAGGTTCCGACCGTGCTCGTCTTTGGCGGCTCCCGCGGCGCGTTGGCCATCAACCGGATAATGCTCAAGTCTTTGACAAAGCTCAAAAAGAAGCCGTATCAGATCATTTGGGTGACGGGAACGTACTATTACAAGGAAATTGCCCAGAAACTGACCGGCGTTGATTACGGCGAAAATATTAAGGTTTTGCCCTACGTCAAGGACATGCCCGCACTATTGCCCCAGGTCACGTGTGTTGTAGCCCGCTCGGGGGCAACCAGCATTGCCGAATTTACGGCGCTAGGCGTTCCAGCAATTTTGATTCCGAGTCCGAACGTGACCCACAACCACCAGATGAAAAATGCACTCGACCTCGAGAAGGCAGGTGCAGCCACGGTAATTGCGGAAGCAGATCTGAACACCAATAATTTTATTTCTTCGATTGACCATATTTTGCTTGACTGCAAGTACGCCGATGAAATGAGCGCTGCGTCCAAGCGCTTAGGCGTTCCCGACGCGGCGGACCAGGTGATCAGGGTGATGGAAGAAATCGCTAAGTAAAAGCAGGAAGGAGGCGTGGCAGTGCCTAAAAAGCGTGTAACTAAAATTGATCCAAACGAAAAGTTGGCGCGTTACCTAAATTACCAATCTAACCAGGGTAAAAAAAGAACTCAAACTAAGGTTTCTGCCTCGCTTTCACGGCTGCATGGCGAACGAAAAAAGGCCCTGGCTAAGCGACTGGGGCTTATCCTGTCAATCTCACTATTTTTTCTTGCCTGTCTGGGCTATTATATTTCCCCCCTTGCCAACGTTTCCAGCATTGGGATTGAAGGCGAAAATGATCTGCCTATGAAGGAAGTAGTCCAATATTCCGGTATCAAGGCCAGCGACAAGGTTGTCGACTACTTAATAAGTTCACGTGCCGTTAATCAAAGATTAACCAGCAAGTATAACGAAATCAAGACAGTAGAGGTTAAGGTCAAGCACTTTAACCAGCTAGTGTTGAAGGTCAACGAGTACCCCACGATTGGCTACATCAAGCAGGAAGATGGCTATTACAAGATTTTGGCTCAAGACAAGCTGGGCACGCAGCTATTGCCCTGGAATAAGGTGGATGCGGACAAGCCCGTGTTTGTGGGCTATAGCCACGTGGCGTCGTTGCAGAAGAGCCTGCAGCTGTTTGATAGTCTGCCGAGCAGCTTTCAAAGTCAAATCAAGTTGTTGAGCGGAAACGCCCGACGCAAGTCACAGGTCATTTTTTTGATGAAGGACGGCAACGTTGTTATCGGCAACTTCTCCAGCGTGAAGAGCAGGGTAAAGTATTATGATCAGATAAAGACAAAGGCCAAAGGTAAGTGCTTAATAGACTTAGAAGTTGGAGCTTATAGCAGGCCGCTGACTTCTGCTGAAAAGCGTACTTATGGCTTAAAGTAAGCTGAAATTATGCATCTGTTATGTTAAAATTTTTAAGAGAAGAGTATTGACGGGGGGTTAATTTTGGACAATAAAAATCTTTTGGTGGGACTGGATCTCGGTTCTACCAGTGTTAAGGCGGTAGTTGCGGATAGTGGCAAGGTGATCGGGGCAGTTGCGGTTCCCAACCGGGGAATGCGGCACGGCAACATCGTTGATATCGATGAGACGGCTGATGCAATCAGCCGGGCGTTAAAGGAAATCGCGCGGAAGATTAACGCCAAAATATATCGTGTTGTGACCGGCATTCCGGTGGGAATGCTCCAATTGGAAACAGCAAGCGATTTGATTAACATTGACGATAACGGCCAGGAGGTTGGCAATAAGGACGTCAGGCGGGTTACGCGTGCCGCTATCAAGTCCGCGGTCAAAAAGGAGCGTGAACCAATCGCCTTTCTGCCTAGTCGCTTCTTAATTGATGGCAAGACCGAAGTTGATGATCCCCGTAAGATGATTGCCCATTCTTTGGCCGTGCAGGGCATTATGCTGACCGCCCCGACCAGCTCCCTGCACAACATTAAAAAAGCAATCGAGCGCGCCGGCTACCAAAACAATTTCTTTGTTCCTACCCCGTTAGCCATCGCCAGCGTTGCCCTTACCGAGGGCGAACGCACCTTTGGCTCGATCATTGTCGACTCTGGTGGCGGCGTTACCACTGCGACCGTAATTCATAACGGCCAGATTAAGTATGCCAACATCGACTTCGAAGGTGGCGGCGATATCAGCAGGGACGTCTCCGTTGTACTCAGCACGTCCAAGAAAGATGCGGAACAAATTAAGCTTGATTACGGTTATGCCGACCCGGCGCTAGCGTCTAGCAAAAACAAGTTTGCGGCCAATAGCGTTGGCACGAATGGTCAGCAAATGGTGGACGAAGTCTACCTGAGCAAAATCATTAACGCTCGGATTACGCAGACAATTAGCAGGATTGAGAAGGGGCTAGTCAAGCACGATGCCCTGAAACTGCCCGGCGGCATTATCATCACGGGGGGCAACAGCCTGCTGCAGGGTTTCGACAATCTTGTTGCCAATACCCTGCACGTGAAGACCCGCGTATATCAGCCCGACCAAATAGGGATGCGCAACCCGGTTTACTCGGCGGCATACGGCATAGTCAACTACGCGTATAAAATGTCTGATATTGATTTTTTAGTGATCAGTGCAATTTACGGTAATAACAAATTGAACCTGGCTGGCGAACCCGCCCAAAAAATTGCCAAAAACGCAAAAAGACCGGTTAGTCTTGATGAAACAAAAGCAAAAGAAGAATATAATAGACGTGAGTTGCTAAAGCGAGAAAAAAGTTCGCAGGGTAAATCAACAAGTAAAACGCAAAACAACAAGAAGGGCATAAAGAGTTTTTTTAAAAAGTTCTTTGATTAAAGGTGGTTAATTAGATGGATTTCACATTCGATTCGGATGAAAACAAGAATGCTGTCATCAAGGTGATTGGTGTCGGCGGCGCGGGCGGCAATGCTGTTAACAGGATGATTGATGACGGCGTGCAGGGCGTGTCCTTTGTTGCCGCCAACACCGACGTGCAGGCGCTCAACAGCAACAAGGCGGAAACCAAGATTCAGCTGGGGCCTAAGCTGACCAGGGGTCTTGGCGCCGGCTCACATCCGGAGGTTGGTCAAAAGGCCGCTGAGGAAAGCGAGCAGACGATTGAAGATGCGCTTAAAGGCGCGGACATGATTTTTATCACCGCCGGAATGGGCGGTGGCACCGGTACGGGTGCGGCACCAATCGTGGCAAAGATTGCGCGTGAAACAGGCGCTCTAACGGTTGGCGTGGTTACCCGTCCGTTCACGTTTGAGGGACCTAAGCGCTCCAAGAATGCGGCCGAAGGAATTGCGCAACTCAAGCAGTACGTGGATACGCTGGTTATAATTGCCAACAACCGCCTGCTTGAGATGGTCGACAAGAAGACGCCGATGATGGATGCGTTTAAGGAAGCAGACAACGTGTTGAAGCAGGGGGTTCAGGGCATCTCGGACCTGATCACCTCGACCGACTACGTCAACCTGGACTTTGCCGACGTCAAAACGGTCATGGCCAACCAGGGCGCTGCCCTGATGGGAATTGGCCGTGCCAGCGGTGAAAACAGAACGGTTGAAGCCACCAAGCTGGCCATCTCTTCACCCCTGCTTGAAGTTTCAATCGACGGCGCCCGGCAGGTGCTGCTCAACATCACGGGCGGTCCCGACCTGACCCTGTTTGAAGCACAGGATGCCTCCGAAATTGTCTCCAAGGCGGCCGGCGATGACGTCAACATTATCTTCGGTACCTCAATCAACCCTAACCTGGGCGATGAGGTCGTTGTGACGGTAATTGCAACCGGGATTAGCTCACAGGCTGAAGAAGAAGCCTCAAAGCAGCTTCCTGGCCGCAGTCACCAGGTCAAGGCCCAACCAAGCAGCAAGGTCCAGGAAGGCATGCATGCTGTTAGTCAGCAGGCGGCACCTGCACCAAAAGAGGAGCCTAGCCAACAAGTGACGGCCCAGGCTGCGCCTAAGCACAAGACAATGGTTGATCCTACCACCGTGTGGGGGTTAAACAATGATGACGATGAAGCAAGACGTCCAAACCAGCTCAATTTTGACCAGGATGACGAACCCCATAGTCTGTTTGACGAAGATGACCAGGGCAGCATTTCGCAAATTGAAACTAGCGCGTTGGACGATGACGATGATGATACGGAGGACATTCCCTTTTTTAGACACCGTGGTGAAAACTGATAGGAGGTAAAAGCAATGGCTTTTAGTAAATTAGGCAAATTTTTCGGCGTTTCTGATGATGATGAAATGTTAGACGGCGATGATTACCTAGACGATCAAAGAATGGAAGATGAGGACAGCGTGCCCACCAACAGCGTTGATCGTGACAAGGTAGTCTCTATTAAGTCCGGAATGAACTCTGCTAAAAGCAAGATTGTTCTCTACGAGCCCCGTGTCTATTCCGATGCTAAGGATGTTGCGCAAAACCTGCTGAACAACAAGGCAGTGATCATTAATTTTAGCAGGATGGAAGATGCCTCGGCGAGAAGGATTGTTGACTTCATTACCGGTACCGTTTACGCACTTAACGGTGAAATTCAGCGCATTGGCGACCGGATTTTCCTGGCGACGCCACCGAAGTTCGTCACCAACGGCAAAATCAGCGACTTGGTTGATAAAAAGGATAATTTGAGTTAATGACAATGATGATTTATACCGTAATAAGCGTTATTAGCTGGGTTATCTGGCTTTACAGCATCATCATGGTTATTGATGCCATCATGAGTTGGGTTCCCTTCCTGCGGGATTCAGCCGTGGGCCGGCTGTTTGACTGTATAATTGATCCCTACCTGAATATTTTTCGCAAAGGGCCGATTGAGCGGCTGTCAAATTCGATTGGTTTAGATTTGTCCTTTATCATTGGTCTGCTGCTGCTATATTTTGTGCAGGACTATGTACTTGTATGGATAGCCAATATCCTGACGAGGCTGTTTGTATTATAATGAATAAAAAGCAGGCAAGCATGTTTTATCCGTATTTTGACTCAGAAGAAAAATCGACTGTTGACAAAATGGTCGGTTTTTTAAATGAGGCTATTTACCGGCACGAAACGGTTTTGACCGATTTTTTGGATCCGCGGCAACGCACTATCCTCAAGACCGTTGCGGGCAAGGACGCTTCTGTAGAGGAATTTGGCGGCTATGCGGGTGCTGAGAAAAAACGCGTTTGCATTGCAGCTGATAGCATCAACATCGAGCCGGCCGACTTTGGGGTTACCGCCTGCATCATCGCGTACCCAAGCAAGTTTGCCCGCTTGACGCACAGCTCAATTCTGGGCAGTTTAGCGAATTCAGGCGTTGAAGTGAGCGCCTTTGGCGATATTATCACCGACGGAAAGGGACAATGGCAATTTTTTGCAAAGAGTGAGCTGGTTTCCTTTTTTCAGCAGGAAATCACGCGGATCGGCCGCACCCGTGTGCACGTCAATCCGGTTGCCCAAAAAGATGTCCTCAAGCCTGAAGATGATAGTTCGAACATTGTGATTGTCGCTGCATCGCTTCGATTGGATGCAATTTTGGCGAAAGCGAGCAGGCTCAGTCGGCAAAAATGCAAAGACGCAATCACAAATAATGCGGTAAAATTAAATTGGCACATTGTGCGCGATTCTAATATAATAGTAAAAGAAAAGGATGTCCTCAGTCTGAGGTATTTTGGGCGGTGCCAGATTACGAACATTGAGACAACAAGGAAAAATAAGTTTAAGGTGGTGCTGAGACTTTGGCAGACAAAGAAAAACGGACAAAGTGGTTAACTCCCATGGATATCCATAACAAAAAGTTTAGGATGAGGTACTTTAACGGCTATGACCGCTACGAAGTTGATAATTTTCTAGATCAAATTGGTAATGATTATGGGGATGCTTTAGACGAAACAGCAGATTTAAAAAATGAGAATTTGACCCTTAACGAGCAGCTAAAGGACTTGCAAGCGCAACTAAATGAATACCACAGGACCGAGCAATCAATGAGGGACATCGTTTCTCTTGCTCAGGAAAAAGCTAAGCAGATTGTTGACAACGCCACTGCCGAAGCAAACAAGGTGACCGCGCAGGCAAAGGTTGACACAGACTACCAGCGCCAGCAGCTTGAAACGATTAAGTCGGATTATGATCGCGTGAAGCGTGAGGTTGCGGGCTACCGGAGCTACATTCAGGAACTTTTGCAGCGGGTAATTGACAAGCTGAATGATGAGAAGTGGCAGAAGGCACTTGATAAGTACTTTGGAACGGAGCGCTTTTATCCGCCCGATGGAACCGAGCCCATTACCTTAGGCGATGAAGATGACGACCTGGATGTTGACATTGACGAAGATGATGAAGTAAAATCTAATGGTATTGAGGTTGAAAATCTTCAATCGTCAATGGAAGACAGCAATCCGGATGTTAACATCTCGAATGATGCGGGAGCAACAGTCGTTTTTCCGGATGATTACAAAAATCATAATTAATAAACCGACAGTAAAACTGACGGGCAATTTAGCGAACTAGTGCTGGTGGAAGACTAGTATAAGAGCCCCACGGTTGATCGGCTGCCCGATTGGTTTATTGCGTTCATTGCACGATACGCAATCTATAAGTGGAGCTTAACAGCTCAATTTAGGTGGTACCACGATTATTAAACCTCGCCCTAAGATTAGGACGAGGTTTTTTAACAGAAAGGAAATAACAATGAGAGTAAAAGACACGCTGAATTTGGGGAAGACCAAGTTCAAGATGCGGGGGAACCTGCCCGTTAGAGAAGCCCAATGGGAAAAAGAATGGGCGGATAACAAGTTGTATGAACAGCGACTGAAGCTTAACGAGGGCAAGCCGCGCTTTGACCTCCATGACGGCCCGCCCTTTGCCAACGGCAACATTCACATGGGGCATGCACTGAATAAGATCTCGAAGGATATTATCGTTCGTTTCAAAAACATGAGCGGCAAATATGCACCATTTGTACCGGGATGGGATACGCACGGCCTCCCCATTGAGCAGCAGCTTGCCAAACAGGGGATTGACCGCAAGAAGATGGACCGGGCCGAGTACCGCAAGTTTTGTGCCGATTTTGCTAAAAAAGAGATTAGCAAGCAGATGGCGGACTTTAAGCGGCTTGGCGTTATGGCAGACTGGGACCACCCGTATGTTACCCTGCAGCCCGAGTATGAAGCCGCGGAAATCCGGGTGTTTGGCAAGATGTACGAACAAGGCTACATCTACAAGGGCAAGAAACCGGTTTACTGGTCGCCATCTAGTGAGTCAACCCTGGCTGAAGCTGAAGTTGAATATCATGATGTGAAGTCGCCGTCAATCTACGTTGCCTTTCCCGTCAAGGATGGCAAGGGCAAGCTGGACGCTCAAAATACGTACTTCTTAATCTGGACGACCACGCCGTGGACCATTCCCGCTAACCAGGGAATCACCGTTAACCCGGCCTTCGATTATTCAGTCGTGCAGGTAGGTGCTAAGCGCTATGTCGTGGGCACGGACCGCCTGGCCGCTGTGGCCAAAGACCTGGATTGGGAAGATTACACGGTTGTGCAGCACCTTGCGGGCAGCGACATGGACCGGATGATTGCCCGCCACCCGCTTTATGACCAAGACGCCTTGCTTATGAATGCGATGCATGTCACCGCAAGCGATGGTACGGGGCTGGTTCATACGGCTTCTGGCTTCGGTGAGGACGACTATAACGTGGCCCAAAAGTACGGACTGCCCGTCTTTAGTCCGATGGACAACAAGGGCTGCTTCACAGCCGAAGTGCCGGATCCCGACCTAGTAGGTTTGTACTATGACGACGCCAATAAGATTGTGAGCGCAAAGCTGAAGAAGTCGGGCAATTTGCTCAAGTTAAGCTTCTTTACCCACTCGTATCCGCATGATTGGCGTACCAAAAAGCCCGTGATCTACCGGGCGACTACGCAGTGGTTTGCTTCGATCGCTAAGTGCCGTGAGCAAATTCTGGACCAAATCGATCACGTCGACTTTATTCCGGAATGGGGCAAACTGCGTCTGCACAACATGATCAAGGACCGCGGCGACTGGGTCATTTCCCGTCAGCGTGCCTGGGGCGTGCCGCTGCCAATCTTTTATGCCGAAGATGGCACCCCAATTGTTACCTCTGAAACGATTGAGCACATTGCGCAGATTTTTGCCAAAGAGGGTTCCAATGCATGGTATGAGCATACCGCGCAGGAATTATTGCCAGAGGGCTTTTCTTCTGAGCACTCGCCAAACGGCAAATTTACCAAGGAAACCGATATTTTGGACGTTTGGTTTGATTCGGGGTCTTCCCACCAGGCCGTCATGGCCCAGAGACCCGACCTGCGGTTTCCGGCCGACCTGTACCTTGAGGGCAGCGACCAGTACCGGGGCTGGTTCAACTCAAGTCTGATTACTGCGGTTGCGACTACCGGCAAGGCACCGTACCGGGGCATTCTGTCCCAGGGTTTTGTTTTGGATGCCAAGGGGCACAAGATGTCCAAGTCACTGGGCAATGTGATCGCACCAAACGATATTATCAAACAGATGGGTGCCGAAATTATCCGTCTGTGGGTCGCTTCGGTTGATGCTACGTCGGATGTGGCCGTATCCGAAGACATTTTGCGCCAGACGTCCGAAAGCTACCGCAAGATCAGAAACACTTTCCGGTATATGCTTGCCAACACCAGCGACTTTGACCCAAGCGCAAACAAAGTGGCGTATAATGAACTCAATTCAATCGACCAGTATATGGAAGTGCGGTTCAACGACCTGGTAGAGGACTGCCTGGCAAGCTACGAGCACTATGACTTCAACCTGGTCTACAAGAAGGTATTTGCTTTCATTTCCAACGACTTGTCGGCCTTTTACCTCGACTTTGCCAAGGATGTTTTGTATATTGAAGGCAAGGAAAGCCACGCACGGCGTTCCATGCAAACCGTCATCTACGATGCAGCGGTCAAAATCGCCAAGGTCCTGACCCCAATCTTGCCGCACACGATGGAAGAAGTATGGTCATTCTTGAAGGAAAAGGAAGACTACGTCCAGCTTGCCGACATGCCTGCGGTTGAGTCGTATGCTAATCGCACGGAGCTATTGCAAAACTGGGAACAGTTCATGAAGCTGCGCGATGATGTCCTCAAGGTTTTAGAAACGGCGCGTGATCAAAAGCTGATTGGCAAGTCCTTTGAAGCCGCAGTGACCATCTATCCGTCTGCGGAGCTGAAGCCGGTTTTGGAACACCTGGATGCTGATTTTAGGCAGATTCTGATTGTTTCTAAGTTGAATATTGAAAACGGCGCGGCTCCCGCTAATGCTAAACAATTGGCCACCGGCGCGTTTGTTGTTGAACGGGCTGAAGGCGAGGTTTGTCCGCGGTGCCGGATGATTAGGACGGACGTGGGCGCAGACCAAGAATTGCCGCTAATTTGCGGGCGCTGTGCTGCGATCGTTAAGAAAAACTACCCTGAGGTAGTGCAAGAAGGTTTGGAAGAATAATGCGGTTAGGAACAGTAAAACAATTTGATCAAAATAGCAGTTTTGGTTTTATCGAGGACGAGCAGAACCATAAATCATATTTCGTTTTTTATACAGCGATTAAAGAGGAGGGCTACCGCCGTCTTCGAGTTGGTCAAAAAGTTGAGTACCAGTTGGCACAGGGCAAGAACGGCTTGCAGTGCGTGAATGTCTACTTGGCTGATTTACAGGAAAGTGAATAAATGGATTTAAGAGAAACTGAAATTTCTTCAAAGCAGATTTTTACGGGCAGGATAGTTGACCTTGCAGTAAGGACAATTAAGCTGCCCAACGGCGAGACTGCCGCTAGGGAGGTGGTCAAGCACCAGCCTGCGGCGGCCGCAATTGCAGTAAATGACCGGCAGGAAATGCTGCTGGTCGAGCAGTGGCGCGAGCCGATTAAGAAGTTGACACTGGAAATTCCAGCTGGCTTAATTGATGAAACCGATGCCAGCCCCCTGGATGCGATGAAGCGCGAGCTGAATGAAGAGGGCGGCTACCATGCAGACTATTGGGAAAAGATTACTGAATTCTACTCTTCGCCGGGGTTCACGGATGAAAAATTGTACTTGTTTTATTGTGATACGCTGGAAAAACTGACCGAAAAGCGTCCACTTGATTCCGATGAGTTTCTTGTCAGCCACTGGTACAACCTGGAGGATCTAAAGAAGCTGTCCGCACAGGGGAAAATTGTGGACGCCAAAACGCTCTACGCCATGAGTGTGTGGGAAAATATGCTTTTGACGGGTGCAAACGCAGAGGAATAATACTATATGACTGAAAAACGATCAGACTACCGCAAGAAAATCAAACAGAAGAAGGGCAAGAACTTTTTGGACACGATCAAGTCCGCCTTTGATGATGACGGGGTTGACGTTAACCCCGAATTCACCCGGGACGAAACGGATAATGCCGCGGCAAAAGACGACGAGCGCAGGACGAAGCGGCACCACCCGCATTCACAGGACCAGCCTGCTCAGTCAGCGGGCGCCGAGAAGGCAAGCAGGCTGAAGAAAAAGCTCAACCGGGCGATTTTATTAGTGTCTATTTTGATTGTTGTGGTACTGGTAGCGTTATTTCACTTATAAAATTGATGGGGAGAAAAGATGAAGATTGCAATTATTGTCCCTATGGCAATTGAGGCAGAATATTACCGCAAGTATTTTCGCTCAGGCAAGAAGGAAATGTTCGGATCGACGGTATTCGAGCATTTTTGCGTTAAAAATAATGATGTTTACCTGGGCCTTAGCGGAATTGGCAAGGTGCAGGCAGCAATGAACCTGGCCAGCCTGCTCAGTCAAATCGACGTTGACCTGATCTTTATGACCGGGACCGCCGGCGCGCTGAAGCCGGATGTGCACAGGGGCGACCTGGTTTTGGCAAGCGCGTTTGCTTACCATGATGCGCACAATACCCTGGCTGGTGACTACGTGGAAGGGCAGATTCCGGGTGAACCGGCCGCTTTTGACCTCAATTCACCAGCGCGGACCAAGTTTGCGCGCTTTCTCAGGGAGCAAAACGTTGAGTATCGTGAAGGGCTGGTTGTTACGGGCGATTCCTTTATCGGGTCGACGGACCAAAAGTTGGTTATTAAAGGCAATTTCCCCAGTGCCCTGGGAGTTGAGATGGAGGGTGCAGCCTTTGCCCAGGTTGCGGGTCACTTTGGCAAGCAGCTCGTTGCAATGCGGGCCATTTCCGACAACGGCGATCAGGATGCCAATGAAGATTTCGACCTCTTTGCCCAAAAAGTGGGTGCCAAGGCTGCTAAATTGATTTGTACTTATTTAGAGAAGATGAATTAGTCGATGAAGGAAGTATATTTAGACAATGCGGCGACGACCCCGCTGGCGCCAAAAGTTATCGACGTGATTACGGCCGAAATGAAGAGCGATTTTGGCAATGCTTCCAGCACTTATGAGCTGGGCCGTACGGCCCGGCACACGATTGACGTGGCCCGAGGCCAAATTGCTAGCGCGATTGGCGCCAAGGCAGGCGAAATAATTTTTACGTCGGGGGGCTCCGAAAGCAACAACACGGCCATCCTGGGTACGGCCCGCAGTAGACGGGCGTGCGGCCGCAAAATCATTACGACCAAGATTGAACACCCGTCGGTTTTGCAGCCGATGAAGCAGCTGGAGCGTGAGGGCTACGAGGTGGTCTACCTGGATGTGGACGAAAACGGCATGATAGCGCTCTCCGACTTGAAACAGGCCTTAACGCCGGATACGATCCTGGTATCGGTGATGGCCGTCAATAATGAATTGGGCACCATCAACCCGCTGGCGGCCATTGGCGACATTGTTGCCGCCAGCAACGCCTACTTTCACGTGGATGCGGTCCAGGGGCTGGGCAACATTGACCTGGACGTTAAGCAGATGAAGATCGACCTCTTGTCCACGTCGGCCCACAAAATCAATGGGCCCAAGTTCTTGGGCTTCTTATATGAAAATGCGGCAATTAAGCTGCCCCCGTTGATTTTAGGCGGGGAACAAGAAACCAAGCGTCGCGCCGGTACCGAAAATGTGCCGGGCATTGCCGGCTTTGGCGAAGCCGTGCGCGAGATTGCCGCGGTTGACAAGCAAGGGCTGCAAGCTAAATACCAGCACTTTCAGGATATTATCAGGAGTGAGCTTGCCGCAGACGAGGTGCGCTACGAGGTTAATGGGGGCACGGGCACGCACTGTTCGCACCACATCCTAAATCTGCATATAAAGGGGGTATCCACTACCCTTATGCAGGCTAACCTTGACCTGGCGGGCTTTGCGGTTTCAGGCGGGTCGGCCTGCACGGCTGGGTCCCTTGAGCCCTCGCACGTGCTCGTGGCGTGCTATGGCAAAAACTCGCCCCGGGTGGACGAATCGATCCGCGTCTCCTTTGGGCGTTTCACCACTAGCGCGGAAGTGCGTCTTTTTGCTAGGCAGTTGGTCAAGATTGCCGGTAAAATTCAGCCCAAAGAAAATTAGTTGCTTTTTTAGACAAAAACACTTATCATTTGTAAGCGAGGTAAAATTATGGCAAATACAGTTGTAATTAATGGGGATAACCGCAAGTTCACGCTTAGTCCGGAGTTAAAGCTCTATGCGCTCATTGATGCCGGCTTCGTTAAGACGGCCAGGGGGAATTATAATTATGAGCATCCGCTCTATAATGATTCGCCCTACAATGCGCCCACCAAGTTAAAGCTAACGATTGACCAGGCGCTGACGCGTTTGACGATGGTTGTGACCGATCGCAACGGACTGAAAAAGGTGAACATTTTTAAAAACAAGCAGTTGGCGCCAACCGTTGAACTCTTGGACTACATCTTGAAGGACCTCGAAGAGCGTAAAATTATTGTTGCTGTAAAGGATTGATTAAATTGGCAAAGAAGACCAGGGTAGTTGTCGGGATGAGCGGCGGGGTTGATTCCTCCGTGTCGGCTCTGCTGCTCAAGGAGCAGGGCTACGATGTCATCGGCGTCTTTATGAAGAATTGGGATGATACCGATGACGCGGGCGTTTGCACCGCAACCGAAGATTACGAAGACGTTAAGCGCGTAGCGGATCAGATTGGTATTCCGTACTATTCGATCAACTTTGAAAAGGAGTACTGGCACCGCGTCTTTGAGTATTTTTTAAATGAATACAAGAAGGGGCGGACGCCCAATCCAGACGTGATGTGCAACAGCCAGATTAAGTTCAAGTCCTTCCTGGAGTTTGCCCTTAATCTGGATGCCGATTACATTGCGATGGGGCACTATGCTAAGACGATAACAGACGCGGATGGCATCACGCATATGATGCGGCCCAAAGATGGCAACAAGGATCAGACCTACTTTTTGAGTCAATTGAGTCAGGAGCAGATTAGCCGGGTTATTTTCCCGCTGGCCAACTTAACCAAGCCGCAGGTGCGCGAAATTGCCATCAAGAATGGCTTGGCAACGGCCAAGAAGAAGGATTCGACCGGTATTTGCTTTATCGGCGAACGCAACTTCCGCAAGTTTCTGAGTGAATTCCTCCCTGCTAAGTCCGGTCAGATGGTAACGCCTGACGGCACGGTGGTCGGAAAGCACGCAGGACTCATGTACTATACAATAGGTCAGCGCTCTGGCCTGGGCTTGGGTTCAACCAAGGAGTCTACGGCGCCATGGTTTGTCGTGGGCAAGGACCTTAAGAAGAACGAATTGATTGTTGAGCAGGGCTATGACAGTGAGCTGCTCTACGCAACGAGTCTTGAGGCTAGCGACATGTCCTTCTTCACGGGCAAGCCGCAGCGTGACTTCAAGGTGCATTGCAGTGCGAAGTTCCGCTATCGTCAGGCTGACGTAGGCGTGACCGTGCATTACCACGCCCAGACGAATACGGCCACGGTCTACTTCGATGATCCCGCTAGGGCAGTAACGCCCGGACAGGCCCTCGTATTATACAATGGTGAGGAGTGTCTAGGCGGCGGCAACATTGATAGTGCTGCCCAGAATGAGCGTAAGCTGCAATTAGTATAGGGCAAGGTCCAAAACCCGGCTGCAGCTAGCAAGGCTAATTAAAAGTTTTAATATTGAAGAATTTGCACCAAGATCTCTTGATGCTTTTTTCTTTTAGTGAAATTAAATGATAAACTAGAAGGAAACAATGGAAAAGGGACAGTTGATCAATGCAATTTTATTTTGTCAGGCACGGCAAGACCGAATGGAATTTGGCCCGGCGCTTTCAGGGTGCACACGGAGATTCACCGCTGCTGCCCCAGAGCCTGGTCGATATTGCAAAGTTGGGCGTGCACTTGAAGAACACAGACTTTAGGACAATCTATTCCAGTCCCCTAAGGCGCGCACGGGAAACGGCGCAGGGACTCAAGAGAAGCATGGGGGTGAATTTGCCAGTCCAGCTTGATGGCCAGCTGCGCGAATTCGACCTGGGCAAGATGGAGGGACTCACTTTTGCGGAGGCCGTTGCCCGCTTTCCGCATCATGTGCACAATATGTGGCACCAACCTGCCCTGTATGACGGGCACGGTATTGGCGGGGAAGACTACGCCGACGTAATTGCACGCGGGCGCAGGTTTGCCCGGATGGCAGCCCGAAAATATCCCGGCAGCAGGGACCGGGTCCTGGTTGTGAGCCATGGTGCTGCCCTGAGCGCGATAATGGGTGGACTTTTAGGCTACCCGCTTAGGAATATCAGACAAAATGGTGGCCTGAGCAATACAAGCCTAACTATTTTAGAAACAACTGACCAGGGGCGGACTTTTCAGCTCGTGGCCTGGAATGAGACGGACTTTTTGGGGAGAAAGATGGAAGGAACGGATTCGCTGTGAGTGACAAGCAAAATAAAAGAGGCGGCAGAGGCGGCGACCAAGTTAGCCGCGAGGTGCATGAATTAGTTAAGCAAATCGATGCTGATCCGCGTGCTGCGGACAACTACTTGAAGCTGGCCACGCTGCTCACTGAAGAGGGCAGTTTCGACCAGGCAGCGCAGCTTTTGGAAAAAGCAAAACGCATAGTGCCTAAGCCCCAGGACTTGGATTATGACCTGGCGGTGTGCTACTACATGCAGGGCGATTTTGCCAAGTCCATGGACCTATTGAACCAGATTCCTAATGACGATCTGGTTTTATTTCAAAAAGCGCTGGTTTTGCTTAAAACGGGGCAAAAGCAAAAGGCCCTGGCCTACGCGCTCACCATCAAGCATGCTGATGCCAAGGTCGCGGAATTGCTTGGTGACATTTGGCTGGCTTTGGGCAACTTAAAAGAGGCACAGGCGAGCTTTGAGCAGATTGAACCGACTCACAGAAGCGCCAAGGTCAACTTCATGCTGGGCGTTGCCACGCTATCAAGCGACCGGGCGCAGGCCCTGGACTATTTTCACCGCGCACAGGCCCTGGACAATGACTATTATCAAAACGCCCGCAAGCAGTACGAGGCGGTTCTAAAGTTGGTTAGGGATGCAGGCAGCAATAATGATTGAATTTACCGGAAGAATAAATCACGTCGTTTTTGAAAACGACCAGGACTTGTACAAGATCATTGACGTGACGATTATTGGTCAGCTAGCTGACTATAACCGTGAGGACATCAAGGTAACGGGCAATTTTGGCGACATTCAGGTGGGCGGAACCTACAAGTTCACGGGCCAGCTGGTGGTTCACAATAAATTTGGCCTCCAATTCAAGTGCGAGAGCTACAAGCAGGCCCTGCCGCATGAAAAAGGCAGCTTGACCCGCTATTTGAGCTCCAGCCAATTTCCCGGAATTGGGCAGAAGGCCGCTGGTACCATCATTTCCGTCTTGGGAGTCGATGCGCTCTCAATTCTCAAGGAGAAGCCGGACAAGGTAGCGACGCTGCCACTAACGAAAAAGCAAAAAGACAGCCTCCTGAACGGGGTAAATACGATGGACTCCTATTCGGAAATCGTCCTGCGCCTGGCTCAGTTTGGTTTGAATAAAAAGGTTGCGGGGCGGCTTTACCAGATTTACCATGGTGAGACACTGGCCAAGCTGCAGAAGGACCCGTACTCTGCGATTGCCGATGTTACCGGCTATGCTTTCAAGAGTGCGGACCAGATCGGCAGCAGGCTGGGGGTAAGCCGGGATGACCCCAGGAGAATCAACGGTGCAATTTTTCAGGTCCTGCTCGATGAATTAAGCAAAAACGGCAACACTTACGTTAAACTAGCCCAGCTGCTCACCGCCGTGGGGACGCTCCTGCAGCTTAACGAGTTTGATCCGATTGCCACCTGCGTCAACCACCTCCAGCATGCGGGCAAGGTCGTGGTTGACGGTGAAAATGCGGCCCTGCAGAGTATTTTTCAAACCGAAAACGATATTGCGCTGACCATGAAAAACTTAGTCGACCGGCAGGATGAAGCCGCTTATGCTGGGGAGGCGGTTAAAAAGGCAATCAAAAAGGCCGAGCGGCAGCTGCACATCACTTACGATGAGACGCAAAGGGCCGCTATTAAGAACGCCCTGACCAACCCGATTTCGATTTTAACCGGTGGCCCCGGCACGGGTAAGACAACGATTATTAACGGGATTCTGCTGGCACTGCGGGACCTGGCAGAGATCCCGGCTTCAGCGCTCTATAGCACCGATCCGCCGTTTTTGCTGGCGGCACCGACGGGGCGCGCAGCCAAGCGGATGGAGGAAATAACCGGCATTACGGCCAAAACAATTCACCGGCTGCTGGGGCTTGGTATTGGAGAGACGGCTGACAGTGATCTGAATGAGCTGAACGGTGAGATCTTAATCATCGATGAGATGTCGATGGTTGACATGAACCTGTTTAAGCAGCTTGTTTCAAGCATTAACGAAACTAAGCACGTTGTTTTTGTGGGCGATAAGGACCAGCTGCCATCGGTAGGACCGGGCAATGTGTTTAGCGACTTGATTTCAGCGGGGGCCTTTCCGACCACGGTGCTCAAGCAGATTCACCGGCAGGGCGATGACTCCAGTATTATCACCTTGGCCCACTGCATTAATGAGGGGCAGGATCAAGCGGCCCTCTTTAAAAAGACCAAGAATTACTCTTTTATCACTTGTCCGCCCCGTGAAGTCGCCCACGTTGTCAGCCAAATTGTGGAACGGGCCTTGGCGCGCGGCTTTAATCCCGATGACGTGCAGGTGCTGGGGGCGATGTACCAGGGTGAGGGCGGCGTAACCAACCTGAACAACGTTATCCAGGAAATTATCAACCCGCTAAAACCTAACAGCAAGGTGCTTGAAGCACATGATGAAACCTTTCGGATTGGCGATCGCATCTTGCAGCTGCAGAACAACCCCGAAAAAGACATCTATAATGGTCAGGTTGGTAAAATTGTGGCGATTGACGAGCGTATTCCCCAGAAGTGCATGACTGCAGACTTTGATGGGCGCGAGGTTACCTTTAGCAAGAAGGATCTTTTTGATCTGACAAGGGCCTATGCGATTACGATCCATAAGGCCCAGGGCTCTGAATTTCCCCTGGTTATTCTCAGCCTGACCATGCAAAATTACGTCATGCTTAAGCGCAATCTGCTCTACACGGCCGTTACGCGCGCCGAGAAAAATTTGGTGCTGATCGGAGATCCGCGGGCCTACGAAATGGCCTTGAGCACATCGGGCAACGACCGGCAGACAGACCTCAGTGCTAAATTGCAGAAGCAGCTGAGCATGAATGATGAGGAAAAGGCGCCCAGCACTGCGGCTGCCCCAGCCGCTGTTTCCGCAAGCCCCACAGGCACCAGCGCTGCCCGTAATAACGCGGAAACTACGCTTGACCTTGGGGTTAACGAGGATGTGCACCCCCAAGACTACATTTTGACGCCCGAACTAATTTATTCCGGCCAGATTGACCCGATGATCGGGATGCAGGACGTACGGCCAGCGGCCCGTTCCTAAGGAGAAGAAAATGACAAAAGAAACAGCAGAAATTCAGGCCTTGAAAAAGGCAATCGGCAACTGGATGGCCACTAATACGCACGTGATTCCGTTTGGCCCCAATACTCTGGAAGTGGCAACGCCCGTGCGCGACGCCCTGGGCGAAGCGGTTTATTGCTTCATTGAAAAAGACGAGGAAGGTTACCTGGTCAGTGATGACGGGCGCACCCTCTTTAAACTCGACCCCAGTGCTAGTGATGGTGAGCTGGCAGAAATGGCCGCCAGGCTGGCGCGTGTTGCGGATTGCGAATTCAACCAGGAAAATGGCGTGCTTGCCGCTAGGACGAAGCGGGGCGGTTTGGTCGACAGGGTAATGACGCTTACGCAGCTCCAAGTGGCGGTCTCCTACCTGGCCTAGACTGAAAAAAGTGGTAAGTATTTACCACTTTTTTATTGTTTATCGGGGGGGTAATGGTATAATTTAATGAGTTAATTTAATTATTTGTTAATCATAATGTAAGGCAGTGGTGAATTTGGCAATCGTTTTTAAAGATTTAAGCAAGAATTACAAAAAGAACCCCGTCCTGCGCAATATCAACCTGACCATTCCCCTGAAGCCCGCAGTTATCGGCCTGGTTGGCCCTAATGGCGTTGGGAAGTCAACCATGCTCCGGCTCCTGGCCGGTGTTTTGGAACCGACCACCGGCAGGCTGATCAATGACCAGGCAGACGCAGGCTACACCAAGTGGGCCAGCCTGCACACCGACTTTGTTGCCTCGGGTGAACGCGGACTGCGCAACAAGCTGAACACGCTGGAGAACGGCATGTACTTTTCGTCGCTAAAGGGCATCAGCCTCAAAAAAACCGCGCGGAACATCGAAGAGATGGCGGCCACGCTGGATTTTGCACCTAGGCTGAACACGCTTTTCCAGGAACTGTCAACGGGGCTCAAGAAAAAGGCGGCGGTCCTGGTCGGTGCGGCCATGGAAACCGACGTCTTGCTGCTGGATGAGCCGTCCAACGGACTAGACATAGCCGCCCAGGAAGAACTGGCGCAGTTCATTCTGACCTTGAAAAACGACTACCACAAGGTGATTGTTCTCTCCTCGCACGATACGCAGATGCTGTCCGGCGTGGTCGACCGCTACCTGTTTCTTAAGGACGGTCAGATTGCGCGGGAAACCGGCCACAAGCTGGGCGAAGAGGAGTTAATCGCTGACTACCACGCGCTCTACGCTAATAACTAGGAGGTCCACCATGCCAAAAATCAAAAAACTCTGGACGATGCTCTTCGTGCAGCTATACCTGGAACTAAAAATCAAGCTGAGGTACCTCAACGCAACAATCAGTGAGCTCGTTCTCTATGCGGGTGCGCTCTTCGTCGTGCTGTTTGCGACTGATTCCGGCCAACTGGGCCGCTCGTACGGTACAAAAGATGGCGTTTTGATCACGCTCATCGGCTTTCTCTTCTGGAGCATCGGCATTTCCGCCATGGGTGCCTGCAGCAACAAGGTAGAAGTAGACGAGCGGACGGGCCTGCTTGAAAGCGAGGCCCAGTCGGTCTTTCCGCTGTGGCTGCTGTACTTTATCCAGACGCTGGCCACGGAAATCTTCGTCTGGGTCTACCTCATCATTCTTGGCGTTGGCGTGTCCTTTTTTTCGCAGTTCACCGTGGGCGAGCTGCTGTGGGCCATCGTCTTGACGATGCTCTTTGCGCTTGTTTCCAACCTCGGCATGTTCGGCATCGGCATGATCTTTGCCGCCGGCTCGATTCGCTTCAAGCAGATGGGGCAGTGGGCAACCGTCTTGCAAGCACTCCTGCTCATGTTTTCCAACGTCGCCCTGCCGGTTTACAACAACTTCCAGGAGCTGATTCCGTACGTGGGCGGGGTGGAGATTGTCCGTCAATTATACCTGGGCCGCAGCGTTTCCTTTGGCAAGGTCCTGCTCTTCCTGCTGGTCAACGTGGTCTGGCTGCTGGTTGGCATTCTCTTCTTCACCTACAGCATCAGGAAGGAACGCCGGAACGGCTCGTTTGAAGCATTTTAAAATACGGCCAATTTTGTTATACTGGTGTTAACAAACGGAATTATTGATGATTTAACAAGAAAGTTAGGATATTTATTTTACGATTTAATAATGTTAAGTGGGGAACGGCCGACTACCGCGCAGTCAAAAGGCTGTACAAGTCCGCATTCCCCAAGGAAGAACGCTTCTTACTCCCGCAGCTGCTATTCATGGCGCTGCGCAAGAACGTAGCCCTGCAGGCCGTGCATGACGGTGACCACTTTGTGGGCATGGTCTTCATGGCCGAGGATGAGGATGCGGTGTATCTGGGCTACATTGCGATTGTGCCGGGCAAGCGCGGTCACGGCTATGGCAGCCGGGTCTTGGACCAATTGAAGGAGCAGTTTCGGGGCAAGCCGATTATCCTGGATATTGAACCGGTGACCACTAAGGCCCGGAATTACCAGCAGCGCGTCAGCCGCCTCGAATTTTATGAGCACAACGGCTTCAGGACGACCAAGAAAAAACTGGTTGACGACGGCGGCCGGTACGCCATCCTCACGACCGGGAAGAACTTTCGGCCCACGTCCCTGGATAGCCTGCTGCACTACATGGACTTTGGCCTGTACAAGTTCAAGATCGAATAGCAATTTCTGGGGCCGGTGAGGCTTTAAGCCACGTGCCGGCGAAATTCAGCCTAGTGATTGACCTGGTCGAGCGGGCCTACGACGGGCAAAGTGTTCCTTCCTGGCCCGCTGCCGCCAGCAAATTTGCGGATTGCATGCTGCAAAGAATGGCCTTTAATTAGGGAGATAGCTATATTAGTTGCCAGGTTCATTGCATAACAAAAAACCCATTCTTTAAGGAATGGGGTTTTTTGGTCGTTTAATTTTACCTTAGAAGGTTAAACTGGTCCACGGTGAACTCAACGTCAAAGCGGCTGCGCTTGATCTCTTCGCCGTCAACCTGGGCGAATTCCTTCTTGGTGGTCTTGACCCTGATTTGTTCGGCCTCGACGTAGTGAAATTCGGGGCAGCCAACGTGTGAACCATCCCTTAGCAGTCTGACAAACAGCTTGATTAAGCCCCTCAAGGTGAATTTTTCCACGATAACGGTATCGAGCTTGTGGCTGTTGATGCTGGCAGCCGGCAGCAGGGGGATGCCACCACCAAGATACGGATGATTAGTAGTTGTCACCAAAAAAGCATCCTGGTAAATCTTTGTCTTGCCCCTGCTCTCAATCTCGACTTTGAAGGTGTCCTGCTTGCGCAGGCAGGTAAGGATATGGAGACCATAAATCAAGTTGCCCTCATTTATTTTATTGAGCACCTTTTTTAGCTGGGAGATATTGCTCAGGTGGTTGACGTAGGCGTCGAAGCCCATGCCAAAGCTATTAGCAAAGTAGAATGTGTTTTGGCTGAAGCCGGGCAGCCTAAAGGTTCCGCAGTCTACTTCAAAAGGTTCTAAATTTGCCTTGAGGTGACCGAGCAAGACCCTGGGATCGGTGGTCAATCCGGCGGCGCGCCCAAAGTCGTTGCCCGTTCCGGCGGGCAGGTAGGCAAAGGGCGTTAGCGGGTTGCGCGACCGCTTGATCCCGTTCAAAACTTCATTGAGTGAGCCGTCGCCGCCAATCACAATAAGGACTTCGCTTGCGGCGTGTCTTTTATCGCCATAGTGCTCGGCCAGCGCAATGGCCTCACCGGGGTAGGTGCTCTTCATGATGTCGAACGTGATGTCCTCGCCGACAAGGAGCAAGACGGTCTGATCCAATATTTTCTGACTCCGGCCGTTTCCGGCCGTTTCGTTTACGAGGAGGTGTATGTGCAACTTATCGTTCATCTTTCTTAACGTCTAAAATAAAAAGCCCGTTAAGGGGCTTTTTTTATTTCTTTTCAACTAACATCGGCAAAACCATCGGTCGCCTCTTAGTTTTAGAATATAAAAAGTCGGAGAGGTTCTCAACGATTGCCTTGCGAATAACGCTGTCTTTGGGATTGGCGGTTTTATCCATCTCGGTTTTAATGACGTGGTAAATGTGCTTTTGTGCTTGGTTGATCAGCTCGGTCGACTCACGCATATAGACGAAGCCGCGGCTGAGCACATCCGGTCCGGCCAAAACGCGCTTGTGCTTGTAATCAACCGTTGCAACGATGACCACAAGTCCGTCTTCCGACAGCACCTGCCGGTCGTGAACGACCACGTTGCCCACGTCGGCGGTACCAGAAGTGTCAACGTAAACATCATCGGCCGGCACGTGACCCGCAATCCGGGCGCCTTCAGGACCAAAGCAGATCACCTCGCCGTTTTCCAAAACAAAGGTGTGGTCGGCCGGAACGCCGGCAGCCTGCGCGAGTTCGGTGTGGATGACCTGCATGCGGTACTCGCCGTGCACGGGGATCATGTACTTCGGCTTGGTCAGCCGGACCATCATCTTCAGCTCTTCCTGGCCGCCGTGTCCGGAGGTGTGGACGTTGTTGACGCGTCCGTGGATGACATGGGCACCGCCCTCCATTAATTTGTTAATGACGTGGTTGACGCTCAGGGTGTTGCCCGGAATCGGGTTCGACGAGAAGATCACCGTGTCGTTGGGCTGCAAGCTGATCTGCCGGTGCGTGCCGTTCGCAATCCGGGAGAGGGCGGCCAGCGGCTCGCCCTGTGAACCGGTACACAGGATCATGACTTGGTCAGGTGGGGTGTGGTTGATCTCGTTAGCATCAACAATCAGACCCTCAGGGACATTGAGGTAGCCCAGGTCGATGCCGTTCTGAACGCCGTTTTCCATGCTTCGTCCGAAGATGGCTACCTTCCTGCCGGTATCGATTGCGGCCTGAATCGCCGTTGACACCCGGTAGAGGTTGGAGGCAAAAGTCGCAAAGATAATCCGGCCGTGAATGCCCGTAATGATGTCGTGCAGCGACTTGGCGACAAAGCGCTCGGACTTGGTGAACTGGGGTACCTCGGCATTGGTTGAATCGGATAGCAGCGCGAGGACGCCCTCATCGCCCAGCCTGGCAATGCGCTGAAAGTTGGGTGACGGCTGATTCATGACCGGGGTCAGGTCAAACTTGAAGTCGCCCGTGAAAACAACGGCGCCAAGCGGCGTGTGGACGGCGATTCCCAGCGTGTCGGGAATCGAGTGGGTCGTTCTGAAGAAGGTAACTGTCAGCTTCTTAAATTTCAAAACCGTGTCTTCGTGTTCTTCGTGCAGTTCACTCGTCCGCAGGATGCCGTGCTCATCGAGCTTGCCTTTGATCAGTGCCAGGGCAAAGGGCGTGGCGTAAACGGGAATTTCCGGAATCTTTTCCAGCAAGAAGGGGATGCCGCCGATGTGGTCTTCGTGCCCGTGGCTAACCACCAGGGCCTTAATTTTGCTCCGATTCTTGATCAGGTATGAATAGTCGGAAATCACGTAATTGATGCCGAGCAGGTCATCCTCGGGGAACTTGATTCCACAATCCATGATGATGATTTCGTCTTGGTATTGGACACAGTACATATTTCTGCCGATCTCGTGCAACCCCCCGATTGCAACAACGGCTACTTCGTTATTTTTAATTCGCACTTAATTTACTTCTTTACTGTTAAAAGTTGTTAATTTAAAATCGCCGTGGTCTTTTTCATATTGCAATGAATTTCCGACCAGTTCCTGGATGAGTTCAATATTATAGGGGGTATTGTTCTCAACCAAAGTTCTGGCATCGACCATGTTTTCTGCCTCTAGGTACAGAGTCTGGGTTGTTTCCCGCCGGGGATTGACAACCTTGTCTTTTTGATACAAAACTTTGTAGATCATATTTGTATTCTCCTTATTCAGTTATAAAAACGTTCTTTGTGGACACCAAAAAATGTCCAACAGTTATTTTCATTCTACCATATTTGTTATTTCAAGTATAGAAACACGTTGATCGCCCAACAAAAGAGCCGTCAAACGGGGCTGGCGGCTCTTTTGTTGGGGGGTTAGTAAATGATGACGGTATCGTCATCTAGCTTGAAGGGATCATCCTTATTGATGCGGTCGTAGAAGAGGTGACCGCGCAGGTGTTCGATTTCGTGTGAGGCAACGATGGCCGGGTAGTCCTTCAGCCGGATGGTTTTTTCTTCCCCTGCAGTTGTGAAGTAGTGGATCTTCAGCTTGTCCGGGCGCAAAACGTAGCCGTCAATCACTTTGTCAACGCTCAGGCAGCCCTCGCCCTCGCTCAAGCAGGCCTGGCGGACCGATTCCGACAAGATTTCCGGGTTGACGAAGGTTTCCTTGAAGATGATTTCCCCCTTGTCGTTGGGCACAAGCAGGGAAGCCATCTGCACGCTTTCACCCACCTGGGGTGCAGCGAGACCGACGCCGGCCCGCAACTGGTGTTTTTCCGCAATCTTGGGGTCCTGGGAATTAATCAGGTACTCCATCATGGCGCGTGCCAGCTCTTGGTAGTGCGCGCTTAACGGGAAGGTCAGGGGCTGGGCCACCTGGCGCAGTACTGGATTGCCGTCGCGGGTAATGTCTTTCATTAATATCACTTAAAATCACTCTTTCATTAAAAGGTACACCTATATTTTTACCATAAGCAAGGCTTGCTTGTCTGCTTTTTATTCTATACTAAATTTTTAATTTGAAAAAGAGGGATAAACGTTGACCAGTAGATGCTCATGGTGGTAAAATCAATGAGCGTAAATATACAGATATGAAACACTTCGATTAGCATGTTTTTGACGTGCCGCCGAAACTGTGACAACGTCACAGTTTTTTTATTGAGGAGTGGAGGAGGAATACTTTTGTCAGAAAAAAGAAGAGACGATATTAGGAATATAGCTATCATAGCACACGTTGACCACGGTAAAACCACCCTGGTTAACCAGCTGTTGAAGCAATCCGACACTCTGCCTGAGCACATGGCTTTGGAAGACCGGGCGATGGACTCAAACGATATCGAACGTGAACGTGGTATCACTATTCTTTCTAAGAACACTGCGGTTAAGTACGGCGATACGACCATCAACATCCTGGATACACCGGGCCACGCCGACTTCGGTGGTGAGGTTGAGCGCATCATGCACATGGTTGACGGCGCCCTGCTTTTGGTCGATGCATACGAAGGCACAATGCCACAGACTCGTTTCGTTCTGAAAAAAGCGTTAGAAGCCGGGGTTAAACCGATCGTGGTAATCAACAAGATTGATCGTCCCGGTGCCCGCCCGAAGGAAGTTCTTGATGAAGTATTGGAATTATTCATCGAGCTGGGTGCAAATGACGAACAGCTGGACTTCCCCGTTGTCTATGCGTCCGCTTTGAACGGTACCTCTTCCTATGATGCGGATCCCGCCAAGCAGGAAGAGACGATGGCGCCAATCTTTGACACAATCATCAAGGCGATTCCTGCCCCAATCGATAACATCGACCAGCCGCTGCAGTTCCAGATTACGATGCTGGACTGGGATGACTACGTTGGCCGGATCGGTGTCGGCCGGGTCTACCGGGGCCAGGTCAAGGTCGGTGACAACATCACCGTCATGAAGCAGAACGGCTCCACCCAAAACTTCCGCGTGACCAAGCTGTTTGGCTTCTTTGGACTGAAGCGCAATGAGATCACCGTTGCCAAGGCCGGCGACATTATCGCAATCAGCGGAATCAACGACATTTTTGTCGGTGACACCATCGCTTCTGCCGAAAATCCGGAAGCCCTGCCGCTGCTCAAGATTGATCCACCGACGCTGCAGATGGACTTCGTGGCTAATGACTCGCCGTTTGCCGGTCGTGAAGGGGACAAGGTGACCCCTAAGAAGCTGGAAGATCGCTTGATCAAGCAAACGCGGACCGACGTTTCGCTCAAGGTTGAGCCAACAGACCAGTTGAACGCATGGACCGTTTCTGGCCGTGGCGAATTGCACCTGTCAATCTTGGTTGAAGAGATGCGCCGCGAGGGCTTTGAGATTCAACTGTCCCGCCCTAAGGTTATCTACCGCGAAATCGACGGCAAGATGTGCGAGCCCTTTGAAGCGGTGCAGGTTGATACGCCGGACCAGTATGTTGGTTCCGTCATCGATGCGTTGTCGCAGCGCAAGGGCGAGATGAAGAACATGGCGTCAACGGGCAACAACCAGACGCGTTTGGACTTTATTGTCCCGTCCCGTGGCCTTATTGGCTACAACAACGAATTCATGTCCCAAACCGGGGGCTACGGCATTATGAACCACAGCTTCGACTCCTACAAGCCGGTTGTCAAGAATTGGGAACCCGGTCGCCAAAACGGTGCTCTGGTTTCAATCAGTCAGGGCAAGTCGACCACGTACTCGCTGCAGACGGTTGAACAGCGGGGCGAGTTATTTATCGGTGCCGGCGTTGAGGTTTACGAAGGAATGATCGTTGGACAGTCCTCACGTGACCGTGATATTGCCGTCAACGTTATTAAGGGCAAGAACCTGACCAACACGCGTGCTGCCGGCAAGGACCACGCCGCTGCAATCAGGACGCCGAAGAACATGACGCTTGAAGAAGCAATTGAGTTCCTGAACGATGACGAATATTGTGAGGTAACGCCCGAATCTATTCGCCTGCGCAAGAAGATTCTGAATACTTCAGAGCGGCAGAAGGCAGACAAGAAGCGCAACCGTAAATAGGCAATTATTACTAAAAAGGCTCTCACTAATGAAGTGGGGTCTTTTTTGTTTTATAATAGGAGTATGTTTTACTCAAAAGGGAGAGCTACGCGTGCGACAGAAATTACACCATCTGAATTATAAAATCCTTGTTCCGTACCTGCTGCTGGTCGTTTTTGGGGTAATCATGGTCTACTCGGCAAGTTCGGATATTCTGCTGGTCAACGGCTTCAAGCCCGGGACCTACGGGATTAGACAGGCGGTTTACGTCCTGGCTGCACTCTTGTTTGTCTTTTTGACCTTCGCTTTGAAACTGAAAGTTTACCAAAACACCAGGTTTGTTGCCTGGTTCTTGGGTGTCAGCATGGCCATGCTGTTTTACCTAATTATCCTCAAGGCCTTTAAGGGCTCAGACGCTGCCGTTAACGGCTCGGTCGGCTGGATCGACCTTAAGGTCATCAATATTCAACCGCTCGAAATCGCCAAACTTGCACTGGTTATTTACCTGGCCTACTTTCTCGACCGGCACGCTGCGTCCCTGCGGCCGGGCAATATCGTGAGCATCTTGGCGAGACCCGCAATGCTTGCAGCGGTCATGATGTTTTTGGTTATCATTGAACCCGATTTGGGCGGAACGGCCATCTTGGCGATGATCGTGGTCGTGATGTTTTCGGTTTCCGGCGTTCCCGCCAAAAACGCGCTGCTTTGTCTGATTGGGATCGGGCTGGCCCTGTTTTTCATGATTTATCTGCTTATTCAGTGGAACCCTAAGTTCTTGCAGGATAGCTACCAGTACCGGCGGCTGTTGTCCTTCATGCACCCCTTTGAGCTTGAGCAAAAGGAGGGCGCACAACTGGTCAATTCATACTACGCCATCCATAACGGCGGCCTGTTCGGCGTTGGACTGGGCAACAGCATGCAGAAGAGGGGCTACTTGCCCGAGCCATACACCGACTTTATTCTGGCGGTCGCCGCCGAAGAGATTGGGGTGATCGGTGCCGCCCTGGTTCTCGGCCTGCTGTTTTACCTGATGTGGAGCATCATGGACGTTGGGGTTCATGCCATCTCGCAGTTCAATGCCCTGGCCTGCTTTGGCGTTGCAACCATCATTTTTACGGAAACGCTCTTCAATGTTGGCGCGGTCCTGGGACTGCTGCCGATTACGGGCGTGACGCTGCCTTTCATCTCATACGGTGGGTCGTCACTGATTGTCCTGTCCGCTGCGGTGGGGCTGGTACTAAATATTTCTGCAAACGAACGCATAACAATTGAACGGGAGCGTGATTAGATGAGCGTAAACATAGACATAGACGACACGCCGTTAACCAAAAGGCAGGGGCTCATTGTCTACCTCGATTCGGCTAGCAGCCAGTACAAGCTGCGTCGCTACGGCGACATCGTCTATTTTTCCAAAAAAATGGGCTACTGCGTCTTGTACGTTGACCAGGATCAGGCCGAGCAGACGGTCACGCGACTCAGCGGGCTTGACTTTGTCAAGGGCGTTGAGCAGTCTAGCGGAGACCAGATAGACTTGTCCAGCGGCCACATCGAGCAGCAGATAGCTGACATGGCCCAGGAAGCCGAAGAAAAACTACTGGAAAATCAGGAAAAGAACACGGACATATCATGAGAATTATTTCAGGCAAGTACGCCAAGCGCAATTTGTTTACGCTGAAGAGCCAGAAGACGAGGCCAACGAGCGACAAGGTTAAGGAATCACTCTTTAATAGTCTGGGCCAGTTTTTTGCGGGCGGCGCGGTTTTGGATTTATACGGTGGCAGCGGTGCCCTGGCGATTGAGGCCGTTTCGCGCGGCTGTGATTGCGCGGCGATTGTCGACGTTAATTACCAGGCGGTCGAGGTTATCCGCAAGAACGTTGCCTTGACTAAAGAAGAGGAGCGCTTTGCTGTATACAAGATGCCGGCTGCCGCCGCACTAAAAAAGTTTGCCCAAGGTACCCAGAAGTTTGACTTGGTATTTTTGGATCCGCCGTATGCCAAGCAGCAGATTGCTAAGGACATGGAAAAACTGCGCGCAATGGACCTGCTTAATGCGGGGGCAACTATTGTTGCCGAGACCGACGACCAAACTGATCTGGGCGCAATCGCCGGCTTTATTCTGACCAGCGAGCACCACTTGGGCAAGACAATTGTCCGCTTTTACCGAAAGGAAAATTAATGAGTATTGCACTTTTCCCGGGTAGTTTTGACCCGATTACAAACGGCCACGTTGACGTGGCCAAGCAGGCCGTCAGGCTTTTTGACCAGGTTTACGTGGTTGTCATGACCAATACGTCCAAAAAATACCTGTTTGGCGTTGACGAACGGGTTGAGTTCGTGCGTGATGCGCTGAAGGGCATCCCCCGCATTGAGGTTTTGAAGCGGCCCGATGAACTGACGGTTAGGGCAGCACGCGAATTAAACGCAGCCGCAATTGTCCGCGGGGTCCGCAATAATGCGGATTTCCTGTACGAACAGCAGATTGCTGCCATGAATAAGGTGATGGCCGGCGACGTGGCAACGGTTCTACTCTTCACGCAGCCGCAAAACAGCTTTGTCGCCTCGAGCATTATTAAGGAAGTGGCGCGGTTTGGGGGCAACGTGCGGAAATTTCTGCCGGAAAAAGCGGCGGCCGCACTAGAAGAAAAGCTGGGCAGTATTAATGGCTAAAAAACTAAAACCGCAAGAAAAAGGGAAACACCGGGCCCGCAACTGGCTGCTTGTCATTTTGACAATCGTCCTGGTAGCGGTCGGGTTAAGCTGGCCGACCAACTACTACATTGAGATGCCGGGTGCGGCCGTTCCCACTGACCAGTTCGTCAAGACCAAGAATTCGGTTCCGAATAACCTTTACCTGGTAACCGTCAGCCAGACGAGTGAGCCCGCGGCCGTCCTGCAGCTGCTTTGGAGCTACACGCAAAAATTTGCGACCCGGGTGCCCAAGTCCCAGCTGCTGGGCGGTGCAACGAGCAGCCAATACGAGGAGCTGCAAAACTGGTATATGGAAACCAGCCAGCAGAATGCCATCTACCATGCTGCTAAGAAGGCGGGGCTGAAGCCTAAATTGAACTACGAGGGCGTGTACGTGATGCAGGTCCAAAAGCATTCGAGTTTTAGGGGAAAGCTGCAGATTGGCGACACCGTCCTGGGGGCTGACGGACACAGGTTCCACTCGACCCGGGAAATGATGGACTACTTCCAAAAAAAGCAGATCGGCGCACGGGTCAGGATTGCGGTCCTGCGGGACAAAAAGCAGCGCACCTTCGCCGGCCGCATCGTCAAGGTGGCCGGGACAAACAAACCCGGCATCGGTATTCAACTCGTTGAGCACGTCAAAGTCATCACGCGGCCCAAATTGACGATTGACGCGGGTGCAATCGGCGGGCCTTCCGCCGGCCTCATGTTTACGTTAACCAGCTATGAAGCTTTTACCCACCAAAAGCTCGCCCGTGGGCATAAGATTGCCGGCACCGGGACCATCACGGCGGACGGCAAGGTTGGCGTTATCGGGGGCGTTGACAAGAAGGTGGTGGCGGCCGATAAGGCGGGCGCCGAGGTTTTCTTTGCCCCGACGGACGCGACGGTCGTGAAGAAGTCGGACAATAACTACGTGGTGGCCAAAAAGACGGCCAAGCAGATCGGCAGCAAGATGAAGGTTGTGCCCGTTGGCACCTTCGGGGATGCCCTCAGCTACCTCAAGCGGCATTATTAAAAATTAACCACCAGCAAACATAAGCCCAGAAGTTTTTCTGGGCTTTTTTGCGTACTTAATAGTGGGTGATAAAAATGAATTGGGAAAAGGTTAAGCGGTTTATCGCAGACCATAAGCAGTATGTGCTTGCCGGCCTGCTTATCGGCGGTATTTTTCTGTGGTTCGGTTTTGACAACAAGGAAGATAACGGCGGCAGTTTGGTTGCTGAAACGCAGCAAGACGCAGAGACCAAGAAGTCAGCCGCTGCAAAACCACAGGAAAAAGGGGCGGCAGCGGATAAAACAGCGCGCCCAAAGGCGGAGGACGTGACCTGCGACGTCGCGGGCGCCGTCAAGCACCAGGGTGTTTACACGCTAAAAAGCGGTGCCCGGCTCCAGCAGCTGATCGACGCCGCCGGGGGCACCACAAGCAGGGCGAACCTCAAGAACGTCAACCGGGCGCTGATTCTTAGGGACCAGGACAAAGTCCACATTCCCTACACCGGTGAGAAGGTAAAGGCGAGCGAGGTGGTTATTTCCGTTGGCGGACCAAGCGCAAGCGGTGAAACGACGGCGTCTGGGGGCGAAACGGAGGAGCCGGCTGGCGGCAAAGTGAACATCAATACTGCCAGCACGCAGGAACTGCAAAAGCTAAACGGCATCGGTGAAAAAAAGGCGGCCCAAATTGTGGCCTACCGGCAAAAGAACGGAGAGTTCAAGAATATTGCGGACCTAAAGCAGGTTTCCGGGATTGGGGACAAGACCTTTGCGGCGCTTAAAGACCAGTTGGACGTCTGACGTCCTCAGTCCCGGCTTCTTTCTCTTAGTGGCGCTTTTGCTGGTTGACCTGAGTCTACTGACTTACCGCTGCGAAAAACCGGCAGAAGGGCTCACGTGTATTTTGCTCGGGCTTTATCTGTTCTGCCTGCTAGTGCACAAGTACGCCCGCCTGCGCTGGCTTGTTGGACTTTTTCTGCTGCTTGCACTGGCGACTGCCGGCATGCACAAAAAAAGCGCTGACCGCACCGACACCATGCCTGCAACCATCAGGCTCTATCCCGACCAGGTCAAGGTTGACGGCGACTGGCTAGCAGGAGAGGGCGCCACTTCAAGGGGCAAGGTCTTGGTCTCGGGCACGGTGACCAAAAAGCAGCTCCACCAGGTCGACCGCGGGCACCAGCTTATCCTGACGGAGCCCAGCGGACGGGTGGAAGCGATTGCTCCGGCCTCTAATTACGGTCAGTTTGACTCAAAGCAGTATTACGCGAGCAAGAATATTTGGCGCCAGGTTAAACTAAGCAGCTGCCGGCTGCTGGTTAAAGGGGGCGGAATTGCAGACTTCTTTCACCACCTCCGCTTTAACGTGCAAAAATACTTCGAGCGGATGCCGCGCATCCTGCGTTTTTTTAGCAGCGAGCTAATTCTGGGGGAAAATCCGGACCGTGACAACCAAGAGCTTTTAGACAACTACCGCGACCTGGGCGTCATCCACATCCTCAGCATCTCCGGGCTGCACGTGGGCATTTACACCCTGGTCATCAGCACCATCTGCTTCTGCCTGAAGCGCACGGAAGAAGAGACGTTTGTTTACTGCCTGGCTTTTTTGCTGCTGGGCGTCTTTTTGAGTGCGGGGCAGGCCGGGTTCGTCCGCGCCAGTCTGACCTATATTCTGGGGCAATTATTCAAATTCAAAAAGGTCAAAATTGCCAGGTACGATTTGTTGGGGTTGACCTGCCTGTTCCACTTATTGCTTGAGCCCCGCCTCATGACGGGGACCGGCGCCGTGTTAAGCTACCTGCTCGCACTGGGACTAGAAATGACTAGCAAAATGTCTGCAATTAAGCGCTCGCTTGCGCTCAATTGCCTCTTGACGCCGCTTCTGCTGTTCTACTTTTTTCAGTTTAACTTTCTGACGGTTGTCTTCAACATGGTGGTGGTGCCGTACTTCAACGGGGTTGTTTTGCCGCTGACGTTTGCCAACCTGGTTCTCTTTGCATTTATACCCGGCGTTAGCACCGTCTTTGAGCGCTTTTTGCAAACGTGTGAGGCCCTGATTGGCAAATTGGCGCTAACCAAGGCGGGCCTACTGACCTTTGGCAAGATCAACTGGTGGCAGTGCCTGCTGCTAATGCTCCTCACTTCTGCCGTGCTGCTGTGCATCAACGACCACGTGCTGCGCCCCCGCGCGCGGCACCGCTTTGTGCTCGGCGTAACGTTTTTGTACGGCCTGCTGTTTTCCGTGATCCACTTTCCACTGCGGGGCCAGGTGACGATTATCGACGTGGGCCAGGGCGACAGCATACTGGTGACGACGCCATTTCCGCGGCGCGTTTACATGATCGACGTGGGCGGGCGGCTCAACTTTGGCGGCAAAAAAATCACGCCGCAGGTCAACAAGATCACGGTCCCGCTGTTAAAGGCCCAGGGCATAAGTCGCATTGACGGTCTTTTTGTCACGCACCAGGACGCGGACCACGTGGGTGACCTTGCCCCGCTGCTCGAGCAGGTCCCGGTGGGCAAGCTTTATACGGCAAAAGGACTGCTCGCCAACCCCTCTTTTCGGCGCCGCGTAGCCGGCCGGCTGCACGATAAGCAGGTGGTCGAATTGCTGGCGGGCCAGCAAGTGCGTGAGCCGCAGATCAGGTTCAATGTGCTTTATCCGTTTGTGCCGGGCTTAGGCAAAAACGAGGACTCGCTGACGCTGGCGTTTAAAGTAGCCGGCAAAAGCTGGCTCTTCACCGGCGATCTCGGGCAGGACCAGGAAGAAGAAATTGCCACGCACTACAACCTGGCTGTTGACTACTTTAAGCTTGGCCACCACGGAAGTCGGACGGCATCAAGCCCGCACTTCTTGCAGACGCTGCACCCCAAATTGGTGTTTGTTTCGGCCGGGCGCAACAACCGCTTCAACCACCCGCACCCGGAAACCGTTGCTACGCTGAAAAGGCAGCACATCCCGTGGGCGTCAACGCAGGACTGCGGGATGATCACCTGGTCTTACGGCGGCTTTGCCAGACCGCGGTTCGGCCGCTACTTGCCCAAGAAGCGAAAGTGATGCCGCTTTTTGGGGTTGTTAGCGACCGGGGCATTTTTGAGTATAAAAGAGGCAGTGACGGAGGCGACTGAATAATTTATTAAAAAGTTATTTTCAAGGCAATGTTATACATGATATAATACTAAAAACATCATTAATATTGTGGAGGAAAAATTTTGAAGAAAAAAAGTTATTGGGCGCTGGCCACGCTGGGCGCGCTTATCTTAATGCTGAGCGCGCCAACCGCCGCCTTGGCCAGCAGGCAAAGTTTGCCCGTCAAGGCGCAGCGCGTGCGGCTGATGCGGCCCTTGAAGGTACGACGTAGCGATCAAATCACGTTCATGATTTTTTTGAAGCCGCGCAAGCAAGAAGACTATTTTAAGGAGGCCAGGGCCGTTAATGAACCGGGGAATACTGATTTTAAGCACTTCATGACTCCAGACCAAATCCGCCAAGAATACGGTCAGCCCCAGAGTCTTACCGCACGTTGGCAAAAACTGCTGCAGGACCACCACCTAACGGCCGAGTCAGCGCCAAGCGGCTTGAGCATCACGGCATCAGGTAAAGCTGCAGACGTTAACAAGCTGTTTAACGTCAAGGTTGACCGGGCACGATACCACCACGAGCCGCTGCAGTTTGGCAAGACCGCACCAAGTTTTCCGCAGGATCTGGCCCGGTCGGTACTAGCCGTTGTTGGTCTGACGGAACATAATTCTGCCTATCTTTGCAACATGGGCGATGAAAGCGGCCGGCAGCACGCAGCGGCTGAAGAATCAAATGCGGCCAGCAAAAACAACATGAAGTCCGGCTTTACTAGCAAGTTTACCGACCACTACCATGTCGATGACCTCTACCAGCAGGGCTTGAGCGGACAGGGGCAAACGATCGGCATTATCTCCTTTGGCGGCGTTAGGAAGTCCGATGCGCTCACTTTCTGGCACCACGAACGGGCCGCAACCGCTCCAAGCCGCCTGCAGTCAACGAAGACACCGATCAACCGGTGGTATGAGCTTAAAAAGCTGTACAGCGACCATGACCGCGAGACGACGATGGACGTTGAGTATGCCGGTTCGGTTGCGCCCCAAGCGGATATCCACGTCTATAACGGCGAGGTTTCTTCATTAACCAACGTTCTGTCAACATACACCCGGGCGATTAACGACAATCGCAGCTCTGTCTTGTCCTGCAGCTGGGGGCTTGCAGAACAGGGCACGCTGGCGTACCTGCTGAAGCACAAGCTGGTTGCGCCGAACTATGGCCTAGTGCTCAATACGGTGATGGCCCAGGCTGCGCTGCAGGGCATTACTAATTTGGTTATTTCGGGTGACCACGCTGCCTTCTGGCCGAAGATTAGCCGAATCAGGGGCCAATACGGCACACTGAACTACACGCATAAGACGAGCGATCCATTGGCCACCAATCCCTGGATGACCTGTGTCGGTGGCACGTCGCTGCCGGCGGACATGGACTTTCCCAAGCTGGTTAAGGACAGGGCCAAGGGGATTCCCACTTGGGCCAAGAACCTGGGCCACCTTCAGCTGCCGGAAACGGCCTGGTGGCAGGGCAACACGTTAAGCAACTTGAAGTCGCTTAAAAAAGCACGTGCTGCGGCCCTGCTTAAAAAGTATCCTGCTTTGCTAACAAGCTTTCTGACGGGCACGAGCGGCGGCTTTAGCAGCCACTATGAGACGCCGTACTACCAAGCCGGTATTCCGGGCGTCAACACCTTCAAGGCGCGCAATTATTTAAAGGAATACAGCAAATATAACTTTAATCCACCACTGCTAACGGGCACCGGCACGGGGCGCAACTATCCCGATCTCTCCGCTAACTCTTCGGGTTCAACGGGTTATACCGTCTACCAGTATGAGAAGGGGCATTCACCGTGGCAGCCCAATAACGGTGGCGTCAGCATCGTTGCCCCACAGTTTGCCGGGGTGGCGGCACTGATTAATAGTCAAGTGGGCCGGCAGCGGATGGGCTTTTGGAACCCGCAGCTATACCAGCTGGCAGAACAAAAAAACAGCCCGCTATCGCCGCTGAATTCTACCGTGAACAACACCAACGGCTATTACACGGGCCAGTCGGGCACAATTTACAACCAGGCAACGGGGCTGGGCATACCGAACTTCGGTCTGCTGTCCAAGCTCTATAAATGATTAGCTAGTTAATGAAATAAATACCCCGTTTCTGGAAGTGAAAATCCAGTGAGACGGGGTGTTTGACGTAGGTTTTAAACTTTTTCTTGCGGCTTTCATGCTTGCCTTTTGGGCCGTGGGCATCAAGGGGGGCAATGTGGTATGATTATTGGGACTTATGGCAAGACGATTGAGATCTTTTAGACCCGATATTCATAGGAGAAGCGAAATGACGCTACTTTCTTTATTTAAAAATTCTAACAGCAATAATCCGCAAACCTTGATCACGGGCGGCGACGACTTTCTTAATGATTATCTCGCCCGCTCCTACACCCATGAGGCAACTTTTGCGGATAAAGAACGGGTGACGGTGGATTGCGCAAGCGACAGCCTGGACGAGCTAATCGCCGAATTGACTGAGTCGAGTCTGTTTAGCCAGCAAAAGGTCATCACGGTCAAAAATCCCTTCTTTCTGACGTCCAAGGTTCCCAAAAAGTTCCAGAAGCAAGTGCAGCAGCTGCAGGGCATCTTTGAGCAAATTGACCAGCTTGACGACGTCGTTGTCCTGGTGGCATCATATGATAAGCTGGACCGGCGCAAGAAGCTGACCAAAACCGCATTGAAGCAGTTCAACGTGGTCGACGCCCACGTCAAGGCGTATGAAGCGGGCAAGGTGGTTCGGGGGATAATCGCGGCAGAGGGCTACCAGATTGCTAATGCGGACTTGCAGCTGCTGCTGGAGCGCAGCGACCAGGTGCTCGACCAGGCGCTTGCCAACTACAAAAAGCTGAAGGTGGTGGCCGCCGACGGCAAGATCAGCACGGAAGCAATCAAGAGAAACATCGACCTCTCCCTGGCACAGAACGTCTTCGCGATTCTTGAGGCTGCCCTGAATTACAGGTACCGCGAGGCGATAAAGCGGCTCAAAAACCAGCTGCGTGAGGGCAATAGTCCCATCCAGCTGCTGGCTGTCTTCGAGAACCAGCTGGAACTGCTGCTTGTGGTCAAGGTCCTCAAAAGCCGGGGCAGGAGCGAGGCGCAAATCGTCAAGGAGTTAGGCGTGCACCCGTACCGGGTGAAGCTAAGCCTCAAAAATGGCCTGGCCGTTCCTAAATTGGCCCAGCTGCTGGAGCAAGCAATTGAGTTGGACTTTAACTATAAGAGGGGCTGCTACCACGACGATAATTTTCTGGTGCTCTTTATTTTGGGCATATAAAAAGACAGGAACCTGAATTCCTGTCTTTTTCGTTTTTAGTCAATTTTATTTAACTAACTTAGCTAAGCGGCTCTTGTCACGGCTGGCCTTGTTCTTGTGGATCAGGCCCTTAGAAGCGGCCTTGTCCAGTGCACGAGCAGCAGCAACATGTAATTCGGAGGCGTTTTCAGCACCAGCAGCCTGAGCCGTCTTGAACTTCTTAATTGTAGTCCGTAACTGGTTCATTTGAGCAGCATTGCGCTTTCTAGCAGCATCTTGAGTCTTAACACGCTTAATCGCTGATTTGATTTGTGGCATAAAATTCACCTCCAATGATTGTAAATTCACTTAATTGATTATACTGAAGAATAATTGGAGATGCAAGGTAATTTGCGCTTGCTTTTTAAAAAAATAATCTGTATCATACTATTGTTGTGAACCGTTAACGCTGTTTGCGCGCTCACACCTGACGGTTAACGTTGTTAACGGCAATTATTTTAGCGAAAGGTGAAAAACATTATGGCAATTTCAAAAGCAGAAAAAGATGAGATCATCAAGAATTTTGCGACCCACGAGGGTGACACTGGTTCAACCGAGGTTCAGGTTGCAATCCTGACCACGGACATCAACAACTTGACTGAGCACATGCGGAATCATTCCCATGACCACCACTCATACGTTGGTTTATTAAAGAAGATTGGTCACCGTCGTAACTTGCTTCGTTATTTACAGGACAACGACATCAATCGTTACCGTGAACTAATCAAGAAGCTCGGTCTGCGTCGTTAAGCGCAAGCCGCAATTATTTCAAGCCGGCCCCAGTTAAGGGGTTGGCTTTTTTTGTTTTTACCACCGTGTTTTTTATGCTAAAATAATAAAAGATACTTTTTTGCGTTGTGATCGTAATGATCCTAAATAACAATTGAATAGCAAATATAGAAAAGGAAATATTATGACTGATCAAGTTAAAGTAATGATTTTGAGCGGCGTCCGTGAACAAGGAAAGAACATGTATGCCGTTCAGGTTAATGATGAAATTTTTGTCTTGGACGCGGGCCTCAAGTATCCCGACAGCTCTTTGTACGGCATCGACCTGGTGATTCCGGACCTCGACTTCTTCGAGCAGTACGGCGACCAGGTTGTCGGCATCTTTTTGACCCACGGACACGCCGATTCGCTGGGTGCGCTGCCGTATATCCTGCGGCAGTACGATATTCCGATCTTCGGTTCGCGTTTGACCGTTGAACTGGCCAAGATAATGGTCAAGCGTGAGAACAAGCGCCTGCAGAGTAGCCTGTTCCACGTCATTGACGCGGATACTGAGATTGATTTTAAGAATGCAAGCATATCATTCTTCTGTACCACGCACTCGATTCCTGATTCACTGGGTATTGATGTTCATACGCCGGCAGGCGAGGTGGTCTACACGGGGGACTTCAAGTTCGACCCGTCGGCTGCACCGGGCTACCAAACGGATATAGACCGTTTGGCCAAGATTGCGCCCAAGGGCGTTTTAGCCCTTTTGAGCGATTCGTCAAACGCTGAGGCCGCCTTGCCTAATGTTTCCGAACAGGAGATTGGTGAATATGTTACCAACGTTTTTCGCAATGCGGAGGGCCGGGTAATTGTTGCGTCCAAGGCCTCTAATCTGATCAGAATCCAGGAAGTCCTCAATGCAGCCTATAACACGGGCCGGCGGGTGCTGCTGACGGGCCGCGATGTTGCCAAAATCGTGCGTACGGCAATGGAATTAGGCTACCTTAAGGTACCCAAGGGCCTGCTAATGCGGGTTAAGGATCAAAAGGAAACACCTGATAATAAGACGGTTATCCTCGAAACGGGCCAGATGGGCGAGCCGCTGAATTCACTGCAGAAGATGGCCAAAAATCGCCACAGCATGATCACCATCCACAAGGGCGATCTCGTCTTCATTGCGACGACACCATCGCATGCGGTTGAAACGATGGTGGCGCAGACCAGTGATGCAGTCTATAGCGCGGACGGCACGGTCATTCAGCTCGGTAAGGCCAAGCACACGAGTGGACACGCAACGGGGCGCGATTTGCAGATGCTCATCGACATTTTGAAACCCCAGTTCCTGATTCCGGTGATTGGGGAATACCGTTTGCTCGAGGTTCACAGGGACCTGGCGGTTCGTGCCGGAATCAAGCCGGACCACATTTTTATTTCCAAAAATGGGGACTGCCTGAGTTACGACTTCAAGCAGAAGCGTTTCCACCTGAGCGACCCGGTTCCGGGTGAGGACACGATGATTGATGGATCGGGCATCGGGGATGTTGGCAACATCGTGCTGCGCGATCGTGAAGTCTTGTCCGACGACGGCATCTTTATTGCCGTGGTCACGATTGACCGGCGCAAGAAGAAGATCATTGCCCAACCGCAGGTTACCAGTCGCGGCTTTGTCTACATCAAGGCCAACCGGCAATTAATGGCGGACAGCGTTGAGCTCATCAAGAAGACGATCATGAACAACTTTGAGCACAAGAAGTTTGACTGGTCCGAAATCAAGCAGGACGTGCGCAACGACTTGGAGCGCTTTTTATACAAAAAAACCAACCGGCGTCCGGTGGTCCTGCCGGTCGTTATGGAGGTTAACCAGAATCGCCACCGTGCGATGCAGAAGCGTAGCGACAAGGCTGAGGAGGGCAAGCAGCTTAGAACCATGAACAAGTCCAGGCAGCAAATCGTCGAGAAGAACCAGCGATGACGACCCTGAGTCAACAAAACCTGCTTGCACTGGCACGTCAAAATGCGGCGCGCGGCGACCTTGACCGGGCAATTGAAAACGCGGAGGAGGCTTTGCAGGGCGGTGCAAGTTCCGAGGTCGTCACGCAGCTTTGCGCATTGTACCTCAAGAACGATGAGGCTTACGCCGCGTATGCGCTGATTAAGGAAGAAAGGGACCTATTTTCTAACCAGGAAATTTTGGCTGTGTATAAAAAAGTTCTGCAGGCCAACCACTTTGTCATTGAAGCGTTGGAGGTGGCAAACCTCAGCAGGCAAGAAATCGCAATTGCGGTAGCGCCGCTTGCAAAAGAGCGCCAGCAGGCAATCATGAGTGCGTTTAGGCAAAAAGTCCAGCCCACACAGCAAGACTACCAGCAGCTGTTAAAGCTTGATTTAACAACCTTTGAGAATTTTGCGCAGAGCCTGCTGTTGGATCCAAGCCTTAACTTTGCCGTGCGGATTGCGCTGTGCGAGGACCTCACGCGCCTGGGCATCAGCGACAGGATCAAGGTGATGGTGCTGGGCGTGCAGGAAGAGTTTATCCCCGCGCAAAGTAGCCTCCTGAAACAAAATCCGGTCTACCGCGAAGTGGTGTCGGGCATCGGGTCGCGCTATTACCACCGTCCCAGTCAGTTGCCCGCTGTTTTGGGCGAGGTCAACCTGATTTTGGGTAGCCTCTACCCTAAAATCAGCCGCTACGTCGACGAACCGGACAGCTTCGCCCGCGACATTGCTTCCTACGTTGAAAAAGGCGACGGGCGGGGCAATCATGCACTGTTTAAGGCGATTGACGCGCATCTGGCCAAATAATTTGGGCAAAGGGGCTTTACTTTTTAATGGTATTTAGTATAATAGCAAAGGACGTTTTCATTGGGCATGGCTCTATGCATTAAAATACTAGGCATTTGCCCGTGAAAGTAGTACAATATTCAACAGAGAACTATCCGTTACTTACTCAACGGACTTCTTGCAAATTCACAGGAGGGTCATTTTAATGGCAGAAAAAGAACATTACGTTAGAACGAAGCCACACGTAAACATTGGTACTATCGGTCACGTTGACCACGGTAAGACCACTTTAACTGCGGCTATTACTAAAGTTTTATCAGAAAAAGGCTTGGCTAAGGCTGAAGACTATTCAGAAATCGATGCTGCGCCTGAAGAAAAGGAACGTGGTATTACTATCAATACCGCCCACGTGGAGTACGAAACTGAAAAGCGTCACTACGCCCACATGGATGCTCCAGGTCACGCCGACTACATCAAGAACATGATCACCGGTGCTGCCCAGATGGATGGTGCGATTTTGGTTGTTGCTGCAACTGATGGTCCAATGCCACAAACGCGTGAGCACATCTTGCTTGCTCGCCAAGTTGGGGTTGACTACATCGTTGTCTTCTTGAACAAGACAGACCTAGTTGACGACCCAGAGTTGATTGATTTGGTTGAAATGGAAGTTCGCGACCTGTTGACTGAATACGATTACCCTGGTGATGATATTCCAGTTATCCGCGGTTCAGCCCTGAAGGCACTGCAAGGCGACAAGGAACAACAGGACGTTATCATGAAGTTGATGGATACGGTTGACGAATACATCCCAACTCCAGAACGTGAAACTGACAAGCCATTCTTAATGCCAGTTGAAGACGTCTTCACTATTACCGGTCGTGGTACCGTTGCTTCTGGTCGTATCGACCGTGGTACGATCAAGGTCGGTGACGAAGTTGAAATCGTTGGTCTTGTAGACAAGGTTCTTAAGTCAGTTGTTACTGGTTTGGAAATGTTCCACAAGACTCTGGACTTGGGTGAAGCCGGCGACAACGTTGGTGTCTTGCTTCGTGGTATCGACCGCGACCAAGTTACGCGTGGACAAGTTTTGGCCGCACCGGGCTCAATTCAAACCCACAACAAGTTCAAGGGTCAAGTTTATATCCTGAAGAAGGAAGAAGGCGGACGTCACACTCCATTCTTCTCAGATTACCGTCCACAATTCTATTTCCACACTACTGATATCACTGGTGAAATTGAATTGCCAGAAGGTACTGAAATGGTTATGCCTGGCGATAATACAGAATTTACTGTTGACTTGATTAAACCAGCCGCCATTGAAAAGGGTACTAAGTTCACTATCCGTGAAGGTGGTCGTACTGTTGGTGCTGGTCAGGTTACTGAAATCCTCGACTAGTTCACGTTAAACAGTTAAAAAAGATGTACTTCTTCATAGAAGTACATCTTTTTTTGCCTAAATTTGTTTTTTGCGCGTGTTTAATGTAAGATAATTTAGTATGCAAAGATGCAGTCAAACTTGACATTGGAGGTATTTAATTAATGTCTGTAAAATGGAATAAAACGGCTAAAACAACCGGTGAACTCACTTTTGATATTTCCCAGGCGGAAGTTAAGCGTGGGTTAGACCAAGCTTTTAAGCGGGTAAAAAATAGTCTGCGGGTTCCTGGCTTTAGAAAGGGTCACGTATCACGCATTATCTTTGACCAGTACTACGGTGAAGAGTCGTTATACGAGGATGCTCTGAACATTGCCTTGCCCGGCGCATATTCTGCAGCACTCAAGGAATCTGGAATTGCCGCTGTTGGTCAGCCCCAGATTATGCCCGTATCAATGGAAAAGGGCAAGGACTGGACCATGAAGGCCACCGTCAGTGTTGAACCAGAAGTTAAATTGGGCGACTACAAGGGAATTGAAGTGCCTAAGCAGAACACCCGTGTTTACGCTAAGGACGTTGATGCGGAAGTAGAAAAAGAGCGCGAAAAGAACGCTGAACTTGTGCTGAAGAAGGATGCCGCCGTTAAGGGCGACACCGTTACGATCGACTACAAGGGTACCGTAGACGGTGAGGCGTTCGACGGTGGCTCTGCCGACGACTATGCGCTCGAACTGGGCTCTAACACGTTCATTCCCGGCTTTGAAGACCAGTTGATTGGTCACAAGGCGGGCGATGACGTTGACGTCACCGTAACTTTCCCGGAAGACTACGGCGCAAAAGACCTGGCCGGCAAGGAAGCCCACTTTGCAACCAAGGTCCACGAAGTTAAGTCAAAGCAGCTGCCTGAACTTGATGATGAGTTTGCCAAGGACGTTGACGATTCAGTCGAGACCCTTGACGAGTTAAAGGAAAAGATCAAGAAGGACCTGAAGACCAAGAAGGAAGACGCCGCCAAGGAAGCTATCGAGCAGGCCGCAATCGAGGGTGCCGTAGCCAACGCGACGATCGACGAAATCCCTGACGCGATGATTCAGGAGGATGTTACAACCCAAATGAACCAGTACCTGGGCAACATGCAGCGTCAAGGCATCAGCCCTGAAACCTACTACAAGTTGACCAACACGACGGAAGACCAACTGCGTGCCCAGTTCAGTCAGGACGCAGCCGAGCGGGTTAAGACCAACCTGGTGCTTGAAGCAATCGTCAAGAAGGAAGATATCAAGGCTTCCAAGGAAGAAATTGACGACGAGATCAAGAATTTGGCAAGTGAATACAACATGGATGAGAAGACCGTCCGCAGCACCCTGACCGATGACATGCTGTCGCATGACATCAACGTGCGCAAGGCGATTGAACTTGTAGCAGATAGTGCAAAGCAAGTTGCTAAAGCCAAGATTAAAGACGACGACAAAGAAGCTGAAAAAACTGACAAGTAAAAGATGAAAATTTGAGTAAAAAGGCGGCTCTTTTAGCCGCTTTTTTATTTTATAAGCAAATAATGTAGGTGTGGCTTGCGATTTATGATAATCTTAGACTTGTAAATACGAGGAGGAATAGAATGGCATCACAGTTTACTGCTCAAGAGGAGATTAAGTGTTCCTTTTGTGACAAAACGCAAGATCAAGTTAAAAAAATGATCGCTGGCAATGGCGTCTATATTTGCAATGAATGTGTCGCTTTATCCAAAAAGATCATAGATGACGAACTGCGCTCTGACTCATTAAAGAAGGCGCAGGACTTGCCCAAGCCAATGGAAATCAAGCAGGAGCTTGACCAGTACGTGATTGGCCAGGAACGTGCAAAAAAGATCCTGGCGGTTGCGGTATACAACCACTATAAGCGCATCAGCCAGATGGACGTGGATTCTTCGACGGAACTGCAGAAGTCCAACATCGCGCTGATTGGGCCCACTGGTTCGGGCAAGACGTACCTGGCCCAGACGCTGGCGCGCATCCTTGACGTCCCGTTCGCAATCGCGGATGCAACGACGCTGACCGAAGCGGGCTACGTTGGTGAAGACGTTGAGAACATTTTACTGAAACTACTGCAGAACGCCGACTACGACATCGAGCGGGCCGAGCGGGGCATCGTCTACATTGACGAGATTGATAAAATTTCCAAGAAGGCTGAGAACGTTTCAATTACCCGTGATGTCTCCGGCGAAGGCGTCCAGCAGTCGCTTCTAAAGATTCTGGAAGGCACGGTTGCTTCAGTTCCGCCCCAGGGCGGCCGCAAGCACCCGCAGCAGGAGCTGATCCAGATAGACACCACCAATATTTTGTTTATTGTTGGCGGTGCGTTTGACGGCATTGAGCAGATTGTCAAGACCCGCCTGGGCAAGAAGGTAATCGGCTTTAGTGCCGCGCACGAATTAAGCAAGGTGCAGTCCGATGACTGGATGAAGCACCTGACGACCGGCGACCTGGTCAAGTTCGGCCTCATCCCGGAATTCATCGGTCGTATTCCGATTATCGCCACGCTGAACAAGCTGAGCCGCAATGACCTGGTCAGGATACTGACCGAGCCCAAGAACGCACTGGTCAAGCAGTACAAAAAGCTGCTGGCACTTGATCAGGTCAAGCTCAACTTTTCGCCGGACGCACTCAATGCGATTGCTGATCTGGCCATTGACCGGGACATGGGTGCCCGCGGACTGCGGACGATTATTGAAAACGCAATGATGGGCATCATGTACAAAACGCCGAGCGACCCAGACATCGAGGAGGTCGAGGTTACCAAGGACGTAATTGACGACCTGGCAGAACCCAAGGTAACTTACCGCGAACCGACCGAAGACGAGCTAGGAGAAGAAGTAAAGACCGCAAATGATCATTAAAAACAGCGATTACGCAATCAGTGCCGTTAAAGAGGAACAGTACCCCAAGGACAACCTGCCGGAGATTGCCCTGGCGGGCCGCTCCAACGTGGGCAAGTCGAGCCTAATCAACTCACTGCTGGGTCGCAAGAACCTGGCCCGAACGTCCTCCCAGCCCGGAAAGACGCAAACGCTCAACTTCTACATCATCAACCAGGACTTCTACCTGGTTGACGTTCCGGGCTACGGCTACGCCAAGGTCTCACAGGTGCAGCGGCAGCGGTTTGGCGAAATGATTCAGGACTACCTCGAATCACGGCCAGACCTGCAGGGCCTGATAATCCTGATGGATGCCCGGCACGAACCGACTAAGGACGACGTGACGATGTACAACTACGCACTCAGCCTGAACCTGCCCATCCTGGTCGTTTGCACGAAGATCGACAAGGTGAAGAAGAACCAGGTCAACAAGGTCCTGGCCAACTTAAAGAAGCACCTCGACCTGTCTTACGACAACGTTGAGGTGCTCACTTACAGTGCAGTCAAAAAGACGCACGTCGCTGAAGTGTGGCAGTGGATTGAACAGTACCTATAATCAACAAAAATGACTCCCAACGGGAGCCATTTTACTTATCCTTATCTTTTTTGGTGCTGTTTTCCTTCTTGCCCAGCTTCTTTTTCTTGTCTTCCGGAACCGTGGCAAATTTGTCAAACAGCTTTTCCAGTTCGTCTTGTTTTTTAAAAGTTAAGCCCATAGTCAAATTCCTTTCTTTTTGTTAATTATAGCAAATTTGCGCCCGTTCACCAGGGGATAGTTAATTATTTTCCAGTCAAATTTAAATAATAAAAATTATGTTAATTAAATTCGGGAAGGGCGCGCAAAACGAGCACGGCTGCAATTACGCGCACGCATTTATGGTAAAATTGATAAAGCAAAAATGGGGGAGTGATTTTTTGGCAACCGAATTAATCGAAAACAAGTTAAAGCTTCTGCCCGCGAAGCCGGGCTGCTACCTGATGAAGGACGTTAACGGCAAGGTTATATACGTGGGCAAGTCCAAGAACCTCAAGAGTCGGGTTCGGTCTTACTTTAAGAGCAAGCAGGTCGGCCGACGGGCTGAACTGGTTAAAGAAATCCGCGATTATGACATCATCACCGTTTCAACGGATAAAGAGTCCTTCCTGCTTGAAGTCACGCTGATTAAGAAGTACCAGCCTTATTACAACGTGCAGCTCAAGCAGGGAACCGGCTACCCCTACATCGAGATTACAAACGAGCGCGACCCCCAGACTAAGCTGACCAGCATCGTCCGCAAGGACGGGGGCTACTACTTCGGCCCGTACCCCAATGTTTACGCAGCCCAGGCAACTTTAAAGTTTATCCAGAAGATTTTTCCGCTGCGGCGCTGCAACGGCAAGCAGGGACGACCGTGCCTGTACTACCACATGGGGCAGTGCCTGGGTGCCTGCTTCCGCTCCGTGCCCAAATCGGAATACGCGGCGCAGATTAAGCGGATCAAGGGCTTTTTAAACGGGGACATTGCAGAGGTCAAGCAGGACCTGACCGCACGGATGACGGCTGCCGCCCAGGCGATGGAGTTTGAGCGGGCAGCAGAAATTCGGGACCAGCTCAAGTACATTGAGGAAACGGTCGAAAAACAAAAGATCATTTCTAACGACAATACCCAGCGCGATATTTTTAACTTTTACGTGGACAAGTCATGGCTTTCCGTGCAGATTTTCTTTCTGCGGCAGGCCAAGCTGCTGCGGCGGGAGACAAGAATGTACCCGCTGACTGATACTAGCGAGCCGGAGGATGCCTTTGCTTCTTTTATCGTCCAGTTTTACGGGCAAAAAAACCGGGTACTGCCCAAGGAAGTACTCGTGCCCGCGGGGATCGACAACGAGGCGCTGAGCGAGGTGTTGAAGGTGCCGGTCAGGACGCCGCAGCGGGGGCAGAAGCGGTCCCTTTTGGAAATGGCCAGGGAAAACGCCAAGCTCAAGCTGGATGACAAGTTCCGCCTCCTTGAACTGGACAACCGCAAGACCACGGGGGCACAACAGGAAATCTTTGCTGCACTGGGTCTTCCGTACGGGCACGTCATCGAAAGTTTTGACCACTCGCACATTCAGGGGGCAGACCCCGTTTCGGCACTAGTGGTTTTTAAGGATGGCAAACCGGATAAGAATTCCTATCGCAAGTACAAACTGAAGGGCGAGGTCGAACACCAAAACGGCGGCGATGAGGTCAAAAACACGCGGGAGGTTGTCCGGCGGCGCTACAGTCGCCTCTTGCGCGAACACCAGAAGATGCCCGACCTGATATTGATGGACGGGGGCCAGATTCAGGTGGATGCGTGCGAGGACATACTGCGCAATGAACTGAACCTCAACATTCCCGTGGCTGGAATGGTTAAGGATGACAAGCACCGGACCAACCACCTGCTATACGGAGACCCGATCAACGGTGTTCCAATGAAACTGATTCCGCTTGACCCGAAGTCACAGGGCTTCTACCTCATGACGCGGATTCAGGATGAGGTCCACCGCTTTGCCATCACCTTTCACAGGCGCACGCACGCCAAGAATGCACTGTCAAGCAAGCTTGATTCGATCAAGGGGATTGGACCCAAGAGCAGAAACAAGCTGCTGCGGCAGTTTGGTTCGCTCAAAAAAATCAAGGAAGCATCTGTCGATGAATTGCGCGCGGTCGGATTGACCCTGCCGCAGGCCCAGACCGTCAAGTTGATGCTGTAAAGTTATCTTTACTGCGATTATCAGCCCCGTTTGTGGTATAGTATTATGGTTAGAGAAGACGGAAGGAGAATGCATATGCCGACATTTGTCGATCAAACGAAGATTGAGGTCCAAGCCGGAAAGGGTGGCGACGGCATAGTTGCTTTCCGCCATGAAAAGTACGTTCCAAATGGCGGTCCCGCCGGCGGTGACGGCGGCCGTGGCGGCAGCATTGTTTTTGTTGCGGATAGTGGGCTCAGAACCCTGATGGACTTCCGCTACCGGCGCAAGTTTAAGGCCGCTAACGGTGAAAACGGCCGGATTAAGTCGCAGTATGGCCGCGGGGCCAAGGACCTATACTTGCGCGTGCCCGTTGGCACTACGGTCTATGATTTCGACACTAATGAAGAAATAGGCGACCTTACTGAAAATAAGCAGGAATTAGTTGTTGCCCGCGGTGGTCGTGGCGGTCGCGGCAACATTCACTTTGCAACGAGCGTCAACACCGCCCCCGAGATTGCCGAAAACGGCGAACCGGGAGAAGATCGGGTCTTGCGTCTTGAATTGAAGGTTATTGCGGACGTCGGACTGGTTGGTTTTCCCTCGGTGGGCAAATCGACGCTTCTGTCCGTTGTGACCAAGGCCAAGCCGAAGATTGCGGCATACTCCTTCACCACGTTGACGCCCAACCTGGGGATGGTTATCCTGCCCGATGGCCGCGACTTTTCGATGGCCGACCTGCCGGGTCTGATTGAGGGTGCGAGCCAGGGCGTTGGGTTGGGCATCCAATTTTTGCGCCACATTGAACGGACCAAGGTCATCCTGCACCTGGTGTCAATGGATCCCGCAAACCGGCGAGAGGCACTCAGCGACTACCAGACCATCCGCAAGGAACTGCTTGAGTACGATCAGAACTTGAAAAACAGGCGGGAGCTGATTGTGGCAACGCAGGTGGATCTGCCCGGTTCCGCGGAAAAATTGGCTGGCTTTAAGGATGACCTGCAGCAGGCGGGGATAGACCGGCCGGTATACGCGATTTCCAGCGTGACTCACGAGGGCGTCGACCAGTTGATGCGGGATACGGCCACCGTTGTCGAGCAGGTTGAAAAAGAGCAGGTGGTCAAGGAAACCGCGACTAGTCAAACGGTTAAAGAATACAAGTACGCGGGACCGAAGAAAAACGAGTTCACGATTACGAAACTTGAGGATCACGTCTTTGAAATCAAGGGTGCGAGTCTCGAACGGTTAGTGCAGCGCACCAACCTGGACTACCACGATGGTGTTATCCGCCTTGCCCGCAAGCTTAAGAACCTGGGCGTAGACGAGGTGCTGCGCGAAAAGGGCGCTGTCGATGGCGATGACGTTATAATTGGCACATTCAACTTTGAATTCGTGCAGTAAAAAGAAAAGTTTAAAAATGGCAAAAAATCGGTTTATTACAGGATATTCTGGACTCAGAGCATTGGCAGTTATCGGGGTGATTTTATACCACCTTGACCCCAATACTTTTGTTGGCGGTTATCTGGGTGTCCCGATTTTTTTTGTCTTATCGGGCTACCTGGTGACGGGCCAGATGCTGCGCGCGTACCGGAACAATGGTTTTTTTGATTATAAAAAATTCTACTGGGGGCGGCTAAAGAAACTGTACCCGCAGATGATTGCTGTTCTATGGCTGGCAGCGGCCTATATCCTGCTATTCCAGCGCAATTTGCTGGTTAAGCTGGACCAGATAGTCTGCACCAACCTGCTCAGTGTTTATAATTTCTGGCAGATTGCGAACGGGCAGAGCTACTTTGAACGCTTTGCCACCAACGAGTCGCCCTTCACCCACCTGTGGACGATGGCAATCAACGGGCAGTTCTACCTGCTGTGGCCGTTAGTGGTCTTCCTGCTGGTGAAGTACGGCAAGAAGAGGGAAAACATTGCGCGGATCCTGCTGGGCCTATCACTTGTTTCGGCGGCTGAAATGGCGCTGATGTACCTGTGCAAGGTTGATATTAACCGGATATACTACGGCAGCGATACGCGCTTCTTTTCTTTGGGCTTTGGCGCCGTGCTTGCCGTTTTGTGGCCGCTTGATAAGCTGCGGACGCACATCACGCAGCACGATGCGCGTTTGTTGGACGCAGGCGGATTGTTGGCCCTAGGCGGGATGCTCGTGCTGTTTTTCAGTTCGAGCATGAATCCAGAAGGGGCGTTTCCATACTACGGCGGGATGCTGCTTTTTACCCTGCTGACGGCGATCCTGGTGGGCGTGATTGCCCACCCCTGCAGCCACTGGAACGGGTGGCTGACCAACCCCGTGTTCAACTGGATTGGTTCACGGAGCTACGGGATCTACCTCTACCAGTTTCCCGTGATGATTTTCTTTGAGGATAAGGTGGCTGACCTGGCCGACCATGTGCTTTTGTACCGGACAATCGAGGTTGTCCTGATTCTCGGGCTCAGTGAACTGGCTTACCGTTTTGTTGAAAGGCCACTGAGCAGAATCACGTGGGCCAAGACCAAGAAGTATGTGGCCAGAGTTTTCGACGGCAAAACCAAAAACTACTTTCTTAAGGGGCAGGCCGTCCTTGCCGTATTGGTCATTGCAACCGGGAGCTGTGCGATACTGGCATCGCCGGCGGCCAAGGCGGAAGACTTTAACAAGTCGCAGCTGGCCCGCAGAATCAGCTCTAACAGCAGGCAGCAGGAGAAAAAGAACCGGAAATTAATTTTAAAGTTAAAAAAAGACAAGATAAAAGCGCAAAAAAAGGCTAAACTAATTAAAGAGGCAAAACGCACCGCCAAAACGCACGCCGTTAACAAGGAGTTTTTGAGGTATGGGATCTCGCAGGTTGACCTGCAGCTGGCCCGCAAAATCAGGCTCACAGCCATCGGTGATTCCGTTTTGGCCGGGTCGAGCAGCGATTTGACCCGCCTGATGCCCAAGGCGATTATCGACGCGGCCATTTCACGACAGGTGACTGCCGCCCTTGCCTCAATTACGGGGTATAAAAAGCAGCATGCGCTGGCACAGAATGTTTTGGTTGAACTGGGCACCAACGGGCCGTTTCCACTTTCCGATTTGGAGCACGTGATGGCTCAACTCGGGCCGAAAAGACGCGTGTTTTGGATTAATACGCGCGTGCCCACCCGGTCATGGCAGAACCAGGTTAACGCCCTCTTAGAGCAAGCGGCCAAGAAGTACCCTAACCTGGTTATCATTGATTGGTATGATTATTCCAAAAACCACCCCGAGTGGTTTTATAAGGATCAGACGCACCCGACGCCGGTCGGATCGAAGTATTACAGTGCATTGATCGTAAGAACGATTGTTGCGCACGCTAAGTATTAGAACAGGAGTCATATGGAGTTACAGTTTTTAGGCACAGGAGCAGGCCAACCATCAAAAAAGCGCAACGTTTCAAGCATTGCACTAAAGATGCTCGATGAGATCAATGAAATCTGGCTGTTCGATGTGGGTGAGGCCACGCAACACCAGATTTTGCGGACAAACATCAGGCTGCGCAAGGTGACCAAGATTTTCATCTCCCATAACCACGGTGACCATATCTTTGGCCTTCCGGGGCTCTTGGCAACAAGGTCGTTTCAGGGCGACGTCGGCCCCTTAACGATATATGGACCGCCCGGCCTGGAGCAGTTTGTGTGGACCGCATTAAAGGTTTCGCGGACGCAGGTTTCGTACCCGATCAGGTTTGTTAAGCTTGAAGAAAACGGCATCATCTTCCAGGGGCAGGGGTTCAAGGTCTACGCCGAAAAATTGGCGCACCGTGTCCCTAGCTTTGGCTTTCGCGTAGTCGAGGAGCCGCACCAGGGCGAGCTGTTAATGGATAAATTGGCACGGTATAATGTACCTAACGGGCCGCTTCTGGGCAAATTGAAGAACGGTGAGCGGGTCGAGCTGGCCGATGGCACGATCCTAGATGGAAATGATTTTTTGGGGCCGAACAAGGCGGGACGGATCGTAACGATTATCTACGATACCCGGTCTACGCCGGCGATTGCCGAACTGGCACGCGATGCGGACGTGCTCGTCCACGAGTCGACCTTTGCGGGCGACGAGGCGGACATGGCGCACTCTTACTATCATTCCACGGCCCTGGAGGCCGCGAAGGTGGCACGTGCTAGCGGCGTCAAGCGCCTGTATTTGAACCACATTTCGGCCCGGTACCTCGGGTCCAAGGCCAAAAAACTGGAAGAGCAGGCAGAAAAAGTTTTCCCCCATACAAAATTAGCAAATGATTTTGACCGGGTCGTAATTCCAATGGAAGGTGAAAAAAATGAGTGATTCTTTAAGGGACAAGGTTGTTGTTGTAACGGGTGCATCTAGCGGCATCGGCCGTTCCATTGCCCTGGAAAGCGCCGGCCGGGGCGCTACCGTTATTCTGGTTGCAAGGAGCCGGGACAAGCTTGAGCGCATTGCGGCCGAGGCGCACGAAATGTCTGGTGCGCCGACCCACGTTTTTGCGGCTGACATGAGCGACAGCGAAACAATCGAGGCAACCTTCAATGGCATTGTCAAGGTGACCAAGCACGTCGATTACCTGGTCAACTGTGCCGGTTTTGGCAAGTTTGGCAGCTTTGTCGAAATGGACCGGCGCCTGGTTACGGCGATGTTTCAGGTCAACGTCTTGGGGCTTATGTACTTCACGCGGCTGATCGGTCGCCTCATGATGGACCAAAAACACGGCCAGATTATTAACTTCGGCTCGATTGCAGGCAAGGTGCCGACCGCCAAGTCGGCCGCGTACAGTGCCTCCAAGGCCGCTGTCATCCAGTTCTCCAACGTTCTGCGCCTAGAACTCAAGCCCTTTGGCATCAAGGTGATGACCGTCAACCCGGGCCCCGTTTACACCAACTTTTTCAATATTGCGGATAAGAGCGGCACCTACGTTGAAAACGTCCAAAGGTTCATGCTGGATCCGGACGACGTTGCCTGGCAGGTTGTGCACTCCTTCGGCAGCAGTCGGCGTGAACTCAACTTGCCGCTCAGTCTGGCCTTTCTGGCTAAACTGTATAATTTGTTCCCAACAATCGGCGATCAAGTGTCACTCAAGTTTGCGTCAAGAAAGTAGGAAAGTGCAATGAAGAATAAAGCAAGTCAAGCAAAACTGGTGGTCACGCTGCTTCTTACCCTGCTGGCGGTGATTTTTGTCGTCCTCAACACCGACACCGTGGCAATCAACTTCGGTCTCTTCAAGTTTAAGCTGCCACTGATTATTATTTTGGTTTTGATGCTCATTATCGGCGTTTTGATTGGCTGGTTCTGGGGGTCAAGCAGACACAATCAGGAATAAGAATGACTATAGAGCTTGATTTATTCGCAATCAAATAGTATCATTAACAAGCGTGAAGTGTTTACGGGGCATTTTTATGCCTCCCAGAAACACAATTCTACAATAAAGGAGATCAAGTAAATGGCAGTTCCTAAGAGACATACTTCTAAGCAAAAGAAACGTTCACGTCGTGGTCATATCAAACTAGCTGTCCCAGCAATGCACTATGATGCAACTACTGGCGAATATCGTTTGAGCCACCGTGTATCACCAAAGGGTTATTACAAGGGTCGTCAAGTTGTTAGTGAAACTAATGGCAGCGACAACAATTAATTAAGAGGCACCACGTTTGGTGTCTTTTTTTTGCCAAAATAAGTTTTACCAGGGGAAAAGCAATAATGAAACTAGTCTTTTTGAGTACCAGCGATATTCACGGTTACATCATGCCCACCACCTACGAGGATAATTCCAGCTATAATGCGCCGTTTGGTCTGAGCCGGGTCAGCAGCATAATCCAGGCTCAGCGTGCCGAGTATGGGGCGGACCACGTTGTGGTAACCGATAGCGGCGACTGCCTGCAGGGTTCCCCGCTGGCCGAATACGTTCACGCTACGGGCGAGCGGGGAAATTTGCGGGCGTACACGGACCTTTATAATGCCGTTGGCTATGACGCACGCTGCTTGGGCAACCATGATTTTAATTTTGGCCTCAGCTACCTGAACTACTACGTCAAACACAGCAGTGCCCCGATTTTAACCGCTAATATCCTGGATGGTGCGACTGGCCGGCCGGCCCTGGGCCAGGCGTACCGGATAATTACCAGGAGCGGAATCAGGATAGGGCTTCTGGGGCTTACCACGCAGCGTGTGCCCGTGTGGGAGCCCGCTGAGAATGTTGCGGGGCTGAAGTTTGCCTCCGCTTTTGCACGGGCAAAATACTACGCCAAGGTGCTGCGCCCGCGGGTTGACATCCTGGCCGTCATCTACCACGGCGGTTTTGAAGCCGACATTGAGAGCGCGCTCGAAACGGAGCCGCCCACCGGTGAAAACGAGGGTTACCGCATTTTAACGGAGATTCCTGAAGTCGACGTCATGCTAACCGGTCACCAGCACCGCAGGCTTAGCGCGGTCAAGCGGGGCACGGCCATTGTCCAGCCCGGTTACCGCGGCGAGGCGGTCGGCAAGGTTGTGGTGGACATTGACGAGACGACCAAGAAAATCCGCTCAATGTCGACCGCGCTGCTTGATGCCAGTGGCAGCAAGCCCGATGAGGGGATTGCACGTCTGGGCACGGGCCTGAATCAGGCAACGCAAAAGTGGCTCGACCAGCCAATTGCCCGTCTGGATAAACCCGCACCAATCGGAAGGCCGAACCAGGCACGCATTGAGGGTGCCTCCTTCATCAACCTCCTGCAGCAAATGCAGCTCTTTTTCACGGGCGCAGACATTTCGGCGACCGCGGTCATGAGCGAGACGGCCCCGGGGTTTAAGACGACGGTCACGATGCGCGATCTTATACTTAACTACCCGTACTCTAACCAACTGTGCGTGGTAAGTGTGACGGGCAGTGAACTGCGGCGCATTATTGAGCACAGCCTGGCTTTTTTGGAAAAAAACGAGCGGGGCGGGGTGGACTTTGCGCCTAAGTGGCGTGACCAGCTCTTTAACTTCGACGTTTTTTACCCGCTGGCCTATGAGGCCGACGTCGCGCGGCCCGTAGGGCAGCGCCTGACCCGGCTGGAATTAAACGGGCGGGGGCTAGAGGATAGCCGCACCTACCGCCTGGCCGTCAACAGCTACCGCGCTTGCGGCGGGGGCTTTTACCCCGTATACGGTCCCAGTCGGATTGAAAACATCATCGACAAGGACTACATTCAGATGTTTAAAGAATACCTGACCGCGCCCCACGTCAAAGTTGACGAACGCCGGAACTACCATTTTGAATAACAAAAAAACCGCTAGCAGGAGACCCGTTAGCGGTTTTAATTTGCTTTTTATTTACTTGAGTTTGGCATACTTGCTGTCGTCCTTAACCGAATGAGCGGTAATCGTTGGAATAATGGCCGCGAACACAACGCCAAAGACCACCCCAACAATCGCAGCTTCACCCAGGTTAAAAACGTTTTGCGTTAACGGTGCGGCGATAAAGCCCACAATCAACATGTAAACAACACTCCAGCCAACAGTCACAATATAACGACCCATAGCAGTTCCCTCTTTCATACATAGGAGAATTTTACCAAAGTTTATGCACGTTTTCAAACTAAAAGTGCGGTTTTTGGTATACTAATTTTATGGGAAAGGTGGCTTTAAAATGAAAATAGCTGCATTGCAAAACATAAGCGCGTTTACGCTGCTTGAGAGTCCCGTAAAAATCCGGGACCTCCTGACGGCCGCCAAGAGCCAGGGCTATGGTGCCGTCGCTTTAACCGACGTAAACGTTACCTACGGGTTGGTGAATTTTTACGAACAGGCTAGAGAGGTGGGCATCAAGCCCCTTTTGGGAATGCAGGTGCGCCTGAACGGCCTGATTGACACTGCGAGTCAGTATGACCTGATTGCGCTCGCCCGAACCGACGCGGGCTACCGCAATCTGCTGCGGCTTTCGAGCAGCATCAACCTGTTGACCGCGAACGGAACGAATAAGAAGGTGCTGACGCTTGCAAAATTAACCAAGTACCTTGAAGACATGGTGCTGATCGTTCCGGCAAACACGCACAGCGAACTGGTGAACCTGCAGGTGCAGGACGAACAGCTGGGGAATGATTTTGTGCGCCGGCTCGCCGGTCTAGTTCCGGGGTCCAGCAGTCTCTACCTGGGCGTTTACGCTGCTGACCGGCAGAAAAACTACATTGCCTACGTCAGGGCGCTGGCCAAGCAATTCGACCTGCCCGTTGTCTGTGTAGAGGATACCTGCTACCTGAAGCCCCAAGACCAGTTTCTGCGCAAGACGCTTTTGGCGGTTAAAGACGGCAGTCTTGTGGAAGATGCAGCGGACCTGGCCAAACAGAAGGGGTCGCATTACCTGGCCTCCGTGGCGGAGCTGAGTGCACGCGCCCATGACCTAGGCCTGGACGACGCGGTCGACAACACGTGGAAAATAGCCCAGGAATGCGATGCCCACGTGCGTTTTCAAACGCCCGTCTTGCCCAAGTACAAGCAAAACAAGTTTGCTACCTCCAAAGAGTACCTCGGCTTCTTGGCTCAGCGCGGCTTGCAGGAGCGCTTTAGCAACCAACGGATACCGGCCCGCTACCAAAAGCAGCTTGACTATGAACTCGGCGTGATCGATCAGATGGGCTTCGACGATTATTTCCTGATCGTGTGGGACGTCATCAATTACTGCCACCGGGTGCGCATCGCGACTGGCCCCGGGCGGGGTTCAGCGTGCGGGTCGCTCGTTTCATACGCACTGCGCATTACCGAGGTTGATCCGCTGGAGTACAACCTGCTGTTTGAGCGCTTCCTCAACCCGGCAAGGCATGAAATGCCTGATATTGACCTGGATATTCCGGACAACCGCCGCGATGACGTGATTAAGTACATGTTCACCAAGTACGGCATGGACCACGTGGCCCAGATTCTGACCTTCGGGACCCTGGCTGCTAAGCAGGTGCTGCGGGACACAGGCCGCGTTTTTGGCTTGAGCGAGGCTGAACTGGGCGAGTGGTCGCGCAGCGTGCCTTTTTCCAAGGGCAAGATTACCCTGGCCCAGTCCTACGAGGAGTCAGGCGCAATGCGGATGCTGTGCGGCGCGAGTGCGAAGAATGAGTTGCTGTTTAAGACTGCCAAAAGCCTGGAGGGGCTGCCCCGGCACTATTCGATTCATGCTGCTGGCCTGGTCCTCAGCGATAATTCGATTGCGGCCATTGCGGGGCTGCAGTCGGGCCAGCTCGGCATCCCCATTACCCAGCAGACCAAGAAGTACGTTGAGGCCCTGGGCCTGCTCAAGATTGACTTTTTGGGCCTGCGCAACCTGACCATTTTGGGCAACACGGTGGAAATAATCGCAGAGCAGGGGAAAAATATTGTCCTCAACCAGATTCCGCTCGATGACCCCAAGACGATTAAGCTGTTTCAGCAGGGCGCAACGGACCTGGTCTTCCAGTTCGAATCGGGGGGAATAAGGGACGTCTTGCGCGAACTGCACCCCGATAACTTTGAGGATCTGGTTGCGGTCAACGCGCTTTACAGGCCGGGCCCGATGCAGAACATTCGCTCCTTCATCGCCCGCAAAAAGGGCAAGCAGAAGGTGACGTACCCGGACCCGAGCCTGAAGGAAATACTTGCGCCCACCTATGGCATACTGGTTTACCAGGAACAGGTCATGAAGACGGCCCAGGTTTTAGCCGGTTTCTCTTTAGGAGAAGCCGATATCCTGCGCCGCGCAATATCCAAAAAGGACCCCCAGGTCATCGAGCAGGAACGCGTGAAGTTTGTCTCCGGGGCGGTAAACAAGGGGCGTTCCCGCGAAGTAGCAGAGCGCGTTTACAGCTACATCGAGCAGTTTGCCAATTACGGTTTTAACCGGTCCCACGCCGTTGCGTATACCATGATTGCCTTTTGGCTGGCCTACCTGCAGGTTCACTACCCGGCCGCATTTTATGCGGCAATGCTTAATTCTAACAGCGGCAATCGCCTCAAGGTTAACGACTACGTAATGCGGGCCCAGGGGGCAGGGGTTAAGATCCTGCCGCCGGACATTAATAAGAGCGGTATGGACTACCAGGTGGTCGACGGCCAGCTCTTGGTGAGCCTGCGCGCCATCAAGGGGCTGCGCATCGATTTTCTCAAACAAATAATTGCAGTGCGGGTCGACAAGCCCTTCACGTCCCTCAGCAACTTTTTGCGCCGGATCAGTCCCAACTTTATCCAGGTAAAGGTCATTGAATTGATGATTAAGGCGGGCTGCTTTGATCATACCGGTGCTAGCCGCAGCGTGCTGCTTGAAAACTGCCAGGAAATCGTCGAGAACGTCGAGTTGACGGGGCAAAACCTTGCGCTTTCCGAAAGTCTCGGCGGCGTGCCGCTTAAGCCGGCTAAAGAAGCAACAAAGCAGGAAAAGGCGGCGATGGAAGAGGAGGCACTGGGCTTTTCGACCATGACTTCGCCGCTTGTGGCCGCCCAAAAATACGCGGAAAAGTTTAACGCGCGGCTGTTGAGCCAGTTTGATATTGGTGACAGTGGGGTTGCCGTGGGCAAGCTGATGACTTTGAAGCTAATCAGAACCAAGAAGGGCACGACGATGGCTTTCGGCAGCTTTGCCGATTCGACCAGCAGGCAGGATGTGACGATTTTCCCTAGCGTCTATGAGCACGACCAGGCAATCCTTAAGGAGGGCGGCATTTACCTTCTTGGCATCAAGGTCCAGGCCGACCGCTTTGATCCGGGCAAAAAGCAGTATATATTAACTAACCTGAAGGCAGTCAATTTTAAGGGCTAGGACAGAGTGGACGTGAGTTTGCGTAAGGTTTGTTCTGGTAGCGCTAACATTAAAAAGACTGCTAAATAAAGAAAATATATTGTTTTTGTGAGATTTTTTTCGGAAAGAATGTTAAAATTTAGGGGATGTGAGAAATTACACAATAAAATCTTGATGAGGTGAATTATGAAACGAATTGGTATTTTAACGAGTGGTGGCGACGCCCCCGGCATGAATGCAGCCGTTAGGGCGGTCACTAAAACTGCTATTCACAACGGTCTCGGCGTTGTCGGCATCCGTTACGGCTATGCGGGCTTGGTTGCTGGCGATTTTGTTCCGTTGACTGCTGAAAGCGTTGACCACTTGATTAACCTGGGCGGCACATTTCTCTACAGCGCGCGTTACCCGGAGTTTGCGCAGGACGAGATCCAAGAAAAGGGCGTCGAGCAGCTGAAGAAGCACGGAATCGACACGGTTATCGTCATTGGCGGCGATGGTTCATATCACGGCGCACTTGCTCTAACCCGGCGGGGCATTAACTCGATCGGCCTTCCTGGAACCATTGACAATGATATTCCGTGCACCGATTATACGATTGGCCTGGACACGGCGTGCAACACGGCGATGCAGGCAATCGACCGCATTCGCGATACCGCTAGTAGCCACCACCGTGTGTTCGTTGTCAACGTGATGGGCCGCAACTGCGGCGATATTGCAATGCGGGTTGGTCTTGCCAGCGGCGCGGATGCAATTGTCGTTCCGGAGCGGGAGTACAATGTTAAAGAAATTGCCAAGACACTGAAGCGCGGCTTCCAAGACGGTAAGGACCATGGTATCATCGTATTGGCTGAGGGCGTGATGAACGCGGCCGACTTTAGGAGCGAACTGCTCAAGTATGGTGACTTTGACGTTCGGGCCAACGTTATCGGACACATGCAGCGCGGCGGCGCACCTACGGTCATGGACCGGATGAACGCCACCAAAATGGGCAATTATGCGGTTAAGCTGCTTCTTGACGGCAAGGGCGGCCTGGCCGTCGGAATGAAGAACGGCCAGCTTGAAACCCATGATATCCTTGACCTGTTTGAAGAAAAGCACAATAGTGAAGAAGTGCTGATTGATATAAATGAAGAAATGACTAAGTAGTTAGTCAATTTTGAGGAGATTTTTTAAATAATGAAGAAAACTAAAATTATTAGTACATTAGGGCCAGCTTCTAACGATATTGAGACAATTACTGCTTTGGCAAAGGCTGGCGCAAATGTCTTTCGTTTTAACTTTTCACACGGCGACCACGCGGAACACTTGTCAAGAATGAAAATGGTGCGTCAGGTTGAAAAGGAAACGGGGCTGGTTCTCGGCATCGACCTCGATACCAAGGGTGCTGAGATTAGAACCACCGACCAAGAGGGCGGCAAGTTCACCATCAACACGGGTGATGAGATTCGGGTTTCAATGGATGACTCGCAGGCGGGCAACAAGGACAGGATCCACGTCACTTACCCAGGCCTGTACGATGACACCCACATTGGCGGCCACGTTTTAATCGATGACGGTTTAGTTGATTTATTAATTAAGAAAAAGGACGAGCAAAACCGGGAATTGGTCTGTGAAGCCCAAAATACCGGCGTAATCGGTTCTAAGAAGGGTGTCAACGCGCCGGGCGTGGAAATTCGCCTTCCGGGTATTACCGCAAAGGATACGGAAGACATCAAGTTTGGCCTTGCGCATGGCATTAACTTTATTACCGCTTCCTTTGCGCGCAAGGCGCAGGACATCTTAGACATCCGCAAGCTTTGTGAGGATGCCGATTGTGACTACGTCAAGATCTACCCTAAGATCGAGTCTCAAGAGGGAATTGACAACGCCGACGAAATCCTGCAGGTTTCGGACGGATTGATGGTTGCCCGCGGCGACATGGGCGTTGAAATCCCGTTCATCGACGTTCCGTTCGTTCAAAAAGACCTGATCAAGAAGGCCAATGCACTCGGCAAGCCGGTTATTACCGCAACGCAGATGCTGGACTCGATGCAGGAAAACCCACGTCCAACCCGTGCTGAGGTTTCCGACGTTGCCAACGCGGTCCTGGACGGCACGGACGCAACCATGCTGTCCGGCGAGTCTGCTAACGGACTTTACCCGGTTAAGGCGGTTAAGGCAATGGCCGAGATCGACGAGCGGACCGAACAGGACCTGCTCAAGCGCAATACATTGGCACTGCAGCGGTTTGAAGAGTACAAGGGTTCTAACGTTACCGAGGCAATCGGTGAATCCGTTGTCCGGACCGCTCAGGAGCTAGGCGTCAAGACCATTATCACGGCCACGAACTCCGGCTACACGGCGCGGATGATCTCGAAGTACCGGCCAAACGCCGACATCCTGGCTCTGACCTTTGACGAAAAGATTCAGCACTCGCTTGGTATTACCTGGGGCGTTCAACCGTTATTGACCGAAAAACCAGCCTCAACCGACGACATGTTTGAACTGGCAGCCAAGGTTGCCAAGGAACAGGGCTACGTCAAGGACGGTGACCTGGTGATCATCGTGGCCGGCGTTCCTGTGGGTGACTCGGGCACAACCAACCTGATGAAGCTGCAGATCATCGGCAGCAAGCTTGCCCAGGGCCTCGGCGTTGGCAACGGCTCCGTAGTCGGCAAGACCGTTGTCGTAAATAGTGCTGAAGAGGCCAACAGCAAGGCCAAGGAGGGCGACATTATCGTTGCCCAGACCACGGACCCTGACTACATGCCTGCAATTAAGAAGGCCTCCGGCCTGGTTGTAGAGGCCTCCGGGTTGACCTCGCACGCAGCCGTTGTTGGTCTGTCGCTCGGCATTCCGGTTGTTGTCGGGGTGACCGGCGCAACCACAAAGATTGTCGGCGGCACGACGATTACGGTTGATGCGCGGCGCGGTGCAATTTACCAGGGCGAGATTGCCAACCTTTAATTAACGTGATTTAACAATAGCCAGTACATGCTGGCTATTTGTTTGCCCGTAAATTGGCTGCGTGCCCGGCCGGAATAGCGCAGTCGGGGGAAATTTAAATTGACTTATGTTAACTTAACCGGGTAAAATGTTATACTTATTAAAAGAATTAAACTAATTTAGGAGAATAGCATAATGCTGGGCATAATTTCGACGGGTAAAATAATTGATCAAAATGAAAATTCATATTATGTTCAGGTGGATGGCGTTACTTATGAGTTGAAACGCAAAGAAATAACGCAGGAAGAAAAGCCTGAACTGGGCGATGAAATCCGGGGCTTTTTATACGATGACAAGCAGCACAGACGTGAAATGACTCAATTCTTGCCGTTTGCCCAGGCCGACCAGTACGGCTGGAGCAAGGTTACCGACGTTAAACCGGACCTCGGCGTTTTTCTCGATGTCGGTCTGCCCGACAAGGACGTGGTCTTGTCAGTTGACGACCTGCCCTTCAACAAGGCACTTTGGCCGCGTGAGGATGACCAGCTGCTGGTTCACCTGGAAACCGACCAGAAGGACCGGATATGGGCCAAGATGGCCGATGAAAACATCTTTGAGCAGCTGGCGGCGCATTTTCCGAGTGACATGAAGAACAAGGACGTGTTCGGCACGGTCTATTCAAGCCGTGAGGTTGGTGCGTTCGTAATCACGAGCGACTACTACTTGAGCTTTGTGCACGCTACGCAAATGATTCGCCCCCTGCGCTTGGGCGAACAGTTCAATGGCCGCGTAATAGGCGTAAGCCAGTATGGGCGCCTGAACCTGAGCTGCTTGCCGCGTGCCTTTGAGGAAATTGACGACGACGCCCAGATGATTTTGATGAGTCTGCGGCGCAAGCGCACCAAGTCCCTGCCGTTTTACGATAAGTCCGATGCCGCGGAAATCAAGAATTACTTCGGCATCTCGAAATCGGCCTTTAAGCGGGCGCTGGGCCACCTGCTCAAGGCTAAGTACATCGCCGAGGACAAAGAAGAGGGCACAATTACCCTGATTAATGATCCCGAAGCCGCCGAAAATGAGTAATTTGCGCCGGGACGTTGAAGATTATTTGCGTTATAGTCAAATTGAGCGCGGCCTGAGCAACAATACGATTGCGGCTTACCGCCAGGACTTGACCACCTTTTTGGCGTTTTTAAAAGAGGAAGGCATCAATTCATGGCCGACCAAGGCGGTCGACATTGACGCCTTCTTGGCGCAGCTGCGTGACGAGGGCAAGGCCAGCAGTTCGATTAGCCGCATGATTTCGAGTCTGCGCAAGCTCTACCAGTGGCTGGTTCGGCAGGATATCCAGAAGCTGAACCCGATGCTGGAAATTGATTCGCCGAAAAAAGACCACCGGCTGCCCGTTACCCTAAGTGTTGATGAGGTGACAAAGCTGCTGGAGCAGCCCGACGTCACGCAGCAACTCGGTCTGCGCGACCGTTCACTGCTTGAAACGCTGTATGCGACGGGCATCAGGGTGAGTGAACTGATCGGCCTCAAGTTTACCGACCTCCATGAGGAACTGAAATTACTGAAGGTTTTGGGCAAGGGCGCAAAGGAACGCCTGATCCCAATCAGCGACGTGGCCATTTCCTGGATCAAAAAGTACCAGGAGGAGGTGCGCGAACCCCTTCTTCTCCGGGTGGGTAAGGACAACGACTTCATCTTTCTCAACAGCCGCGGTGGCGCCTTGAGCCGGCAGGCGGTCTGGCAGATCATTAAGCATTACTGCCTGCTTGCTGGCATTCAGAAGAACGTCACCCCGCACACCCTGCGGCATACCTTTGCCACCCACCTCCTTGAGAATGGGGCCGATCTGCGGGTGGTGCAGGAGATATTGGGGCACTCAGACATCAGCACCACGCAGATTTACACCAACCTGTCACAGAAACATATTTTGGATGTGTATGCCAATACGCATCCGCGCATATAGGTAATAGAATGTTAATCGAATGTAAAAATGATAAAGAAAAGGTGGCCATGGGCTTATTGTCCTACCTGCCCGACTTTAAGAGTCTGGATAATCTTCAAGATGAGATCAGGCTGAACAAAAACAGTGCGGAATTCAAGCTCTACCTCTACCGCGTTAAGGCCCCCAACTTTATTGGCCTGGTCGGGACGCAGACAAGCAGCCACTTCATTGTTATTCGCTACCTCTCACTCGCACCGGACTACAGGTCGACCAAGTATGAGGCGCAGATTGTCCGGGAGATGGCGGCCGTCAATCCGCAAAAAAGGCTGACGGCGGTGCCCGAATACATCTATTTAATGAAATATGCAGTTAAAAACAAGAAATCATGACGAGCAATTTAACTTTAGAATTACCAAATTTCGAAGGCCCGCTTGACCTGCTGCTGCACCTGATCAAGTCGCAAAAAATCGATATCTACGATATTCCCATCGCGCAGATCACCAGCCAGTACTTGGCGTATCTGCACGAAATGCAGCGGTTGAATCTAACCATTGCCGGGGAATACTTCGTCATGTCGTCAATGCTTTTGCGGATCAAGTCCCAATCGCTTTTGCCCCAAAACGATTTTGCCAATGCAGATGAAGCTGAGGAAGACCCCCGTGACGAATTGGTCCAGCAGCTTATTCAGTATTCTGTCTTTAAGAAGATTGCGGCTTACTTGAAACAGCGCGGCGATGAGGTGCCGATTACCGCGGCCAAGGAGGAAAGCGCACCCCAAACCAAGGAAATCCAGCCGCTTCCGCCTGGTCAGGCAACGTCCGCCGAATTGGCCCGCGCTTTTGTCCTGGTTCTGCACCGGCAAAAGATAAGGAATCCCGAGGTTATGGCGGTTGAGGCTAGTGAAACGCCAATCGCCGCGATGACTGATTACCTGCACAAGAAGCTCGCTCACAGCAAGAAGGTTAGCTTCTTTGCCTGCAGCGCGCAGATGAAGAACATGTCCGACGTGATTGGCCTGTTTCTGGCACTCCTTGAACTCTGCAAAAAGCGTGAGGTCAGGGTCGTGCAGGCGCGGATTTTTGGTGACCTAGAACTGGAGGGAATTGATAATAATGGCGAGTAAATTAGCGCAATTGGGGGCCTTGCTGTACCTTGCCGGCGATAGCGGCATTAGCAAGACAGACCTATGCGCAGTGCTTGAGATCGAAGCGCCGGCCCTGCGGGAACTGGCCCAGAGACTGACGGAAAAACTGGCTCAAGACCAGGACGCGGGCTTGCAGGTGCTGCACCTTAACCATAAGTACAAACTGACGACAAGACCGGAAGTGGGGGAGGTCGTAGCCAGTTACTTTCAAAAGGACGTGTCAAAGACCCTCAGTCAGTCGGCCCTGGAAATTCTGGCGATTATTGCATACCGGCAGCCGATCACGCGGGTTGAAGTTGATGCAATCAGGGGCGTCAACTCGTCTGGCGCACTGCAGACACTGATCTGGCGCGGCCTAATCAAGGTTAACGGCAAGAAGGAGGCACCCGGTCACCCCAATTTATACGTGACCAGCGACTATTTTCTGCAATACTTTGGTTACGAAAGCCTGAGCGACCTGCCCCTGATTGAAGACTTTGAAGACGGTGACATTAACGAAGCCGGTGAAATAAACTTGTTTGCGGCCAAGGGCCGTGCAGACAAGGGGTTAGCGCAGGCGCATGAAGGAGAGAACAATAATGGTTTTACAACGTTTACAAAAGGTAATTGCTGAGGCGGGGGTCGCATCGCGACGCAGTGCAGAAAAAATGATTACACAGGGACGCGTGACGGTCGATGGCAGAGTTGTCACCAAGCTGGGCACCAAGGTTGAAACCTTTAGCAACATCACGGTCGACGGTGAACCCATTGAGCGTGAGAGCCACCACACGTACCTGTTTTACAAGCCGCGCGGCGTGGTCTCAACGGCCAGCGATAATAAGGGGCGCAAGACGGTGGTAGACTACTTTTTAGACGTGCCGTACCGTTTATACCCGGTGGGGCGTCTGGACTATGACACGTCAGGACTGCTGCTCATGACCAACGACGGCGAGTTGGCCAACCAGCTGATGCACCCGCGCAACAATGTGGCTAAGGTCTATGTGGCCAAGATTGAAGGTCAGCTTCTGCCGGAAGAGATTGCCCGGCTGACGCACGGCGTGGAAATCGATCACCGCAAAACGGCCCCGGCAAGGGTGAAGGTTGTCCGGACTGATCGCAAGAAGAAAATCCAGATTGTGCAGCTCACGATTCATGAGGGCCACTATCACCAGGTGAAGAAGATGTTCAAGGCGGTTAACCACCCGGTACAAAAACTAGCCCGGGAAAAATATGCTTTCTTGACGCTGGATTCGCTTGTTTCGGGCAAGTACCGCGAATTGACACACGCCGAGGTTGACAGATTAAAGCACGTGGACTAGTATATAAATTGTTAATTGAATATTTAAGTTTGTTGTCTTCATGGCAGGGTGCAAGTCCCGACCGGTGGTGCAAGTCCACGACCCACGCAAGTGGTGGAATCTTTTGAGATACCGATAGTTACAGTCTAGATGAAAGAAGACAGGCTAAACTAAAATAAGTTTATTAAGCTTACTTTTAATCGGTCTGTTGCTAGAAGCAACAGACCGATTATTTTTTGGAGGTAAGTATTGTGAAGAGGAAAAATGCTAGTAATTTGGCTAACATTATTGCTTATGCACTGATCGGAACGATTGCGTTTATCTTAATGGAGATAGCCTTTCCACTTCCGGTAGCGAGTTTTTTAAAGTTTGACTTTTCGGACGTAATCATCACTATTGGGACATTTTTATTCGGCCCACTCCCGGGTATTTTTATTGCCCTGATTAGAATGCTGATCGACCTGATCTACAAGGGTTTTGCCCTGCCGAGCGTCGTTGGTCAGCTGGCAGCCTTGCTTGCATCGATATCCTTTGCGCTACCATTCTACTATGCCACAAAGAACGTCACCGCAAATACGGAGAATACGCCCAAGAGCAGTGCGGCTAAGCGCTACTTGAAGCCGCTTTTGGGAATTGTTCTCGGCATCATCGCCATGACGATTGTGCTGGCAACATTGAACGCCCTGGTTTTAACCCCGTTTTACGCCGTCACAACGGTGCCTAACTTGCCAGCCATCCACGGCTACGCGGGCCTGCTCGGCTTTACCGAAAAGGTCTACCTGGGGCAGTTGCTCCACATCCCGTCCATGAGCGCCTACATCTTTGGCATCATCGTGCCGTTCAACCTGCTTAAGGGCGCAATCAATGGCACAGTGGTCTACCTCTTGTTTGAAACGGTGCTGCGCAATTTAAAGCCGTTTGTCCGCAAGTACTTCAAACTGAAAAATTGATTTTTTAGCACATAAAGAATAATCGACCGTCACTTGGTCGATTTTTTTGTCCAATTTAAGGCTTAAATATGCTAGAATTAAACAAGTTAGTTGAGGGAGGTTTTTTAGATGAGGCAGAAACAGAAGGGGCCATATCAGCATTACCAGCGCCCAACGGTCCCGCGGACGGTGACGTACAGGTCTACGAGGCGAAAATGGTTTGTTCTCGAGGTTGCAATTGTGCTTGTACTGGTGGCCCTGGTACCGGTCGGGTATTACTTGGCTTCTAATCTAATAACTGACAAGCAGGTGGTTAACGTGCAGAAGAAGGTTAAGAAACACGCCCCTGCAAAAAGCGCTTCGTCTGCAAGGGGCCAGACTAAAACGAAGGCCAAAGCCAAAGCCCCAAGCAAGCCTAAGACCAAGATTAAGACTGCGGCCCAGCCCCAAAAGGGGCCTCAGTCCAAGGCCAAAAAGACGGCCGGCGCTAAAAAATATACGGTTAAGGTGGGAGAATCCCTAACCGGAATTGCACAAGACCACCATATGACGGTGAGCAAGCTTGCGCAGCTTAACGATCTTGATGTCAACAGCCGGGTCGAAATCGGTCAGGTTCTTAAATTAAAATAACTAGAGAAAGGGTAGGGACGTGGTGTCCCTTTTTTATTGGAATGCAGGTAGCAATTGATGGGCCAGCTTCAGCTGGCAAAAGTACGGTCGCAAAAATTATTGCACAAAAGTTATCGTTTATCTACGTCGACACGGGGGCAATGTACCGTGCCTGCACGGTTATTGCACGTGCTAACGGGCTGGATTACGGTGATGAAGCGGGGATTTTGGCGGCAATTGACCGCACGGGCATTGAGCTCAAGGTTGTCGACGGCGAGCAGAAAGTTTACGTTGGCGACCGGGACGTCTCCCGGGAAATTCGCACCCCCGAAATATCGGATAATGTTTCGGAAGTTTCCGCCCTCAGCGGCATCCGGCAAAAAATGGTGGCCCTGCAGCGGCAGATGGCTGGCAAAATGAACGTTGTGATGGACGGTCGGGACATCGGCACCACCGTTCTGCCGCACGCCCAGGTCAAAATCTTCCTGGTGGCTTCCGCGCATTCGCGCGCCGTGCGCCGGATGCTTGACTTTAAGGAACGCGGAATCAAGACGGATAAAACGGTTGCCGAAATCGAGGAAGACATTGCAAGCCGGGATTATAAAGATTCTCACCGGGCAGTTTCGCCGTTAAAAAAGGCAGCCGATGCCATCGAAATTGACACGACTTCTATGACAATTGATGAGGTAGTCGCACAAATTATGGCCCAAATCGCAAAAAGTCAAAAAAAACTGCAAAAAAGGGGCTAAAAGAGTAGAAAAAAATCTAACTTTCATTTAAAATTAGGTTATGATATTGGGAGGTAAATAATGTCAGAAAACAGTAATCAATTTTTAGATGCACTAAAGCAAATGCAAGGAGTTGAGGTCGGCGATATTGTAGATGTTGAAGTCCTGGACGTTGAAGAAGGTCAAATCGATGTTGGCGTAACCAATGCCGGTATCGAAGGCGTGATTCCACGTCGTGAATTCACGACAGACCGCAACCTTGATTTACGCGAGGCAGTTAAGCCCGAAGACAAGTTCAAGGCTCTGGTTTTGAGAAAGGCCGGCGGCGACAAGGAGAACGGTGAATTCTTCTTCTCAGTTACCCGCTTGAAGGAAAGAGAAGCTTACGACGAACTGCAAAAGGACTTTGAAGCGGGCAACACCATCGAAGGTACTGTAACTTCATCAGTACGGGGCGGTTTGCTTGTTGATGTTGGTACGAGGGGCTTCTTGCCAGCATCACTCATTTCCAACCGCTACGTTTCAGATCTTAAGCCGTTCATTGGCAAGACAATGAAGCTCAAGATCACCGAGATCGATCCTAGCAAGAACCGTCTGATTCTTTCCCACAAGGACCTGATCGAGGAAGAACGTGAAGAGGCCTTTGATAAAGTTTCATCACAACTGGTTGTTGGTGATGTAGTTGAAGGAAAAGTTTCGCGCTTGACTAACTTTGGTGCGTTTGTTGATGTCGGTGGTGTAGACGGTTTGGTTCACATCTCTGAGATTTCGTACAAGCACGTTGATAAGCCTAGCGACGTTTTAAAGACTGGTCAAGATGTTAAAGTCAAGGTAATTGGTATTGACGATGACAGACATCGCATCTCCCTTTCAATTAAACAGACTGAACCTTCTCCATTTGAACAAGCAACGACAGACTTGCACGAAGGCGACATTTTTGAAGGCGAAGTTAAGTCTTTGACCAATTTTGGTGCTTTTGTCGAAGTTGCTGATGGTATTCAAGGTTTAGTCCACGTTTCAGAAATATCATACAAACACGTAGATAAGCCTAGTGACGTTTTAGAGATTGGCCAAACAGTTAAAGTTAAGGTCTTGAACATTGATCCTAGCGAACGCAGAATTTCTCTTTCAATGAAAGCAGTAGATTCTAAGGGTTCAAGCAATGAAGGCTCTCATTCACACGGTTCATACAACAGAAATTCGGTTAATAAGAAATATATGAACAATGATGACAGTGGTTTTGCTTTAGGTGACATTATTGGTGACCAATTAAAAGATCGTCGTTAATTGTAATAAAAGAGCCGACTTGTTTAAGTCGGCTCTTTTTATTTTAAGGAGGCTGAAAATATGGTTTTACCCGTAGTGGCAATCGTAGGACAACCAAATGTTGGTAAATCGACGCTTTTCAACCGGATTATCAATGAACGCCTGGCAATCGTCGAGGACAAGCCCGGCGTCACCCGTGACCGCAATTACGCTCAGGCGGAGTGGCTGGGGCACAAGTTCGAACTGATTGACACGGGCGGCATCACCTGGGAAGATGGTCGGATTGAGGACGAAATCCGGGCCCAGGCGGAGATTGCGATCGATGAGGCCGACGTAATCGTCGTCTTGACGAGCGTTACCAACCACCTGACGGACCTAGACGAGCGGATTGCGCAGATGCTTTACCGGACCAAGAAGCCCGTAATCATAGCGGTCAACAAGGCGGACAACCCCGAGCAGCGGCAAGACATCTATGATTTTTACAGCATGGGCTTTGGCGACCCCATCCCCATCTCCAGTGTTCACGGAACGGGCATCGGCGACCTGCTTGACCGTATTGTCGCAGAGCTGCCCAAGGACCTGGATATAAAAGACGAGGAGCAGATCTCCTTTAGCGTTATCGGGCGGCCGAACGTCGGCAAGTCATCGATCGTCAACAGCCTGGTCGGGACCGACCGCGTGATTGTCAACAACGAGGAGGGCACGACGCGGGATGCCGTTGATACGCCCTTTAGCGGTGAAGACGGCACCAAGTATCGGATAGTCGATACGGCCGGCATTCGGCGGCGGGGCAAGGTTTATGAAAAGACCGAGAAGTATTCCGTGATGCGCGCCCAGAGTGCCATCGAGCACTCCGACGTGGTCTGCATGGTTCTGGATGCAAGTACCGGCATTAGGGAACAGGACAAGCACGTTGCCGGCTACGCCCACGAAGCCGGCCGCGGCATCGTTATCGTGGTCAATAAGTGGGACCTGACCAAAAAAACATCCAGCAGCAAAGACTTTGAACAAACTATCCGTGATGAGTTTCAGTACCTAGACTATGCACCGATCTTGTTTGTTTCCGCCAAGACGGGGCAGGGGATTGCGGATCTGCCCGAAGCGGTCAAGCGGGTCTACCATAACCAGACCCAGCGCATTAAGTCGAGCGTTTTGAACGACCTTCTGCTTGAGGCAAGCAAGCTCGTGCCCACGCCGATGATTAAGGGCAAGCGGCTCCGGGTCTACTACATGACCCAGGTTGCGGTTAAGCCCCCGGCATTCGTTGTTTTTGTCAACGATCCGGAACTGATGCATTTTTCGTATCAGCGTTTTTTGATCAACCAGTTGCGCGCTAATTTCGACTTTCGGGGAACCCCAATCAAGATTATTGCCCGCAAGAGAAAATAATTTTATCCTGGTCCTGGCATAAAACGATGATTTTTGCAGAAAGTGCTTGTTGTACCGCGTGATTTGTGCTATTTTGAAAACAAGGAAGCGATGATTCGTCATGGTCATTTATTCCTCGTTCCTCTTTTGGGGAATAGGCTCTGAACCGCAACATGAGGTTCATTTTGGGAGGTGAATTACAGATGGCAAATAAGGCTGAATTAATTACTGAGGTTGCATCAAAAACCGAATTGACAAAAAAAGATGCAGCTATTGCTGTTGATGCAATTTTTAGTTCAATTCAAGAGGAACTTGCTAAAGGCGAAAAAGTTCAACTAATTGGATTTGGTACTTTTGAAGTGCGTCAGCGTGCAGCCAGGAAGGGTCGCAACCCGCAGACTGGCAAGGAAATCAAAATTCCTGCAAGCGTAGTCCCTGCGTTTAGACCGGGCAAGGCACTCAAGGAAGCTGTTAAGTAATTTTAATAGTTTGCTAAAAAAGATGGCGGCATCGCGCTGCCATCTTTTTTGTGATATCATTTTCAGGTTGGGCTGCTGTTATAAGCAGGACCATACGATCTAGCCAACGGAGGAATAAACATGAGTTATTCAAAACAACTGCTTGATGCGATTGAACAGCAGGACTTTTCCCAGGAAAAAATCCTGCTGAAAAAGGCGCTGGACAACGACCAGCCAGAAATTTTGGCATCACTGGCCGAAAGCCTAACGGGACTTGGCTTTACCGACCTTGCAAAGGAGGTCTACCGGAGCCTGATTGCCCGTTTCCCGCACGAGGACCTGTTCAAGATCTACCTGGCTGAAATCCTCCTCAACGACGGCGAGGAGGACGACGGCCTGGCGCTTCTCTATGCTATTCCCGTGACGTCCGCGGACTACCTGGACAGCCTTTTGGTGCAGGCCGACTACTACCAGACTAACGGCCTGCTTGAGACCGCTTACAACAAGCTGCTTGAGGCGACCAAAATCGCCCCCCAAGAGGATGCCGTTAAGTTTGGCCTGGCCGAACTGGACTACCTTACGGGGAACTATGACCGGGCGCTATCCCGCTACGAGGACCTGCTCAAGCGCCAAAAGAACTTTGGCGAAGTTAATTTGAATGACCGGCTCTTTCAGACGCTGGCCAAATTGGGCCGCTACGAGGAAGCCAGCCGGGTAATTGCGCAAAACGGCAGCGATATCCTTGATATCGATACGAAGTACCAGGCGGCGCTCGTCTTAATCGCCGTGGGTAAAGACGATCAGGCGATCAGGTACCTAAACGAGGTGCTCGATCAGAGTCCCGACTACGCTAACGCATACCGGCTCCTGGCTGCTGCCTACGAGCACAAGAATAATGACGACCAGGTCCTGCGGTCAGCCCAGGCGGGCATTGCTTACAACGAGCTGGACCCGGTCCTGTACGAGAAGGGGGCACGGGCCGCCCTGAAGCTCAATGATGCCAAGACCGCCGAAGAGCTGCTGAAAAGGGGCCTCAAGTGCTTGCCGGAAAACATGGCGCTGCGCATGCAGCTGTCCAACCTGTACGTGCATGAAAACAGGAATACAGACAACCTGAACTTGATCAAGGGCATCGCCAGTGAGGACCTTGAACCCCAATTCCACTGGAATGCGGCACTTTCTCACCAGGCACTTGAACAAAATGACCAGGCCAAGAGCGAGTTTCTGCTTGCATACCCGTCGTTTAGGAATGATGCGGCCTTTTTGAAGCAGATGATCCGCTTTTTCACTGCCGAGGCTGATTCAACGGCCATCGTGAAGCAGCTCCTGGAGGAATACTTAGAATTAGAACCCGAGGATACGGAAATGCAGGACATGTACAATGACCTGCAATTATGATCAATAAAAAAGGGGCCGCACTGCTGCGGCTCCTTTTTACTTGCGGATGAAGAAATGGTTGTGCTTCTGCTTGTAGGTAAAGCCCTCGCCCAGGACCTCATGGACCTCAATTACGCTCACAAACGCCTGGGGATCCTCGGCGGCAATCAGCTCTTTAACGGCCGGGACCTCGCGGGGCGACACGACCAGATAAATTACCGGGCGGTCGGCCTGGCTGTAACCCCCACTGGATTTGAGGTAGGTGAAGCCCCGTTCTAGTTTGAGGTCGATCATCTGGGCAATTTTTTCGTAGCGCTCGGAGATGATCAGCAGGCCCCGGGCAGAAGAGGCCCCCTGCTGAACGGCATCCATGACGCGTGAGAGGATGAAGGACGCAACAAGCGTGTACATAATGTGCGTGATGTCCAGGTAGGACAGAGAAGCAAGGAGGACAAGCGTATCGAAGAACAAAAGCGCCTTGCCGGAGGAGACCCCGTAGCGCATCTGGAGGATGCGTGCGATAATGTCGGTGCCGCCGGAGGTGCCGTTATAGCGGAAGACAAGGCCCAATCCTATGCCTGAAAGCGTGCCGGCAAGGGCCGCCGACAAGAAGAGGTCGTCTTTCAAGTTCAATTGGTCTATAATAGGGACTGAACGCCAGAACCAGAGGAAAAAGGACAGCCACAGGGTGCCCCAGATGGTGTAGGCCAAGAGCCGCTTGCCCAAGAAGCGGTAGCCCAATATAATCAGGGGAATGTTTAGTAAAAGGGAAGACAGCCCCAGGTTGATGCCCCAAAAGTGCCTGATGAGCAGCGTGATGCCGCTTATGCCGCCGTCGGTTAGGCGGTTGGGCACTGAGATCATGTCGAGGCTGAAGCCGTAGATGGCGCATCCAAGCACAATCATGGCCAGTTCAAGAACGTTTCGCTTACTAATTTTTGGCATAATATCATCCTCTCGAGAAATAGAACTTGAGTAAAGCTTGCTATTTTAACCCTAACATAAATTTGAAAAGATAAACACTAACAAAAGAGCTGATTAACTAATGATGAAGATAACCAATTTACCCGCAATTTTTGGGGAAGCCCTGCCCGTGCTAGAAAAGCTTGAGCGGGCTGGCTTTGAGGCCTACTTCGTGGGGGGCTCAATCCGTGACTTGCTGCTGAAGCGCCACATTCACGACATTGATATTGCAACCAGCGCTTACCCCCAAGAGGTCAAGAAGATATTTGCCAAAACAATCGATACGGGGATCAAGCACGGCACGGTGACCGTTCTGTACAACCGGTCAAGTTATGAAATCACAACCTTCAGAACCGAGTCGGGCTACCAGGACTTCCGCAGGCCCGATCACGTGACCTTTGTGCGCAACTTGAGCGAAGACCTCAAGCGGCGCGACTTTACCGTCAACGCGCTGGCAATGGATACCCAGGGCAATATTATCGACCTGTTCAACGGTCTCGGCGACCTGCACCGCCACCTTATCAAGGCGGTCGGTGACCCCAAGGAGCGTTTTCACGAAGACGCGCTGCGGATGATGCGCGCCGTCCGCTTCATGAGCCAATTGAAGTTCAGGCTCGAGGAGCAGACGGAACGCGCCGTTAGTGACCTGCACCACTTGCTGCCCAAAATCTCGGTCGAGCGGATTCGCGATGAATTCGTTAAGATGGGGATTGGTCCAAACTCGCGGGCGGCCTTCCAGGTTTTCTTGAAAACCAGGTTGAGTGAAGGGGCTCCCGATTTTGGCGGCAAGGGTGACCTGCTGGCAGTCTACCCCCGTTTGCGGTTCAGCCCGACGGTGGAAACCAGCTTGTGGGCCGTCATTATCATCCTCTTAAAAGTGCCAACGGCGGAAATTGGCCAGTTTATGCGCGACTGGAAAAACTCCAACGCGATGACTTCCCAAGTAGAGAAAATCGTTGCGTTTTTTGACTTAGTTTCCGCAGTCTCACCTTCAAATTACGAGCTGTTTGAAGCGGGCAAAGAGACCCTGCTCAATACGATTGACGTTGCTCATATTCTGGGTCAGCCGGTTGACGCCAAGGCCCTCGTGGACCGCTACATGGCACTGCCGATCAAATCGGCTGACGAGTTAGCGGTCGACGGGCGGTTTTTGATTCAGGCGGGGATTAAGCCCGGCCCCGGCCTGGGCCAATTGCTTGCGATCATTAAGGAACGGGTGCTGGCGGGTCAGCTGGAAAATACTGAGGACGCGATTGGTAAATTTTTGGCGGATGAAGGGGCATTAGGCTAGCCTATACGTAGAAGAGAATTGAGAAATACATCAGGGCAGAACCCAAAATGACAAAGAGGTGCCAGACAACGTGGATGTAAGGGATTCGCTTCATGGTGTAAAAGAACGCACCAACGGTGTACGCAACGCCACCGCCTGCGAGCAGCCAGAGGCCAGTGGGAGCGAGCTTGACGGCTAACTCCCGGCCGACGAGGACGACGAGCCAGCCCATCCCGATGTAGAGGATGGTATCCAAGATCACGTGCTTGCCGCGGTTGAAGATGTAGTAGAGAATGCCAAAAATTGCCAGCAGCCAGACTAAAATCAGCAGCATCCAGCCGGACGTGCCCCCAATCGTAACCAGGGAATAGGGGGTATAGGAGCCGGCAATCAGGAGAAAGATCGAGGAGTGGTCGAATATTTGGAAGACGTTCCGTGCCCGGGTGAAGATCAGACTATGAAAAAGGGTGGAAAACAGGTATAGTAGCAGTAGGCAGACACCATAGATGGTGAAGGTAGTAAGTCTTAGCACGCTGTGGGTAGAGATGGCCTTGTTAATTAATAGGACAAAGCCGATAACCGCAAAGCAAAATCCAATACCATGAACAATGGCACTGAGAGTGTTGTCTAGAACATAATAATTTTTGGGTCTTTTTGGGGGTTCTTGCAAAATATCCTTTAATTTCATTATGAAACTACTCATTCGCTTTCTTTTTTTACTAGTTTTTTTGCTATAATAATTTATAATTGATACAGCTCACATTCTATCATAAAATGTAAGCAGCAATTCAGAATTGAGGGCGAATACGTTGGCAAATATCAAAATTTTAACCGATTCTTCGGCACAGTTAACGCCGGAAGAAATAGAAAAATATCACATCACCGTTGTGCCGTTGTCAATTACGATTGATGGTCAGACGTACGTCGATGGCGTCGACATTACCAGGCAGGAATTTGTTCAAAAAATGAGTGAATCCGTTGAACTACCTAAGACCAGCCAGCCGCCTATTGGCCGTTTTGTTGAAACAATCAATGAATTGACGGCCGATGGCAGCGAAGTCGTCGGTATTTTTCTTGCTAAAGCGCTGAGTGGCACGGTCGATGCCGCGCGGCAGGCAGCAGCTATCTCTGCCAAGTCAGGTATGGTCCATATTATTGATTCGGAACTAACCGACCGCGCTGAGGGCTTTCAGGTCTTAGCTGCGGCGCGTGATGCAGAGGCCGGGTGCACGGTTGAAGAGATCACCGCCCATATTGACCGCATCAAGAAGTCGCAGTGTCTGCGCATGATGATTGTCAACTTGGAAAACATCATCAAGGGGGGCAGGCTAGGCGCTATTTCCGGCAAGATTGCCAGCCTGCTCAATATACGGATTGAGCTTCAGATGCCCAACGGGCAGTTGAAGGTGGCCAAGAAGGGCCGCGGCAAAAAGTTTTCGCTTGCTTTCGACAGCAATGTTTTAGAAGATATTGAAGCCAACAAGGATAAGATTAAAGAAGTGGGTATTTCGTACGTTGCACTGGACGGCGTGCCGCAAAAGCTAGTTGAGTTTGCGGATAAAATCAAGGCAATCAATTCTGAAATTGACGTCCTCGTGCGCGAAACCAGCCCGATTATTGCTACGCATGCCGGCATGGGCGCGTATGCAATACTATATTATACGGAGTAAGCAAGTGAAGTACCGCGAAAGTTTTTACCGCTATTTAATGACGCAGCGTAATGCCGATTCGAATAGCGAGGTCGCACAATTTGCAAATAACGCACAGAACGATCAGTCTTTTCCCAAGCAAGAAGAAGATTACGAAAAATTATCGAATTATCTGGAGTTAAATGCGGGTTACCTGTCTAGCATGAGCATCTTTGACGCTGCATACCAGATGTACCAGGAAAAGATGTCATATTAAGGTAGTGTTCTCATTATTTTGAGAATTTTTTAGTGTACAAGAAGGCAAAACAATGGTGAATATCCAGTGGTATCCGGGCCACATGAACAAGGCCCGCAACCAGCTTGAAGACAAGATGGGTCTGATTGATGTGCTCGTAGAAGTTTTGGATGCACGCATCCCGCAGTCGTCACGCAATCCGATGATTGAGGAGCTAGTTGCTGATAAGCCCCACTTGATTATATTGAACAAGGCGGATCTGGCTGACCCCGTGTTGACCAAAAGGTGGCAGAAGCACTTGGCCGGCAAGGGCAAGTTTGTGATGGCCCTAGATTCGCTGCACGCAAACGATATGCAAATTTTGGTTCACATGATTAAGAAGGCGGCAGCGGAGAAGATTAGCGCGTTGGAATCCAAGGGCGCGTCTAATCCGGTAATCAGAATCGCCCTGGCCGGGGTTCCAAACTGTGGCAAGTCGACCATCATTAACCGGTTAGTGGGACGCAATGTGGCGGCAGTCGGCAACAAGCCGGGCGTGACCAAGGGGCAAAGCTGGCTGAGAACGCAGTCCAACATTCAAATTTTAGACACGCCGGGCATTTTGTGGCCTAAATTTGAGGATCAGGATGTGGGCTATAAGTTGGCGGCATTCGGATCAATCAAGGACAGCATCTTTAGCGGCGATGATGTTGCCCTCTATGTGCTGGCGCGGCTGCGCAAGTATTACCTTGCGGACCTGGTCAAGTTCAGCCGTTCACCGCGCGACGAGGTGGAACGGGTCAATGATACGGACCTGCTTTTGGCGTTGACCGCGGAATACGGCATGCGGGACGATTATGACCGCTTTTCCCTTTATTTTTTGCAGCGGCTGCGCAAGGGCAAGGTGGGCAGAATCACCTTGGACCGCGTATGACGATTGCAGAGATTAGGCAGCTGCTAGCCAGCAACCGGGTCAGTCCAAATGAGCTGGCCGAATTGGCCCAGGATGATAGGGCCGGGGTTCAGAACCTTCTGGCTAGCTATCAAAGGCGTCAGGTCAAGCTGGACCAAAAAAAGGCTGCGTTTGCCCAACGCTTTGCCTATGAACAAGATTTTTGGCGGCGGGGGCAAATCGTTGCTGGGGTTGACGAAGTGGGCAGGGGCCCGCTTGCCGGTCCAGTGGTGACTGCAGCTGTCATTATTGACCAGGACTTCGACCTAGTCGATGTCAATGACTCCAAAAAATTGAGTGCACGTAGACGGCTGCAGCTGTACCCGCAAATCCTGCAGGAGGCAGTCAGCGTTGCCGTCGGCGTCAAGAGCGCCGAGGTGATCGACCGGATTAATATTTACGAAGCAGACCGCCTGGCAATGAAGCAGGCGGTGAATAACCTGGACCAGAGGCCCGATGCCCTGCTGGTTGACGCGATGAACGTTCCCGTCGACTTGCCCCAGGTGCGTTTGATTAAGGGGGATGCGAAGTCGAACTCGATTGCGGCCGCCTCAATCGTTGCGAAGGTTTTCCGGGACAAGCTCATGGAAGACTACGGCCGGCTGTATCCCGAATACCGCTTCGATAAGAACGCGGGTTACGGCACTAAGGCGCACTTGGCCGCGCTTAAGCAATTGGGGCCAACGCCGATTCACCGCAGGACCTTTGCGCCCGTGAATACATTCTTCACTAACAAATAAAAATGTTCCTCTCTTTTTACGTACATGTAAGTAGGAGGATTTTTTTATGAACGTGACAGACTTTCTTTTGCGGCTGAAATTACAAAAAGGCACCGGGTATGTTAAGATGTTACAAATTGCCGGGCAGCTGGACGCCGGCGGTATCGACAGGCAGGACATTGAGAACATGGATCTTCCCGGCAGTTTGACAAGAGTTGCGCGGGCGGCTTACGATGACCCCGACGCAGAAAAAGTGATTGCGCGGATCAGGCGCCAGTGCCGGGTGGTGGACTTTTTTGACGAGGCCTACCCGGAAAAACTGCGCCAGATCTACCGGCCGCCCCTCGTTTTGTTTGTCCGGGGCAACACTGCTTTGCTAAAGGAAAAAACCGTGACGATAGTCGGCGCACGGCTGGCCACGTCATACAGTCAAATGGTCCTGGATAAATTGGTGCCCAACCTGATCAAAAACGATTGGGTGATTGCCAGCGGCCTGGCCAAGGGCGTCGACGTGATAGCACACAAGGCCGCGCTGAAAAACAGGGGCGAGACGATTGCGGTCGTCGGCAACGGACTGAATTATTTTTATCCGGTCGAAAATTACCACGTGCAGGAACAGATTGCGCGCCGCGGGCTCATAGTGAGCGAATACCTGCCGGATACGCCGCCGCGGCCCTTTCGTTTTCCGGAACGCAACCGCATTCTAGCGGGACTGGCCCGCAGTGTGATCGTGACCGAGGCCAAAGAAAAGTCCGGTTCGCTGATCACCGCCAACCTGGCATTGCAGGAAAACCGCAATGTTTACGCGGTTCCGGGACCAATTACCAGTGCCTTGTCTGCCGGCACTAATAAGTTGATCGAAGCCGGCGCCAACCCGATCACCGATTTTGAGATGCAGCTTGAAAGATTTGACAATTAGCTGGTAAATATTCTATTCTCAGTCTAGTATTTAAAAATAAGAACAAATAAATTTAATTGAGGAGGCTTTTGATGCCTACGAAGTCAAAGCCAAAAAAACGCAAGAAAACATTAGTAATAGTCGAGTCGCCGGCGAAGGCGAAGACGATTGAAAAGTACCTTGGACGCAACTACCACGTCATTGCATCCAAGGGCCACATTCGTGATTTGCCGAAATCGCAGATGGGAATTGATTTCGACAATAATTACAAGCCTAAGTATATTTCGATTCGGGGCAAGGGCGACACCATCAAGGAACTGAAGAAGGAGGCCAAGAAGGCCAAGGACGTCTACCTGGCGTCTGACCCCGACCGTGAGGGCGAGGCGATTGCCTGGCACGTTGCCCACGCTTTGAATCTGGATGACACGGCCAAAAACCGGGTTACCTTCAACGAGGTCACCAAGGATGCCGTTAAAAACAGCTTTAAGCATCCGCGTGCGATTGACATGGACACGGTTAACGCGCAGCAGGCCCGCCGCATTCTCGACCGGATTGTCGGCTATTCCTTGTCGCCAATTTTGTGGGATAAAGTTAAAAAGGGGCTGAGTGCGGGCCGGGTCCAGTCCGTTGCACTTAAGCTCGTGATTGACCGTGAAAAAGAAATTACGAATTTCAAGCCCCAGGAATACTGGTCCATTGACGCCGAGTTTAAGCATAAAACCAAGCTGTTCAAGGCCCAGTTTTGGGGCCTCAACGGCAAAAAACAGGATTTGCCCAACAACGAGGCGGTTCAAGCGGTTTTAGCCAAAATCGCCAAAAAAGAGGATTTTGAGATAGCTAGCGTCAACAAGCGGGAGCGGCGCAGGCAGGCGGCTGCGCCCTTTACGACGTCGACGCTGCAGCAGGAAGCAAACAAGCGGCTGAATTACCGGACGAGACGAACGATGAGCATTGCCCAGCAGCTGTATGAGGGCATCAGCTTAGGCAAGCAGGGGACAGTGGGACTCATCACCTACATGAGAACCGACTCCAAGCGGACCTCTCCCCTTGCCCAGGCTGAAGCCTCCAAGTTTATCAATGAAGAATACGGCAAGGAATACGCGGCCAAGGGTGCAAGACACTTCAAAAACCAGGGTGATGCCCAAGATGCCCACGAGGCAATCCGGCCGACTAGCGTCTACCGGACGCCGGAAATGCTCAAGGACGCTTTGACCACTGAGCAGTACCGGCTGTACAAGCTGATTTGGTCACGCTTTGTGGCCAGTGAAATGACCCCGGCCGTCTACGATACGGTGCGCGCGGATGTTGTTCAAAATGGCGTCATTTTCCGGACAACCGGTTCTAAAATGAAATTTGCCGGCTTTACCAAGGTCTATGACAATCAGCAGGAAAAGACCGTTGAATTGCCCGACCTAAACGACGGCGACCAGGTCAAGATGACCAAGTCAGACAACAAGCAGCACTTTACGCAGCCCCCGGCACGCTATACGGAAGCAAGCCTGGTCCATAGCCTGGAAGAAAATGGGGTTGGGCGGCCGTCCACCTACGCGCCCACAATCGATACCATTCAGCGCCGGTATTACGTCAAGCTCGAAGGCAAGGCAATTGTGCCCACCGAGCTGGGGACAATTGTCGATGACCTGATCGAAAAGTTTTTCCCGGACATCGTGAACGTTGACTTTACCGCCCAGTTGGAAAGTGACCTCGACCGCGTGGAAGAGGGCAAGAAAAATTGGGTAAAGGTGATTGACGAATACTACCACCCCTTCAAAAAGGAACTAGACAAGGCCGATGCGGACATTAAAAAAGTCCAGATCAAAGATGAACCGGCCGGATTTAACTGTGATATTTGTGGCGCGCCAATGGTCATTAAGATGGGGCGCTACGGCAAGTTCTACGCGTGTTCGCGCTTTCCGGACTGCCGCAACACCAAGGCCATTGTCAAAAAAGTTGGGGTCACTTGTCCCAAGTGCGGCAAGGGCGATGTGGTTGAAAAGAAATCGAAGCGCAACCGGAAGTTTTACGGCTGCTCACGCTACCCGGAATGCGACTTTGTTTCCTGGGATAAGCCGATCGGCCGCTCCTGTCCCAATGATGAGCATTTTCTCGTTGAGAAGCGCTATAAAAAGGGGCTCGTCATCCAATGTCCAAATGGTGACTATAAGGAAGAGCCTAAGGAAACAGAGCCTATAAAATAAAGTTAAATTTGTGTAAATATCATCAAATCGATGCGGATTTGATGATATTCTTTGATATAAGCAATTATTTTTTTAGTAAAGGAATACCGGATATGCCAAAAAGTGTAACTGTAGTGGGGGGCGGCCTGGCCGGCAGCGAGGCCGCGTGGCAATTGGCCAAGCGCGGCGTGCCCGTTGACCTATATGAAATGCGGCCGCAGAAGATGACCCCGGCCCACCAAACGGGCAATTTAGCCGAATTGGTCTGCACGAATTCGATGCGGTCCAATCAGTTAGCAAACGCGGTGGGCCTGTTGAAAGAGGAGATGCGCCAGCTTGATTCCATCATCTTGGCGGCTGCGGATCAGACGCAAGTACCGGCCGGAGGGGCTTTGGCAGTGGACCGTGACAACTTTAGCGCGTACGTCACCCAGAAATTGCGTTCCCTGCCCAATGTGACTTTTCACGGGGAAGAAATCCAGCAATTGCCCCAAGAGGGCATTGCGATTGTCGCTACTGGTCCCTTAACCAGTGCGGCCCTGGCGGACCAGATTCAGCAATTTGCGGGTGCGCACAGCCTCCACTTTTTCGATGCGGCTGCGCCAATCATCGCTGCGGACTCAATTGACCAGGATATTATCTACAAAAAATCCCGCTATGATCGCGGCGATGCAGCCTACCTCAACTGCCCCATGAATCAAGAGGAGTATGAGCGCTTTGCTAACGAACTGGTGCACGCTGAAACGGCCGAGCTGCATGACTTTGAAAGTGCAGACGTCTTCGAAGGCTGCATGCCCATTGAGGTGATGGCCGCCCGCGGTGCCCAGACCATGCTGTTTGGACCGCTTAAGCCCGTGGGACTGGAGAATCCGCGTACTGGTAAAACGCCCTACGCCGTGGTGCAATTGCGCCAGGACAATGCGGCGGCTTCCATGTACAACATTGTTGGCTTCCAGACGCACCTCAAGTATGGTGAGCAAAAGCGGGTGTTTTCACTGATTCCCGGGTTGGCACACGCGCGCTTTATCCGTTACGGCAAGATGCACCGCAATACGTACATGGCATCGCCAGAAGTGTTAAACAACTGCTATGAGGCCAAGAAACAACCGGGGCTCTTTTTTGCCGGACAGGTAACGGGCGTAGAGGGCTACGTTGAAAGCGCCGGGAGCGGGATAGTAGCCGGCATTAATGCGGCTAGGGAATTTGCGGGCAAAGCACCTGTTGCCTTCCCCAAGATTACGGCGCTGGGGTCAATGGCCAATTATGTCACAACGACCAGCGTCAAGCACTTTCAGCCCATGAATGCCAGCTTTGCGTTGATTCCAGGACTCGAGGGCAAAAAGGTTCGCAACAAGCGCGAGCGCCACGTAAAAATCAGCGAGCGCAGCTTGGTGGAGCTTGCCCGCTTCAAAGAAGAAGAGTTAGACTAATGACAGCCGGTGAAAATGATGCGCTGCAGCTCTTCGTTTCGTACTTGCAAAACGAGCGCCGCTATAGCACGAATACAATCAGGGCCTACCAAACCGACCTGCTCGAGGCAAGGACGTTTTGGCAAGACAATGGCGACTTTAGGGGCTGGGTGAACGTGACCCGCCGCGACGTTGAGGTCTTTTTACAAGACCTTGCGCAAAGGCAGCTAACGCGAACTACGCAGGCACGCAAGATGTCGAGCTTGCGGTCTTTTTACCGCTTTTTAACCAGACGCAAGATCGTGCTTGTTGATCCAACGCAGACGATTACGCTGCGGACTAGGGAACACAGACTGCCGCAATTTTTCTACCCGACGGAGGTCAAGCAGGTCATCGCATCCCTGCAAGGCAGCAATCCGCTAACAATGCGCAACCTGGCAATGCTGGCCCTGTTTTATACGACCGGCATGCGGGTGAGCGAAGTGAGCGGGCTGCAGATCAGCCAGGTTGATCTGACTCTCAAGGTGATTCTGGTGCACGGCAAGGGCGGCAAGGACCGCTATGTGGCCTTCGATGCGCTGACGTCTACGGCGCTCAACAACTACCTTGACGGGGCGCGGGGGCAGCTTTTGGCTGACCGCGAGGATCCGGGAACGGTATTTTTGAATAGCCGCGGGGAGCCGTTGACGCCCCGGGGGATCGAATACATCACGCAGCGCGTGTTTACCAAGGCTGGTATCAACGGCAAGGTCCACCCGCACGAACTGCGGCACTCATTTGCGACCGCAATGCTCAACAACGGGGCCGACCTGCGCAGTGTCCAGGAGCTATTAGGACACAGCAACCTGTCGACGACACAGATCTACACGCACGTGACCATGAGTCACTTGCAGCAAAATTATGATCAGTTTTTTGCACGTAATGATAAGAAAGACGAGGCAACGTAATGACAACAATATGTTCAGTAAAGTTTAACGGCAAGACCGCAATCGCGGGGGACGGCCAGGTTACCCTGGGCGAAAAGGTAATCGCCAAGGCAAGTGCCAAGAAGATCCGCCGGATTTATCACGATCAGGTGGTTATCGGTTTTGCGGGTGGCGTGGCCGATGCCGTAAGCCTGCAGGAAATGCTTGAGGGCAAGCTCGAGGCCTTTAGCGGCGACCTGCGCCGTGCGGCCGTGGAGATGGCCCAGGCGTGGCGCAAGGACGCAACGCTGCAAAAATTAAACGCGATGCTGATTGCCTTTAACGAGCGGGACCTGCTGCTTATTTCCGGCAACGGCGAGGTGCTTGAACCCGATGAAAACGTTGTTGCAATCGGTTCGGGCGGCAACTTTGCCCAGGCGGCAGCAATCGCAATGACACGGCATTCCACGGGAATGGCGGCCGGGGAGATTGCCCGCGAGGCGGTTGAAATCGCATCGGGTATCGACGTCTTCACCGACAACCAAATAAACGTTGATGAACTTTAAAAGCAGGTGAAATTAATGGAAACAAAAACACCGAAACAAATCGTCAGTCTACTCAACGAGTACATCATTGGTCAGGATGAGGCCAAGAAGGCCGTGGCCGTTGCGCTCTACAACCGTTACCGCCGCATGCAGCTGCCACAGAAGATGCAAGAAGACATTACGCCCAAGAATCTGCTCATGGCGGGGCCAACCGGTGTGGGCAAAACCGAAATAGCGCGCAGGCTGGCACTAATTGTTAAGGCACCATTCGTCAAGGTCGAGGCAACCAAGTTTACCGAGGTGGGCTACGTCGGCCGGGACGTGGAGTCGATGGTGCGGGATTTGGTTAATGAGGCCGTCCGCATGGAAGAAAAGGACCAGTTTGACCGAATCCGCCCCCAGGCCGCGAAGGAGGCCAACAAGATTTTGGTGCGCCTGCTGGTTCCAGGCATCAAGCGCGAAAAGCGGGCCAATCAGATGCAGGAGCTGCAGGACATGATGTCGATGATGATGTCCGGCAAGCCCGAGGCCGATAACGGGCAGGAATCTGACCAGGAAGAGGTAACCGATGAGATTCGCAACGAACGGCTGTCCGTTTCTGAACAGCTGAACAAGGGGCTCCTGGAAGAGCGTGAGGTAACGGTTGAAGTCGAACAGGCGCCCAAGGTAAACCCGATGGAAAACGCGATGAGCCAGATGGGCGTCGACATGAGTTCGCTGCTTAACGGACTGGTTCCGAAGAAGCGCGTCAAAAGAACGCTGACGGTCAGGGATGCGCGTGAGCTCTTGATTCATGAAGAGTCACGCAAAATGGTCGACTACGATGCCATCTACCAAAAGGCAATCGAGCGCACGGCCAACAACGGCATCATTTTTATTGATGAAATCGATAAGATTGCTGCGGGCAGCAAAAAGACTTCTGGCGAGGTGTCCCGTGAGGGGGTACAACGCGATATTCTGCCGATTGTTGAGGGTTCAACCGTGCAAACCAAGTACGGCCCGGTTTCCACCGACCACATCCTCTTCATCGCTGCCGGTGCATTCTCCGAATCCAAGCCCAGCGACCTCATTCCCGAACTACAGGGGCGCTTCCCAATTAGGGTCGAGCTAAACGCCCTGACCAAGGACGACTTTGTCAGGGTGCTGAAGGATCCGGCCGATTCGCTGCTTGAGCAGTACGTTGCCCTCATGCACGCCGACGGCATCAAGTTAGTATTTACACAAGAAGCCGTTGAGCGCATTGCCCAGATCGCGTACGACGTTAACCAGGGAACGGACAATATTGGGGCAAGAAGACTGTCCACAATCTTGGAAAAATTGCTTGAGGACGTGCTCTACGAGGGGCCCGATATGACAATGGGCGAAATAACGGTAACGGAATCATATGTTAATGAAAAACTTAGTGATATAATAACGAATAAAGATTTAACTAAGTTTATCCTTTAACAAAGGCGATGAAAAACATGGATTATACTATTAAGAATAGTTTCTTGCGGGTGGTCGTTTCAAGCAGGGGTGCCGAAGTCCAGAGCGTGAAAAGCCGGCACAGCGATTACGAATATATTTGGCAGGCCGACCCCGCTGTTTGGGGCAGACACGCACCGGTTTTATTTCCGATTGTGGGCAGGCTCAAAAATGACCAGTACACTTACCGGGGGAAGACCTACCACATGACGCAGCACGGGTTTGCGCGGGATATGGACTTTACGGTTGAACATCAAACTGATGAAAGCATTACCTTTCTGTTAACCGATACCGCGCAAACGAGGGCGGTCTACCCCTTCAAGTTTGAACTGCGCGTGAACTACAACCTGCTCAACAACCTGCTGGAAGAAAATTTCAGCGTCACCAACGCTTCCGCAGACACAATGATTTTTGGCATTGGTGGACATCCGGGCTTTAACCTCCCGGTCGATGACACCATTACCAAGGAGGACTTCTACTTTGCCACGCAGCCGTCGCTTGCCCGGGTGCAGATCCCCCTCAGTGGCGCGTTCTTGGATTGGTCCAACCGCTCGCTGGCATCGACCAACAGCCTGATTACGCTGAGCGACCACCTGTTTAAGAATGATGCGCTCATCTTCCAGATGAGGGGCCACGATAACCGCGTTTCGCTCCGGACGGACACCAGCAACTTTCACGTTAACGTCTGGCTGCGGGATGCCCCGTTTGTGGGCGTGTGGTCGCAGTATCCTAAGACCGCTGACTACGTCTGCATTGAACCCTGGTGGGGGATTGCCGACCGCAGCGATACCAGCGGCAAGCTGGAAGAAAAATACGGCATGAATCACCTCGAAGCCGGCCAAACCTTCACGGGCGGCTTCAGCATGGCCTTTCACGACCAGGATTAAAAAAAGCACGTTATGTGCTTTTTTTACTAGCCGCTTAATTAAGCAAGTCAGCACTTGCGAACTAATGTTCATATGACCTATAATATAAAAGCCAGCATTTGATTGCTGGCTGTATTTATTCTAGCTTACAATTTGTTGTGCTTCTTCTTGTACCAGTACCAGAGTCCGAACGGGATAATGTTTTCCTGGTGGTGGATGAGGCGCTTAATATTGCTGCGGTGCCTGGTGTAAAGAACAACCATGATGCAGCCGAGGATCACCTCAAGGTAAACGTCGTGAAAGAAAAAAGTCACGATAAAGATGAGGACAACTGAAATCAGGCTGGCAAGGCTGACGTACGAAGTGATGAAGACCAGGGGCAGAAAAATCAGGGCACAGATGCCGAAAAACTGCAGGTTGTAGCCCAAAAAGACCCCGGCACTGGTCGCAACGGCTTTGCCCCCCTTAAACTTGAGGAAGATGGAACACGTGTGCCCTAAGATTGCCAACCCGCCGCAGACCAGAAGCAGGTACTTGGGGCCGGGCAGGTGCAATAGGCGGGGCAGACTAGTGGCCAGGGTTCCCTTGAGAACGTCAACAACCAGGACAAAGCTGCCCGCAAAGGGACCAAACACCCGAAACGAGTTCGTGGTGCCAATGTTGCCCGAGCCGTGATTGCGAATGTCTTCGGCAAAAAATATTTTGCCGATCACAACGCCCGTCGGGAACGATCCGATTAAGTATGCTAGAATAAATACCAGTATTAATTTTAGGTTGATCATTTGTATCCTACTCTCTTCATATCTAAGGCTATTTTAGCAAAGATTGGATGGGTTGAGGATTAAATTAAGTAAATGTTTCAAAACTGGAGGAGTTTATTTGGCTAAAGCAAATCAAAAAGAAAATTCTTATGATGACTCATCGATCCAGATTCTTCATGGCCTGGAAGCTGTCCGCAAGCGGCCAGGGATGTACATCGGGTCAACGGATATCCACGGACTGAACCAGCTGGTCTACGAGATTGTCGATAATTCGGTTGACGAGGCAATGGCTGGATTCGGTCAGGAGATTGACGTGACGATTCACAAGGATAACTCCGTGACCGTGCGTGACTTTGGGCGGGGTATCCCGACGGGCATGCACAAGTCGGGCCGACCGACAATTGAAGTCATCCTCACGGTTCTGCACGCCGGCGGCAAGTTTACCGAGCAGAACTACAAGACTTCCGGTGGCCTGCACGGCGTTGGTTCGTCCGTTGTCAACGCTCTGTCCAGTTACATGGACGTCAAGGTTGTGCGTGACGGCATCCTTTACGAAGAAGAGTTTAAAGACGGCGGCCATCCCGTTGACACGTTAAAGCGCTTGGGCAAGACCAAGGATGCGACCGGTACAACGATTACCTTTAAGCCGGACGAGAAGATTTTTTCTACGACCAAGTACAAGTATGAAACCATCCAGGAGCGCATTCGCGAGTCTGCCTTCCTCCTGAAGGGTGTCTGTTTTGAACTGACCGACGAGCGCGAACCGGGCCACCACGATACCTTCAAGTACGATGACGGAATCGAGTCCTTCGTGTCCTACCTCAACGAGGGCAAGGACACCCTGAGCGATGTCTTCTATTTTAACGGCAAGCAGGATGAGATTGAGGTTGAATTTAGCGGTCAGTACAGCGACGGCTATTCGGAAAACCTTGTCTCATTCGTCAACAACGTGCGTACTTCCGATGGGGGCACGCACGAGGTGGGGGCGCGAAGCGGATTTACCCGGGCCTTCAATGATTACGCCAAAAAGCAGGGCCTGCTGGGGAAAAAGGACAAGAACATTGACGGTTCCGACTACCGTGAGGGGCTCAGCGCCGTCCTATCCGTTAAAATTCCCGAAGAGCTGCTCGAGTTTGAGGGGCAGACCAAGGGCAAGCTGGGTACGCCGCAGGCGCGGTCGATCGTGGATGCAATCGTCTACGAGCAGATGTCCTATTACCTGCTGGAAAATGGCGAACTGGCCCAGGAACTGGTAAAGAAGGCCCAGAGGGCGCGGGATGCACGTGAAGCCGCCAAAAAGGCCCGCAATGAGACCCGCAACGGCAAAAAACGGCACAAGAAGGAAGTGCTGTCCGGAAAACTAACGCCGGCCCAGTCACGCAATCCCAAGAAAAACGAATTGTTCCTGGTGGAGGGCGATTCTGCCGGAGGCTCCGCCAAGCAGGGACGCGACCGTCGTTTCCAGGCGATTTTGCCCTTGCGGGGCAAGGTCTTGAACACCCAAAAGGCCAAACTGCAGGACATCTTTAAAAATGAAGAAATCAACACGATGATCTACACGATTGGTGCAGGTGTCGGTGCTGAATTCAAGGTTGCAGATGCTAATTACGACAAGGTAATCATCATGACGGACGCCGATGACGACGGTGCCCACATCCAGATTTTGCTGCTGACGTTTTTCTACCGCTACATGCGGCCGATGATTGAAGAGGGCAAGGTCTACATTGCACTGCCGCCGCTCTACCGCCTGCAGAAGGGCCGGAATAAGAAGGTCCAGGTCAAGTACTCCTGGACCGACGAGGAACTGGCAGACGACGAAAAGAAAATAGGACCGGGCTACAGTCTGCAGCGCTTCAAGGGTCTGGGCGAAATGAACGCCGAGCAACTATGGCAGACGACGATGAACCCCGAGTCCAGGATGCTGATCCGCGTCAAAATTGATGATGCGGCACTGGCCGAGCGGCGCGTAACCACGCTCATGGGCGACAAGGTTGCCGTCAGGAGAAAGTGGATTGAAGAAAACGTTAAGTTCAGAATGGGCGAGAACGCATCGATTTTGGAAGAAGAAAACGAGTAAAGGGGTCTTAGTTAATGGCTACAAATGAACGAATTCGTGAAATGCCGCTTGAACAGGTCATGGGTGAACGGTTCGGACGGTACTCAAAGTACATCATCCAAGAACGTGCCCTGCCGGACATTCGGGACGGGCTGAAGCCGGTGCAGCGCCGGATTCTTTACGCAATGTACCGGGACAACAACACCTATGACAAGCCCTTTAAGAAGGCGGCTAAGGCTGTCGGCAACATCATGGGTAACTTTCACCCCCACGGCGACAGCTCAATATACGGTGCACTGGTTCACCTTTCACAGAACTGGAAGATGCGCGAAACGCTGGTCGAGATGCACGGCAACAACGGCTCGATGGACGGGGATGGTCCGGCCGCCATGCGGTATACCGAGTCACGACTCAGCAAAATCTCCAACATGCTTCTGACGGACATTGACAAAGAAACCGTCAACATGGTGCTCAACTTCGATGACACCGAAAACGAACCGACGGTTTTGCCCGTTCGCTTCCCCAACCTGCTGGTTAACGGCTCGACGGGTATCTCCGCCGGTTACGCTACGGAAATCCCGCCCCACAACCTGTCCGAGGTTATCGATGCAACAATCTACTTGCTCAAGAATCCGGATGCGACGCTTGAAGAATTGATGGGCTTCGTTAAGGGCCCAGACTTTCCTACCGGAGCAATCGTTATGGGTAAGGAAGGGCTGAAAGAGGCTTACCAGACCGGGCGGGGACGCATTCAGGTCCGGGCTAAGTCTGCGATTCAGGAAATCCGGGGCCACCGCGAGGAGATTGTTATTACCGAGATTCCCTATGCGGTCAACAAGGCCTTACTAGTCAAAAAAATGGACGAAATTCGCCTGAATAAGGAGATTGACGGCATTGCGGAAGTGCGCGACGAAACGGACCGACACGGCTTGTCAATTGTGGTTGAACTGAAGAAGGGTGCCGATGCGCAGAACATTTTAAACTACTTGTTTAAAAATACCGAGCTTCAGGTGTCGTATAACTTTAACATGGTTGCAATCGACCACATGACGCCAATGCAGGTCGGCTTGAAGCACATTTTGTCCGCTTACTTAGAACATGAAACGGATGTGGTTACCAGGCGAACCAAGTTTGACCTGAACAAGGCCCAGAATCGTCTGGAAATAATTCAGGGTCTGATTCACGCAATGGACGTTCTTGACCAGGTAATTAAGGTCATCCGGGCATCCAAGAACAAGATGGAAGCCAAGAAAAACTTGGCGACTGAGTTTGACTTTACGGCCCGTCAGGCTGAAGCAATCGTGTCCCTGCAGCTGTACAGATTGACGAACACAGACGTGGATGCACTGGTTGCGGAGCAGGCCGAATTAAATAAAAAAGTTGCGCGGTACCAGGAATTGTTAGCAAATCCCAAAGCCCTGGAAAAGGAAATCATCGCGGAGTTGTCGGCAGTCAAGCGGGCGTTTGGCAATCCGCGGCGAACGGAAATATCGGGCAAAACCGCAAAGATTAAAATCAATGAAAAGGCACTGGTGGCGGACGAACAGGTGCGCGTTTTGATTAGTCGCGACGGGTACCTGAAGCGTTCTTCCTTGCGTTCCTGGCAGTCTAGCGATGACGCGGATAATGGGTTGCCGGACGGCGACGAGGTCGTTTACGAGCAGACCCTGTCTACTTTGTCTAACCTATATCTGTTTACCAACCAGGGCAATGTCATCTATCGGCCAGTTAACGAACTGGTAGAAGCCAAGTGGAAGGAAACCGGGCAGCACTTGTCGCAAGAGATTGGCTTGAGCGGTGAGGAACAGATCATTCGCGTATTTACGTTTGACCGACTGGACACCGACCTTGACTTCCTTTTGGCAAGTAGCGACGGCTACATCAAGCGGCTTAAGCTGGCCAACTTGCAGCCGACACGAACATACCGCTCCCGCGCAATCACTGCAATGAAGATGAAGACGCAAGACAGCAGGGTAATTCGGGTTGATCAGGCTGCTGTCGATTCGAAGGCCGAAATCATCTTGTTTACCCGTAATGCATACGCGGTTCGCTATGACCTGAGTGAAGTGCCAGAATTGGGGGCCAAGGCTGTCGGCGTTAAGTCAGTCAACCTCAAGTCCGGCGATGCGGTTGTGTCCTACGTCTTAGTTGAACCTGCCTATGTTGACGTGCTGCACGTGGGCCTGGTTACGCAGCGGGGAGCATTCAAGCAGCTTAAGGCCAGCATCATCAACAAGGTTTCGCGCGCTAAGCGGGGCGTCCTCGTGCTGCGCGAACTGAAGTCTAAGCCGCATAGGATTGCCGCCTTGAGTGCATACGGGCAGGAACACGCATTGACGATAATTACCAGCAGCCGGAGGAGGATCAAGCTGCAAACCAGCGAGTACCCGCTGGGCGATCGTTATTCTAACGGGTCGTTCGTCGTTGACGTGACTAGCGACGGCCAACCGGTTGATTTAAAACTGGGTAGGCCGTTACCTTCAAAATAAAACAATATTTTATATAGTATTAGTGTGATTTAACTCTTAAAAATTATGAAAACGTTATATTAAAAACTGAAGTAAGCTTTGACACAGAGAGTTTTTTGATCAATAATAGCAAGTAAGTGAGGACATATTAGTGCTAAGGTAAGTGGGGCCATATTACTGCTAAGGATAGAAGGGGTTTTTATGCCTAAAACAAATACAATACTCTCAACAAAGTCTTTACATTATTTTTTGCAGCTGATTGACACGATGAACTATACCCAAGCGGCCCAAATTTTGGGGATTACGCAGCCGGCGCTGACGCAGCAGATCAAAAAACTGGAGCATGCAATCGGAACGCCCTTATTCGATCAAATGGGGAAAAAACTCTATCTGACCGAGGCCGGCAAGCAACTGCAAACGGGAGCAATTAAGCTCATCGGCACAATCAACGCGGTTGTCAATGACATCCAGGAGTTTACCCAAGCGGATAAGGGCAATATTGCCATCGGCGTGCTGGAAAGCGTTGATTCTGAGTTGCTCCGGCGTTTCCTGGTTGACTTTAACCGTCAAACAGTGGGGATAACGATTAGCGTCAACTATTTCAACCACAAGGACTTGTGGTACAACCTTGATAACAATTTAATCGACCTGGCCCTTCTGTATATTCCTAAAGACACTAAAAAGAGCCAAATTAATTTACATAACCAGTACGAACACATGGAAGTCTGTGCAGATCAGTTGACCATTCTGACTCATGACACCACGCTGGAAGCCGGTGCGTCCTATCCGGCCGCAAAACTGATGGACAGAAAATGGGTTGCGTACCCGGATAGTTTCTACCTGACCCAATTAATGAAAGAAAAATTCGGCAGCAAGATTAACGCCAAGGATGGCCTCAAGGTACCACTGAGCTTTTCATCCAGTAGGCAGGTTGTAGCGACGGCCGAAGAGACTGACTACGACACATTTGTCAGCTACTCATACTACCGGCGCCACCGCGCCAAGATAAGCTTGACGCCGGTTCACCTGCAGGGCGACAGGAAGTTTTCGGTGTCGTTAATCTACCGGAAAGGCAAGGAAGACGTCCCCCGCATAAAAAAAATCCTAACTGAATTCAAAAAATTCTTGGAGAAATAAGCGCTATTCGTTAAACTAGATTTAGATTGATTTTATGGCATAAAAAGAAAGAGGAAAAATTTTAATGGAAAAAGAGTTAGTTTTTGGTCACCAGAACCCTGATACTGACGCAATTGGTACTGCGATTGCATACTCATACCTCCAAAACAAGCTGGGCTACAATACGGAGGCGGTCGCACTGGGCAAACCTAACGATGAAACCGCATTTGCCCTAAAGAAGTTTGGTTTTGAAGCCCCCCGGGTTATAAAAACTGCTGCTAACGAAGTAGCAAAAGTGATGCTGGTTGACCACAACGAACCACAGCAAAGCGTTGCCGACATCGACAAGGTTGAAGTAACGCACGTTGTTGACCACCACCGGATTATGAACTTTGATACAAGCATGCCGCTGTTCTATCTTGCCGAGCCGGTAGGCTGCACGAGCACGATTATGTGGAAATTGTACAGGCAGTTCGGCGTAGAAATTCCCCAAAATATTGCTGGAATTATGCTTTCTGCAATTATATCGGACACGCTGCTGCTGAAGTCGCCGACCACCACGAATGACGACAGAAAAGCCGTCGAGGCGCTGGCCCAAATCGCCAGGGTTGATTACCAAAAGTACGGGCTGGAAGAACTGAAGGCCGGTACCAATATCGCAGGCAAGTCGGAAGAAGAGCTGATTGACCTTGACGCCAAGAGCTTTGATTTAAACGGCCAGAAGGCCCGCGTAGCCCAGATTAACGTCGTTGACCTACCGGAGGCAATGGAGCGCAAAAAAGCCTTCTTGAAGGCCATGAATGCCGCTTCTGAGGCCGAAGGATATGACTTGTTTATGCTCCTTATAACCAACGTCCTGGACTCCAACTCAACTGCATTGGTTGTGGGAACAAGCGCAGCCCAGTCTGCGTTTGAGCGGGCCTTCGGCACGATAAAAGATGCGGAAATCAGCTTACCGGGCGTGGTATCGCGCAAGAAACAGGTAGTGCCACAACTGACCGATGCATTTAACTAGCAGATAACAAAAAACGAGGAAGCTAACTAAGCTTCCTCGTTTTTTGTTGAAATTAGTCTTTATTGATTTCCTTGGTCAGTATAATGAAAGATTTGCAGACGCGCTCGGCCTTTTCGGCAGGCATCTTTCTTAATTCATTAACAACCTTCTTAATGAATACAGGCGTATTATCCTGGTGACCCTCAACCTTGACTTCCTTGAAGCGGTATGCGTTCATGATAATATCTGGCGTAGTAGTGTTAAGGGCCCTTGCAATCGAGTCAAGCTTTTGAATACTGATGTTCTGATTTTTTGTCCGCTCAAGACGCGAAATAAAGTTCACGGACAAGTCACTCAGTTCAGCAAGATCCTCCTGGGTCAGCTTTTGCTCACGACGACGACGGCATATTTCTTTTCCTAAATTTATACTCATGGAATAAATTCAACCTTTCTAAAAATAACCTTAACCCTATAAACTGACGGAAACAGTCATAGTGTCAAATAATAAAAATAGCGTATAAAACAATTAATTTCAACTAAAACTTAAAAGAAAGACAGAAATCGGAAGAATTGTTTTAAATATATACCCCATGGATAGTATTGTAAGCTAAATACACAAAAAATTAAATAAAAATGCACTAAAAAAATAAGACTAAAATAAAAATATAAAAATTGGCAAATATTATTTTGAGCGGTGTAAGTACCTGTTATGATTGCTAATACAAAGCAGGCCTACAAAACGATTAATAAAATATTACCAATATATAAATTTAGGTTAAAAAATACACTTATTTAAATTATTACTGAAATTAATTTAAATAGTCAATTAATAAATCATTTTCATTTGATTAGCTAAAGTTAATAAATAATTTAATTGTGGGCTCAATTAGCCGAATTCTCTTGAGAGCCCCCAAAGACTAAAAGAATACTTGCCAGGTGATTAATAAATTATAGCTAGCTGTGCAATCTTTTCATTGCGCGCCAGCGGAAAGGGATAGGATAGGCGGTAGTGACAAGCATTCCTCAATAACTTCGTATAATATATATTATGTAAAGTTAAGCTGTAACCAATCGTATTGCTGCCGCGGCAAGGCATGGGTTGCCAGTGAACAATCCACGTTAAGCAGCAATCCGGTTCAGCGTAAACACGCACAGTTTTGCTCTTCTATTGCATTTTATTGCATTGGACCGGTCCCAGGTGCGGGTAGTTATATGCCCATCCGCGGTTAAATTCACGCCAGATGACACTGCCAGGCACTAAATACAGTTCATCACAATAACTGGACACGGACAGCTGACGTGGACTTTTTGGCGGCGTTAAATTATTTTTAGGTGTAAAGGTGTCCCATGGTCGCATCTAACACGCCAACCGGATTTGCAGCGTGCGTTGGCGGGATTCATCACCACATAACACATCAAAGTTATGTCGCCAGCAGCCAATTGCACGCTAAGTCGTGTGGCTGGGACAGGCACAGGCAGAAAGCACAAGCAACTGAATTTGATCTGGCAACTAAAGAAATTCTGACTAGAAATCGGCTGTATTGCGCACGGCCGATTATAATTTTATAACGGGTGCTCAACCAGGTTTAAGTCTTTTTCTATCATTAAAACTATAATTTTAATGATAGGTAAATGTAAGGCCCTGCATGGATTTGCGAGCTTTCTTGCCGTGATTTCATGCTTGGGTTTATCGTTTAACTTTTAAATTTTTTGCCGTAATTTTAATAATTCATAATCTTATCAATTCATGTCGATGCTAGTCCCAATAATTCTGTATGCTGGCAGAGCTCATGTGTCCAAATTTGGGAGCAGCAATTGTGCTTGGAGCAAAAGCAAACTTGGTCGCTGTGCCATTGTTCGCTATTCAGCAGCCATAACCGGCATGCCTGCCGCTCGCTTGGCTTCACTGCTTATAAATTTATTTTAACTTACGCCAAATGCTGCTGCTTTAGACCGCGGGTGACTGGTCCCCCTCTTCGTCCCCTCCTGCTCTTTTATAAAGCAAATCCAAACATACATTCTATTTTTACTTTATAATTAATAAGACAGCAACATTGCAGTTAGGAGAATGATAAACATGGAAACCAAAAAGTACCTTGATCTTATTGAAGAAGAATTGCGCAAAATGCCGGATTTTGTTAAGGAATACAACTTCGGGTCTAACCTTTCCCTCACCACCTCCTACCAGTACCTGACTGAAATAAGGCGCTTTTTTGACTGGCTGCGCCAGGAGTCGATTTCCCCTGCCCCAGATAACAAGCACATCGAGACAGCAACGCTGGCCAACCTGCACCGCAACGATATTATGCTCTATATCAACTACCTGGGTCACGTCAAGAACCAGCAGGGCCACCTCAACGCGCCAACGACAATCAACCGCTCGATCAACGCACTGCGTTCGCTCTTCAAGTTTTTGACCATCACAGCCGACAACAATGAGGGTCAGCCCTACTTTGAACGGAATGTGATGCTGAAGATTGATTCGCTTAACAATACGAAGACGCTCAACTACCGTGCGCACATCCTCGAATCGCACATGTATGTTGGAAAACTGAAGTACCAGTTCTTGGACTTTATTACCAATGATTATGAAAAAAGCTGCAACAAACATGCCCTGCCGGCGTTTAGGGTCAACAAGGAGCGTGACCTGGCAATCGTTGCACTGATTCTCGGGACGGGCATCCGGGTTTCTGAATGCGCCGGGGTCAACGTGGCCGACCTTAACTTGAAAAAGGCGCTGCTTGACGTGACCCGCAAGGGCGGACAGCGTGACAGCGTGCCGATTGCTGAATGGACGCTGGATTACATTCGGGACTACCAAAAAGTCCGCAGGCAGCGCTATGCGGCTTCTAAAAAAGAAACGGCCTTTTTTCTCACTAGGTGGCACGACCAGACCAAACGAATGACCACCAACGCAATCGAAAAAATGGTTAACAAGTATTCCGCTGCCTTCGGTCATCCGCTCACGCCCCATAAGCTGCGGCACACGCTTGCCTCTGAGCTCTACAGCGTGACCAAGGACCAGGTGCTGGTTGCGCAGCAGCTCGGTCAAAAAGGCACTTCAGCAACCGATCTCTACACGCACGTTGACCAGAGCAAGCAGCGTGCGGCCTTGAACGAAATTGCGGCAAGTGACGGCGATGATGCAGCAAACCTAAAAAGCAAATAAAAAACACTGGCTTTTGATGTAAACCCCAAGATTAAACAAATTTTGAGGCCATATCATTCGCCGGTGTTTTTATTTACAATTCTTTCAGTCAAACCTGGTCTGCCAGTTAGGATCGTTACTGGCATCAAAGCACATCCTAATTTCCTCTTTGCTGTTTCGTTGAAGGGAAAGCGGGGGTAAGTGGTCATAATCGAAGTAGCGGCACGCGCTGGTTTCGCTGTTTTGGCCAAAAGTACCACCCAAATCGCGGCACAAAAAGAAAATATTGCAGACGTTGATTGCCCGTGTAACCCTATTTTCGTTGTGAATATTAGTGTTGTGATTGCATATTGCAACCACGCGGTCTACCGCAATATCATGGCCGGATTCTTCGCGGGCTTCCTTAACGCAATTATCCTTGACAGACACGTTGGGCTCGCACCAGCCGCCGGGCAACGACCACCGCTCATCCGTCGTTTCGCGGACCAGTAGAATCTTCTGGTCTCTAAAAATCGCGGCTCTGGTTCCTAACTTGGGCGTCTGGTAGCCGTCTTCGCTGCTAAAAAGGTGCCTGACCTGCTTTAGTGGCAAGCCCGTCTTTAATGCCATCATTTCCGTTGCGATTGCCCTAATACGGGCATAGCGCTCACGGTCGAAGCGATCATGGCCATACTCAAGTCCGTTTTGCGCCAGACTTTGCAATTCAACTGCCCAGTTAGTAAGGCGATCCTGTTCTTTCATTAATATCCTCCCTAACCCTTTTACGTACTAAAAGCCCTTGCCGTTTTGGGTCAGGTCAATCTTGTCGATGTCAATCATCCAGCCAATGGCCAGCGCTTTTTCGCCTAAGTGTGTGGCAATTACGGGGCTGAATTGCGTGAGCGAAATATTCTGCTCCGGGAAATTTTCCTGCAGAAAGGCCTTGGCCTCTTCAACCTGGCTGCTGTCATTGGAATCAATGATGAACAGCTTTATCTTATCCTTGTACGGGAGCGCAGTGATTTTATCAAGGGTGAGACTCTTGATTTTGGTGAAGGCCCGTTTCATCGACCGAATTTTGTCGAACGCAACGATATTGCCGTCTTTGAACGTCAGGAGCGGCTTAATGTTCAGCATGGAACCGATAAAGGCGCTTGCATTGCTCAAACGGCCGCCGCGACTCAAGTTTTTGAGGTCATTGACAACAAAGATTTCATCGATTGTCGACCTGATTTGTTCGAGGCGTTTAAGTATATCGTCCAGCGCAACCCCATTCTCAATCATCCGGGCAGCGGCTAGCACCAAATTCCCCTGCAAGCGGACGGTCATCTGCGTGTCGATCGGGTGCAGGTTGTACTTAGGCGTATTCTGGGCGATATTGCATAAGGTCTGGTAGAAGCCGGAGATTCCGCTCGATAGGGTAATTGCGATGATGGCTTCGTACCCTTCATCGTGCAGCCCATCAAAAAGATGAATCAGATCGCCCATGCTCGGCTGCGAGGTTTTGGGAAAAGCCGCCCCCTGCCGTTGTATCTCAAAAAGCCGCTCGGAAGTAATGTTAACGCCCTCTAAGTATTCCTTGTTTCCGATGATGATTGGAATCGGCACAACAATAATGTTATTATCCGCTGCCTCTTGTTCGCTTATAACGCTAGTACTATCCGTAACTAATGCAATTTTCATCTAATTAACCTTTCGCTTGTACGTGCAATATAGGGAAAATTATAGCATAAAAAAACAAGCGATTCGACTACTTGCTTAAATTGAGTTTTCCTCTTTGATTTTTTGAATTAGTTTATCAAATACACGGTTAAAGCCGCCGATCTCCTGCTGGGAAAAGTCACCCATCATTTTTTCTTCGATGGCTGCAAGAACCAGTCTCAATTCTGCTGCCTTCATAAGACCCTCGGGGCTTAGTGCAACCGACTTGCTCGAATCGGTTGCAGAACGGGTGACGCAGATGAGGCTGCGCGTCTTTTTCTGCTGGAGCTGTCTGCTTAACGTTGACAACGATATCTTCAAATCACCGGCTAGGTTGCCCATTTTGAGGGCGGTGTTTTTGGTCTGATAAAAGTAAAGCAGAATCCGCGTTTGGGACATGTTAAGTCCACACCTGCGGGCAATTTCCTTTTTGATATTTTCTGCAACTAGGTTAAAAGATAAAATATTCATTTTGCTACCTTTTCTCGCTTTGGCGTGAAACAATCGCTTGCGCCAATACCTTGATTATTAATTTTTGCTTATGAAAAATTGCATCAATAACCATTAATCTATATTATCAGTATAACAGCTTTAACCGGTTGTTTGTCAATAAAATCTTGCTTAATTAATATATGAATAATGGTACTCTTTTTTAAGGTCATAGGGGCAAGAGTCTCCTTATACTTATTGCCTAATAATTGCTATAATAGAAGTTATTAGTTGAGGTGATTATTTATGGCATTTGATGGATTATTCATTCATAGCCTTTTAAACAGTATTAAACCAATTGTAGTAGACGGACGTCTTGCTAAAATTTACCAGCCCTTCGAGTATGACTTAGTGTTGACGTTTAGAAAGGAACGCAAGAACTACCAGCTGCTTATTTCTGCTAATCCGCAGTCGCCCAAGTTATACATAACCAAGCAGGCAATCAGCAATCCAGACAAGGCTCCGACCTTCGTCATGGTGCTGCGCAAGTACCTCGAGGGGGCGGTCTTACAGTCAATCAGGCAAGTTGGCGTCGACCGAATCGTCAACTTTTACTTTAAAACCCGCAACGAGTTGGGGGATCAGGTCCAGCTGGTGCTGTCCGTAGAGTTAATGGGCCGGCACAGCAACGTTATCCTTTATGATAAAACCAGCGGCCACATCATTGATTTGCTCAAGCGAATCAATCCGGAGGAAAACCGCGTGCGGCTTCTCCTGCCTAAGGCCAAGTATGAGCTTCCCCCCCTTACGCCGGGAATCAACGGCTTTGAATTGAGCCAAACAGAATTTGACCAGCGGCGGCGTTCTAATAGTCCGGGTGAATTTGCACGCGCAGTGAACGGCCTTGACCGCGACGACCGCGACGAGCTGTTGGGCTACTTAAAAGACGATTATTCTTACGCCTCGTTTAAGACTTTTATGGGTCAGTTTAACAAGGACGGTGCCTTTGTTTTAAGAACGCCTGATAACAAACGCAAGATTTTCCCCTACCTGCCCTACCACCTCGACTTGGTCAAGGAAAGTGCCGACCCCAACATCAACCATGCACTGGAACAGTTTTACCTCGAACAGTCAAATAGCGCTTGGGTAAAGCAAAAGGCGGGTTTAATCGAGCGTGTGGTCAAGAACGAACAAAAGAAGCTGTCCCGCAAGGTGGTCAAGCTTCAAAAACAGCTCGATCAGGCAGAAAATTCGGAAAGCTATCGTGTCTGCGGCGAATTAATCAACGCCAACTTGGCGCAGATTAAGCCGGGGATGACGGAAGTGAAGCTGCCCAATTATTACGAGGACAACAAGCTGATGACAATCAAGCTCGATTCAGCCCTGTCCCCCGCCCGCAACGGACAAAAGTATTTCACCAAGTACAAAAAGCTGCGCGATTCGATCAAGCACGTCAAGGAGCAGATTGAACTTGCTAAGTCCTCCCTGGACTACTTTGATTCAATCCAGACGGCGATTGATAACGCGGATCCCCAGGACATTGACCAAATTAATGATGAGTTGGTCAATCAGGGCTATCTTGGGCGGCCGCAAAAGCAAAAGCGCCGCAAGAAAATTACGGAACGAAATCTCAACAAGTTCCGCTTATCCACGGGCAAAATCGTCCTGGTTGGCAAAAATAATTATCAAAATGATTGGCTGACGCTGAAAAAGGCCAATAAAACCGATATGTGGTTTCACGTCAAGAACATACCCGGTTCACACGTAATCCTGCAAGACCCCCAGCCAACGCCGGCAGAAATTGCTGAAGCAGCCGAAATCGCGGCCTATTTTTCCAAGGCCAGGAATTCCGCGCACGTGCAGGTCGATTACATCCAAGCCAAACGGGTCAAAAAGCCGGGCGGCGCCAAGCCGGGCTTCGTGATATATACCGGGCAAAACTCGATTGAAGTTACGCCAGAAAAGGAACGTGTTCTGAACAAAAAAGTAGAATAAAAAGAGGATGCACTTCAACGTGCATCCTCTTTTTTTGCAGAAATTAAATTTTAAACCGGCTGGGTTGTCAGCGAAAGTGATTCCAAAACCGCCAAGATCAGTTCCGTTGTTTCAACGCTGGAAAAGACCGGCACGTGAATGCTCAGGGCCTCGTCCCTGATTCGAATCGCATCGCCACTCGCCGTATCAGACAGGTCGGTAATGTTGATGACCATGACAACCTTGCGCTGGCGAATTTTTTCGAGCAGGTTGCTGGAACCGCTGTGGACCTTGGTTACTACACCCGTTGTAATCCCCGCTTCCGCCAGAACGTTGGCTGTTCCTTCCGTTGCAACAATCTTAAATCCCAGCCGGTAGAAGCGCTGGGCCAGTTCCGTAGCCCTTTTTTTGTCTTTGTCACGAACAGAAATAAAGATTGTTCCGTAGCTGGGGATCAAAAGGCCGCTTGCCTCGTATCCCTTGTACAGCGCCTTGGTCAGTTCGGTGTCGCGACCCATAACGGAGCCGGAGGACTTCATCTTCGAGTCAAAGGTATTGTCGCTGTTGTAATTGACGTAGGAAAAGACCGGCATCTTGACGTAAATAAAGCCGCTGGAATGCCACAACCCGGTCTTATAACCGAGACTAGCCAGGTTGTTGCCCATCAAGACTTCCGTGGCACACCTTGTGATGTCCTTGTCCAGCGCCTTGGACAGAAATGCAACGTTGTGCCCCGCGTAGGGCTTGATCTGGAGCAGGTAAATATTCTTGTTGACGGTTAAAAAGTGTAGCGTAAAAATTCCCCGCATTTGAACCCGTTTGATCAATGCGACCGCGTACTCGGTGAGGAGCTTCTTGCCCGCCTTAGAAAGGTTCTGCGGCTTAAAAACGGCGATCGAATCCGACGCGTGGGAGCCGGTCTGTTCTAGGTGTTCGATAATTCCGGGAAGTGCCACGTCCTTGCCATCGGAAATCGCCGTAATTTCATACTTGTTGCCCTCGATAAAGTGTGACAAGGAAACTTTTGATAATTGATTTTCCTCAAGGTACTTCTCTAAAGCGGGCTTATCATAAACAACGGCTGACTTCTGCTTGACCCCCTGGTTGTTGAAGCCGCCGACCAAAATGGGAAAACCGTGCTGGGTGATAAAGTCCTGGAGTTCCTTTTGGTCGACAGTCGTCAGGAGGGGATTTTGCTTGAGCGCCTTGAGCGGCGACGATAACACCTGGTCAATCTTGTCCTTGGCGTTGACGCCCTGGTTACCGAAGACGTTGAGCCCGTTTTCGATCAGTTTCTTGCTCAGTGCATTGACCTCCTTGCCCGAAAACTGTACTAAAACGTCCCTTATTCCCTCTTTTGCGGCAATATCAAGGATATTCTCAAGCGTGATGGGCTCAAAGTATACCTTGTCGGCACGGCGGTAGCTGGTGGCAACAGATTCATCATTATTGGACAGCAGCACAGTGGCATAATTATTATTATGTAAAGTATCCAGTGCGTGGCTAATCATATAGTCAAATTCATTGGTTACAGATACCTGGAGCGGCAGCATGCCGATGACCAGGACCTTTTTGCTATTGGCGGCCAGTCCGACAGATTCGTCCTGGACGCCAAACGCGGAGTAATAAGCGTGCACCTGCGGCTGAACCGTGCCCGCCGAGCCGTCAATTTGCAGGTAAGCCGGCTTAAGGTGGGCTTTTTCAAGCTGCTTCTTCAATGCCACCATATTTATTTTGGTCATGCCTGAAATCAGCTGGTTGCTAAAGCCGCGTGCCTTGGCTTCCGCGAGCAGGCCATCGTCGGCCTCGCCTTCACTCAGCCGCGTGCCAATCTTGACGATGTGCTCAAGCTTTTGGTAGTACACCGGATTGATGTTGATTAGCCGCTGCAGTTCGTGGTAGTCAAACCCAGCGGAAATTGCAGCCAAAAGTCTGACCAGGTGCAACTCGTCGGGGTGCAGAAGGTCCGCAGCGATTTCCGCTTTTTCCTTGACCTCTTCATTCCTAAAGGCGGTCAATCCCATCTTAATGTTCACCGTTGAGCTGATGCCCTTTAAGAAGGCGGCCTCGAAGTTGCGTCCCACTCCGATTGCTTCGCCGCTTGCCTGTACCCTGCTGCTTAAGTCGTAGTGGTTGCTGCCGGACTGAATCAATGACCAAAATGGCATCCTGATTGCAACCTTGTCAAAGGTTGGTTCGATCGCGGCCGATAGGCCCGACATCGGATCCTTGATCTCGTTTAGCCCGTACCCCACGGCCACCTTGCTGACAATATAGCCCGCACTGTAGAGGCCAATTCGCTGCGCCCAGATTGCGCTCCTGGTCAGGCGCGGCTGAATAGTTAAGATTTTTACCGCAAACTTCGTTCCCTGGTGCTTGACTGCGAAGTGAATATTTAGGATGCCCACTATTTTGAGACTGGCAGCAATTTTTTGGGCAACTTCACGAATCATCTGCACCTGATCGTTGTTCAGCGTTAAGGCCGGAATCACGGCCGCGGAATCACCGGAATTAACGGCAACGGATTCAATCGTGTCCGCCAGGTTGGTGAGGACAACGTTGCCGTTATTATCACGGATAACATTGACAATAACTTCGCCCCAAGCGGACAAGTCTTCGGTCAAGTGGTAGCGCGTGGGAACAAAGTCTTCGCTCTGCCGTTCCTTTTTGATGTAGTCGACCACGTCTTGGGCGTGATCGAAGACCTGCTGCTCGTTATGCAGGTAGCGTCTCTCCTTGATCACAAGAACAGGAAAAGCGACTTGCGCAGTCAGCTGCTCTTTTAGGTTTGCCGGCGCGAAGTCGGACAGATTCCAGTAGCGGTTGATGTTAATGTCGTTTTGCTCCAAAAAAGCGGTCATTTTCTGGTGCGTGTTAATCATGAGCGTCTGCTCGTTTAGGGTTAAAAGACGAATGCCCATCTGCTGCAGAATGCCATCGCGCACTAGTTCGCGGGTGACCTTCAGCCCCATGGTTGACCCGTAGGCCGGAATAATCGCATTGGGTTCCTCCATGCGGATTATTCGCTTAAGAAAGTCAAGCGTCATGGGTTCCAGGTAAACGGTCACTCCCGGCTGCTTGTCGGTTGAAATAGTTGCCGGATTGGGGTTGACCAGGATGACTTGAATATCTTCTTCAAGGAGGGCCTTGATCGCGTCCACGGTTAGTACATCAGTTTCAGAGACGTTGCCGATGAGGGTCGGTCCCGAACCGATGAGCAGCACTTTATCCAAATCTTTTTCTAAGGGCATTTTTTACACCATCATCTTTATAAAATCATCAAAAATACTGAGGGCATCGAGGCTGCCAGGAGCCCCCTCGGCGTTAAACGCCGTCGCAATCAGCTTGTTTTTCTTGTTGCTGAAGCCGGCGAGGAGCTCGCTATGCATGTCGTAATAAGCCCGCTCCATTTCCAGGTGGACGCTATTGGGCAGCACCAGGCGGTCAATATTCATCGCCACCTGCCATATTTGGTTTGAATTCTGTTCAATCACCGGGTAGTTGGTGCCGTTAAAGGCTGCAGGCAGGCCCACCAGTTCGAGGTGCAGGTAATCACTGAGTGCCAGAAAGCCCAGACCAATACCCCAGATGGGGTACTGCTTGTAAAAGGCATCCAAAATAGGCTTAAGGTCATCCCTTACTTCCTCGACTTTTCCGGGACCGCCGGAGATAATTATGCCTTCCGGCCGCAGGTTCTTGATATCGGGAACGGCGACGTTATATGGCAGCACAGTCGCATTAATCTTTCTTAGCGACAATTCGCGCAGCATCGAATGCTTGAGTCCCAGGTCAATGATCGCGACAGTCTTGCCCACGTTGGGGGCAGCGTAGGCATTTTTGGTAGAAATGGCCGCCGACTTGTTTTTGGGCAAGACGAGCGCCCTGATCTGGTCAAAGGCGTGTTCATCGTTTGTATCCATGATTGACGCCTTGATCACCCTGTTTTCGGTCAGGCAGTGAACCAGCGCACGCGTGTCAACATTATATATTGCCGGAATCCTTTTTTCCTGCAGGAAGGAGTCCAGGTCCTGAAAACTGTTGCTGTCCGAAATGTTTCTGGCCACATCGTTGGCAATTATCCCCTTGACCGCCGGGGTTATGCTCTCATAATCGATTGCATTAATTCCGTTGCCCCCAATCATCGGGGTGGTAAAGACAAGAATCTTGCCCGCGTTGGTCGGATCGGTCAATGCCTCCTGGTAGCCAAAATTGCCCGTTTGGACCGCCAATTCGCCCGTCGAAATAATCGAGGAGCCGAGCCCCTCACCGGCATAAGAGCTGCCGTTTTCAAGAATCAAATATCGTTTCATTTCTTCACTTTTTTCCCCTTAATTCGGCTAGCCGCTGCGCAAAAATGGCGGGTGGAGCAACCTTGAATTCACACCACTCGCCCGTACGCGGCTGGGTGAAGCCCAGGACCTGGGCGTGCAAAAACTGCCCGTTGCCCCTGAGGGTGCGGTGGGGACCGTACAACGGGTCGCCCGCAACGGGATGACCGATATAGGCCAGATGAACCCTGATTTGGTGCGTGCGGCCGGTTTCCAGCTGGCAGCGAATCAAGCTATAGCCGGCAAATTGCTCCAGCACCGTGAAGTGGGTGACCGCCTCCTTGCCGTTTTCAACCACCGCCATTTTCTTGCGGTTATGGTGATTGCGACCAATCGGAGCGTCAACCACGCCCGACTCTTCGCTAAAATGGCCGTGCACGATTGCCAGGTACTGCCTCTTGTTTCTTTTGTGCGCCAGCTGCGACTCCAGGCTAACCCGTGCCTGTGCATTTTTGGCAACCATTAATAAGCCCGAAGTATCCTTATCAATCCGGTGGACTATTCCGGGGCGAAAGCCCTCGGGACTTTCCGCGAGACTTTTCGTATGGTAGAGCAGTGCGTTGACGAGGGTATGGTCCGGGTGCCCCGCAGCCGGATGAACGACCATGCCCTGGGGCTTATTGACTACGAGGACATCATCGTCTTCGTACACAATATCGAGCGGGATGTCTTCCGGAACCACGGCCAGGGACTTAAGCGCGGGCACAGTAACAAAAACGTGATCGCCCTTTTGCACCTTGTACGAAACCTTCGTGCTCTGACCGTTTACCAGAATATTCTGCTCCTTGACCAGTTCCTTAATGCGTGTGCGCGATAGTGAACTGACCAGCGCGGCCAGCACCTTGTCCAGCCTGCCCTCTTCGTCATTGATGATAAATTCGTATTTAGTGGCCATCTGTTTCTTTACCCTCGTCAAATAAAAGCAGGTACACAAAGACAAGGACAATGCCCACGCTGATGGCTGCATCCGCTATGTTGAAAATATTGAAACGGACAAAGTCGACCTGAACCATGTCAATGACATACTTAAGGTGGATGCGGTCGATCAAGTTGCCGATAATTCCACCCAAAACAAGGGACAGGCCAAAGTTGAACAGCCTGCTCCCGTATTTTTTATTAAATAAGTAATAGAGGCACGCAAAAATGGCCACTGCACTGATAATGTAGAAAAACCACATCTGCCCCGTGAGTATGTTCCAGGCCGCCCCGTCATTTTGCACATATGTAAACGAAAAAACGTGCGGGATAACCGGGTGTACTTCGCCCAGGCTGTAATTGTGCGCAATGAAATTCTTCAGCGCTTGGTCTGCGGTTACAACTGCCAGTGAAATAATTAAGTATAAAATCTGCATAGTAAAATTTAGAATAGACCGCTGATCTTGCCGTTGTTATCGATGTCGATGTCGAGTGCTGCTGGGTGCTTAGGTAATCCCGGCATGTCTAAAACACTGCCAGTTGTAATTACGATAAAGCCCGCACCATTCTTTAGGCTGGCACCCTTAACGTGCAAGCAAAAATCGGTCGGTGCTCCCAGCTGCTTTTTATCATCGGTAAACGAATACTGCGTCTTGGCGATGATGACGGGCAGCTTATCCTTTCCCATCTTCTCTAGTTCGTGAATGTCTTCCTCTGCCTGGGCAGAATATTCAACGCTTGCGGCGTGATAGATCTTTTCTGCCACCTTTTCAATCTTGGTCTTAACTGAATCCTGCTCGTGGTAAATGGGAGTCAGGCTTGCTTGACCTGAATCGGCCAGGTCGACCACGGCTTGTGCAGCGGCGACGCCACCCTCTGAGCCCTCTTCGTGGTAGCCAACAACAAAGGCGTTAAGTCCCTGCTCTTTGACTAGCTCCTGCAGGAGGTTGAGTTCCTTGGCCGTATCGGTTGCAAAGTGATTGATTAGGACGATGACGGGCACACCGTAGTTGCGCATGTTGTTCATGTGCCGCTCCAGGTTTTTGAAACCCGTCCGCAGTGCCGCGAGATTTTCCTGGTCGAGGTGGGCGGTTGTGCCTTCCGCCTGGTACTTGAGTGCCCGGACGGTTGCAACGATAACGCTTGCATCCGGTTTCTTTTCCAGGTGCTTTGAAACAAAGTCCATAAACTTTTGTCCGCCCAAGTCACTGCCAAAACCGGCTTCCGTCAGCACGTAGTCACCCAGGTGCAGGGCCAGGTTGGTGGCCATGACAGAGTTAGCGCCGTGCGCAATATTGGCAAAGGGGCCGCCGTGAACCAGCGCGGGCGTATGCTCAATCGTCTGAACCAAGTTGGGCTTGAGCGCATTGCCCAGAAGCGTTGCAATCGCACCTTCAAAGCCGAGATCCTTAACGTAAACCGGTTGGTCGTCCCTCGTGTAGCCGACTAGCATGAGGCCAATCCGCTTCTTGAGGTCATCGATATCGCGGGCCAGACAGAGAATCGCCATCAATTCGTTTGCTACCGTAATTGCAAAGCTTGACTGGTGCTCAACGCCGTTGAACTTGGAGCCCTGGCCAACTGTAACGCTGCGCAAGCTGCGATCGTTAACGTCGATTCCGCGTTTTAGCAAAATCCGCTCTGGATCAAGGTCGAGCTCGTTGTCCTGGTAGATATAATTATCGACCAAGGCGGCCAGCGTATCAATAGCGGCGGTTAACGCGTGCATATCGCCCGTAAAGTGCAGGTTGATGTCTTCCATCGGAATCACCTGCGCCCGTCCGCCACCGGTGGCGCCCCCCTTTAGTCCAAAGACCGGACCCATCGAGGGTTCACGCAAGGCAATCACCGTTTTATGGTGGAGCCGGTTATTAATCGCATCCCCAAGACCAATTGTCATCGTTGATTTGCCCTCGCCGGCCGGAGTGGGTGAGATTGACGTGACCAGGATCAGCTTGCCTAAGTGCCCGTTGGCAAGGGTCGACTTGATCGCTTGCCAGTTCACCTTGGCCTTGTCCCGGCCATAGGGTTCGATGTCGCTTTCACTCAAACCCACCGCTTTTGCTATTTCATTAATCGGTAATGCGTGTGCTTTCTGTGCAATTTTAATATCTGTTTTCATTGCGCATGCCTCTTTCTGTATAAATCTAAACTACCATTTTAACCATTGTCCTTTTCAATTTAGAATTTAGGTGCCACCCTTTCATTAACTACAGTTTCTATGGCTATTATAGCAAAGATTGACCAAGATTCACTCTTTCCTGATTAGTTAAAACAAAAGAAAAGGCCACGACGCGAAATCAGTCATGACCCTTCTTAATTATGATTTGCCGCGCAGAAAGTGTTTGCGCAAAAGTCAGCACTGGTCAAAGCTTGCCCACCACGGCTGCCACTACTTTTCAATCCTTAGCAAGTAATATTTTTGCGGTTCAAGTCCCTGCACCTCGTACACGCAAAACCGGCGCCAGCGACATGTGCGTTTTGGGGCCCGCTTAAGTGCGCGCTTGGCCCTGAAGGGCAGCTTCAGCGTGTCCTTACTCCAGTACGAATTCACGTACGTGTAGACAGCCAACAACACAAACAAGATTCCGCACCCGATTGCCGGCCAGTTAAAGCTGCTGGTGCCCTCATATGCGATAATCAGACTGGTGAAGAGGACAATCAAAAGCCAGCTAAAATAGATTAGGCCAACCCGGCCCCAAACGACGTAGTGCTTCTTAGCCATCTGTTTCTCCTTAATAAGTGATCTGAAGCGCCAAGTTGCTGTGGCTGCTTGTATCATACAGCGTCTCGAGGTAGCTGCTAAAACGCGGATTCTGTGCAACCAGCGTCTTGTATTCCACAGACGAGTATAAGCGGCTAAGCGTCTTTTTGCTAATGTGGTTATGCCCGGTAAAGTAGTTGTAGTTCATCTCAATGAACAAGCGGTTGACTTTATGGACAAGCGGTGATTCGGCCTCCCCTGCGGGCTCGTTTACACTTGAATTGGTGGCCAGGTTGCGCAGCTGGATGTTCTTGAGGTAATCATGAAAATGGGCCAACGTGTGATTTTGGCGTTCTGCTTCGGTCAGGTACGGCGTCATATTGAACGTGTGGCGCTTGTACTTAAGCGTATCTGCCCCTACTTCCACAATGCCGTAGGCCTGGTCGTACGAACAGAAGCTTGATGTGACCACTTCTGTTGTTGGCGTGCACTTCTGGGGCTCCACGATGTTCTGGGCGTGAATGTGACCCGAAAAGGCCACCTTGACGTTGTACTCACGGCATAATTGCCGGACAACGGCCGCATTGTTCAAGACGAAGCCCTGGTTAACCGCCGGATTGTGCACGTACAGGTTGTGGTGCATAAATAAAAGCGGCCGCAAGTGGTGCTGGCGTGCATATTCAAGCTGCTGCCTGAGCCAGACAATCTGGTCTTCGCTTATCTCGCCGGCAGTCTGCGGCGCGGTAAACACCTCTTTGTGGCCGTAGATGTTGGAATCCAGCAGCAGCATGAGGTAGTGGGGATTGAGCTGCACGCTGTAGGCCAGGGAATTGCGGTCCTTTTGCATTGCCGCCCCATACGACTGGTGAAAAATCTCCCGCCACTTGCCGGGGCTGATTTGTTCCGTATAGAGCTGGTCGTTGCCCTTAAAGGCGCGTGCCCACCCGTCAAAAACATCGTGGTTTCCGGGCAGCACCAGCAGCTTGGTATCCGTTAGGCCGCTGAAGATTTTCTGAAACCTCCGGGCAGAAACAAGCTCACCGTTAAAGGTAATGTCGCCCGTAACAACGAGGGCGGCCGGCTTTTTCTCGTTAAGCAGCCTGCAAAAGGCGGCCAGGGCCGTCTCCTGGTATGCCAGATCCTTGCCCTGGCTTGTATCCTGAATCTGACTGAAGGCCGCACCGTTGTCGTGCAAGCTGTCTGCAATCAGGTGGGTGTCGGAAATTACCCAAAATTCTGCATTAGTCTTGTCTGTGAGCACTCTTTTTCGCCGCCCAGTACTGGTAAAAGTCAACCCGGAGGTTGCCGTTGAATAGTTTGCGCTTCTTCGTTGCCGTTTTGCCGAAGCAGGCTTCAAAATTGGGGTCACCCACCAGGTAATACTGGCTGAAACTATCGTACTTTAATAGTGCCTCCCCCATCTGAGCGTACAGTTCCTCGGCCGACTGCCTGTCTTTGAGCCGTTTGCCGTAAGGTGGATTAGCGATAATCACGCCGTTTTCCAGGTCGGTTTGAAAGTCTTTGACCGCGACCTGCTTGAAGTAAATATCTTGCAGGACGCCCGCATTGTTGGCGTTTAGCTTAGCAATTTCCAAAACGGACTGGTCAATGTCGCAGGCCCAGATAGGCTGCGCCAGCGGTTTCACCGCGCTCCTGGCCTCTTCAAGAATTTCATCGTGCAGCTTAGCGTCAAACCAGTCGAAGTCGTCAAAGGCAAACTTGCGCCAGGAGCCGGGCGCAATGTTTCTGCCAATTAGTGCAGCTTCAATCGCCAGGGTGCCCGAACCGGTCATTGGGTCGATTAGGGGGTGGCTGCCATCGTAGGGCGTCAGTTTGATCAAGCCGGCCGCAAAGTTTTCCTTCAAAGGGGCACCGCCGTGTTCAATCCGGTAGCCCCGCTTGAAGAGGCTCATCCCGCTGGTATCAAGCGAAATGCGCGCCACGTCTTTGTAAATGTGCACGTCGAGCGGGTACAGGCTGCCGCTCTCCGGCAAAAAGCCGCGCCGGTGATACTGGTCTGACATCTTGTTGACGATTGCTTTTTTGACAATTGACTGGATGCCAGGCTCCGAGTGCAGTTTCGAGCGCACCGAACGGCCCTGGACGGGGAACTTGGCGTCGACGGGCAGTAGTTCTGCCCAGTCGAGCGCATAGACCTGCTCGTAGAGGGTATCAAAATCGGTTGCCGTAAACTCCTTCAAAAGAATCTTCACCCGGTCTGCCGTCCGGAGCCAGACATTGGTTCTGACGATATCCTCTTGATTGCCCGTGTAAAAGACGCGCCCATTTTCGGTTCTGGTCTCGTAGCCCAGTGCCTGTAATTCCTTGGCCACGATGCTTTCAAAACCAGCACCCATTGTTGTGTACAGTTGATAATTTTTCATCTTGTCTCTTTCGTTCATAAAAAAGCGCTGAGCCCTTTGAAAAGCTCAACGCTGCCTGTGCAAATTCCTATAAGCCACGTTCTGTTCGGGCAGTTCTGGCCAAAACCGCCTTCAGCAGCCATCTATCTTTGCTATCAAGATAGCAATCCAACCTTTGGTTCAGTTCCCCAGGTTGAGACGCCCCCACCAAATTTGGGTTGCACGCTCGCAGGGTTTACCTCGTTCCACCAGCAGCGTTTCCACTGCTGCTCCGTCACTGTGGCACTTTTCAGAATATTGGTGCATATCAAAAAGACTTAGCACGTTCTTCGCCGTAATCATCACAATCCTTTAGCTTGTTGGGCTAAATACGAACACTACAGGCATCGCAGCCTGTGCGTGCGTGGACTTTCCTCAGCTTGACTTTAAGTCAAACCGCGACTGCCCAAAATTTGCACTATTAACAATTATACCAGAGCTTACTGTTTTTGTAACCCATAAACTCGTTGCTCAAGATTGTAGACCTTGCGCTCCAGCGTTGAAATGCGCTGGATGATGGCCATGTTCGTTGAACTTTCACTGCGCACGGCGGTCTCTTTATCCTCATCGGCGTGCAGGGCAGCGGCCTTTTGCGGCGCATATGTCTTAACGTTTTCACCGGCAAGGGGCGACATTTTGCGTGTCTTCTGCAGCTGCACGGCGTTCTCCTTGTGCTGGCTATCCATTAATTCACCCTGCAGCTTACCGATTTGGCCGTACAAATCCTCGATAATCTGCTCGAACGTATCGTAATCCGCAATAACCTGGTCTAAAAAAGCGTCCACTTCCTCGGGATCGATGCCCTTAACTTTTGTTCTAAATTGTTTTTTTAAAATATCCTCAGTGGATAATTTAACATCATTTAAATCAGCCATGATAACGTCAGCTCCTTTATCAATCTTTCTTAATTTTAGCAAAAAGAGCCGGCACATAAAACCGCAAAAACAAGTTTACGAAAAGATTTAGGAATTATTCGTCAAATTCGTCCTCCTGTTTTGACTGGTACTCCTGTGCTGCATCCTGCAGATCGTAAAAATCGATTAATTCTAGGGGATAATCCTCGTTTTCCTGGTATTTTTTGATTAAATTGTAATCGAACTTAGGCTTGCCGGGGCTTTCCGGATCATAAATCATCAGGGCCCGGTCCGTGTGCAGCAGCATAAAGTTCTGGTAGTTCCGCAGCTGCACGGGGCTCTGGTAGGGCTGGTTGGACGTCGAAGCGAAAAAATCCACCTGGCCCCTTAGGCGCAGAAACTTTTCCTGGTTGGCCTCATTCCAGCGGTGCGCGAACTCCTCGTAGGGGACGATGATTGAAACGCGCAGCGGAAATTCCTTGCGCAATTCGAGGGCCACTTCGCTAGCCCACTGCTCCACGCCCAGGTTGGCGCCCGTGATCAGCCAGTCGAGCTGACCGTTTTCAAGCATGGCGCGCAGACGATTTGCAAGCGCAAATTTGATGACCGTGATTTTGGGATCTTTGTCGCCGAAGGTATTTAATTCATAATTGCGGTATCCGGTAACCCATAGTCGTTGCATAGTGAAAGAGGTGGCTCCTTGTTCAAAAACTTTTCCTTTATTGCTATAATGCTAGCAGGAGTGAGATTGATGGTCAAATATCCAAGTGGCAGTTCTGCTGCTTTTCGTAAATCTGCCAATAATTCGGAGATAAAGCACAAACGCCAGCACAACAAGAACGTCAGTTTTTCTGACCGGGGGATGACCCTTGAACAGATGATTAACGAGTCAAATAAATATTACCGCCTGAAGGGAATTGCGGTTGTGCACAAGAAACCGACGCCGATCCAGATTGTCAAGGTTGACTACCCTAAACGGTCGCGGGCTGTTATCAGGGAAGCGTATTTTCGCCAGGAGTCAACAACGGACTACAACGGCGTCTACAAGGGCTATTACCTTGACTTCGAGGCCAAGGAAACCAAAAACAAAACCAACTTCCCCCTGAAGAATTTTCACGAACACCAGATTGTCCACCTTGCGGAATGTTTGAAACAAAGGGGCATCTGCTTTACAATTATCGGATTCACGAGCCTCAACCGCTACTTCGTCAGTCCGGCGAGCGCAATCATCAACGCGTGGTGGACCAAGGGCAAAAGCTCGATAACGTTAAGCGAGGTCGAACACTGGTCAATTGAATTGGCGAGTGGCTTTCAGCCTACCCTGCCGTATTTGAAAGCAGTGGATCAATTTATCGCAGATAGGAAATTAGATAATGACGAATAAAAAACGGACATCACGACAAAATTACCGGCAAAACCTGCCTAAGCCCTTCTGGCGGCGCGCAGTCAAATGGACTTTCCTAGCAATTTTTTTGCTGCTGCTTTCGGGGGTGGGCTTATTTGCTTACTACGCAAAAGACGCACCGAACATTAGCCGCACCCAGCTTGAAAGCAGCGGTTCGTCGGCGTTTTACACGTCCAACGGCAAATTTTTGCTCTCGCTTGGTTCGCAGAAGCAAATATACGTCAAGGATGGTAAGGACATGCAGCTATTAAAGGATGCGGTTGTCTCGGTTGAAGACAAGCGCTTCTACAAGGACAACCTCGGGGTCGATCCAATCAGAATCGTGGGCTCGCTTTTGACCAACGCCAAGAGCCAGAGCATTGCAGCCGGTGGATCCACGATCACGCAGCAGCTGATTAAGCTGACCGTTTTCTCGACGAACGCGCCGGCCGAAAAAACGCTTCGGCGCAAGGCCCAGGAAGCCTGGCTGGCAATGAAAATTCAGCGTGAGTATTCCCGCGATGAGATCCTGGAATTCTACATTAATAAGGTCTACATGAATTACGGCAACTATGGGATTGGGACCGCCGCCGATTATTATTACGGCAAGAAAATCGGTGAGCTGAGCCTCGCCCAGACCGCCCTGCTCGCCGGCATGCCCAACCGCCCCACGGCCTACAACCCCTACGTGTACCCCAAATATGCCAAGTACCGCCGCGATATTGTCCTCAAGGCAATGCTCAACAACCACAAGATTAGTCAGGCACAGTACAGCCAAGCAAAAAAAGAGAGCGTTAAAAGGGGCCTCAAGCACCATAGCCAGCGGAAACGATCGAACCTGCGCCAAGTTGACGATCCCTATATCAAGGAAGCTATTTCTGAGGTCAAGGACAAGGGCTTTGACCCCTACCGCGACAACCTGAAAATCACGATCAATATTGACCAGAATGCCCAAAATAAGCTGTACGAGTTGGCCAACAGCGGCCAGGTGCCGTTTACCAATGACCGGATGCAGATTGGGGCGACGGTCGTTGATCCCGCAAACGGCCACGTTGTAGCCATCCTTGGCGGCCGTCACCTGCCCTCCTCTGTCCAGCTGGGACTAGACCGGGCGGTGCAGACAAGCCGATCCACGGGTTCGTCGATAAAGCCGGTTTTGGACTACGCACCGGCCATCGAATACCTTAACTGGTCCACGGCGAAGATGCTCGATGACAGCAGGTATGTCTACCCTGGGACAAACATTCAGCTTTATGACTGGGACAACCGCTATGAGGGCCTGATGAACATGCGGCACGCGCTAGAACAGTCCCGAAACGTTCCGGCCGTGAAGACCCTGCGCGATGTCGGCGTCCAGCGTGCGGCCAAGTTTGCGCGCAAGGTTGGCATCAACGTTCCTAGGGATGCAGGCCTTTCGGTTGCAATCGGCGCCGATGCATCCAGCCTGCAGATGGCCGGTGCCTTCAGTGCTTTTGCGACACTGGGCGTCTACCACAAGCCCCAATTTGTTTCCAAAATTGAAACCCCCGACGGCCTGACCAGAAATTATGATTCGGCGGGCATCCGCGTGATGAGCTCGGCCACGGCCTACATGATTACGGACATGCTCAAGGGCGTCATCAAGGTCGGCTCCGGAACCAGTGCCCAGATCAGCGGACTCTTCCAGGCAGGCAAAACCGGTTCGGTCAAGTACTCCGACCAGGACCTGGCCCGCTATCCGGGCTACGGTTCAACTCCCAAGGATTCTTGGTTTGTAGGCTATACCCAAAGCTACGTCATCGGGGTTTGGACCGGTTACGACAACCTGAAGGACGGTACCATTGCGGGAATTGGACAGCAATCGGCTCAGCTTTTCTATAAGAACATGATGACCTACCTGATGCGTAACAAGGAAAACGTTGACTGGCAGAAGCCAAGCTCAGTAATTAGGGCCCGGATTGCGCGCAACTCCAATCCGCCCGAGGTCTCCCCAACGGGCGAGTGGCAGCTCTTCGTGCGCGGACACGCGCCAGCGGGGATCGTTGATGACACCAGCACTTACAGCGGGACCGGACGGTGGACAAGCAGCAGCAGTTCGAGCACTACCACTAGCACGCAGACCGGTCAAGCACCTGGGCGAAACAAAGACAGTTCTGCCAAGAAGCAGAACGATGCCGATGAGGAAAAGACAAACGCTTCCCAGGATAACGCAAAGGACAATGATGGAAAACCGGGTGCGGATAGCGACGAGCAAAAGCCCGGCGCAGGCGATAGCACAAATGGGCAAAGCGGCAACTCCTCTAAAGACAAGCAATAAAAACTCCATACTACGAGACGCTAAAAAGCCGCAGCAATTTTATAATTGCTGCGGCCTTTTAGTTGATTTTTTGCTACTTCTCCTGCAGGTAGGTGTAAGGGTCTTCCTTGTCCCGCGCCGTCATCGAGTAGCGGCCAAACAGGATCAGCGCGTGGTGCGTGTGGATCCATTCGTCCGGGAGCAGAATCTCTTCCAGTCTTTTTTCAACCTGCAGCGGCTTGGCGTTCTGGGGGACAATGTGGAAGCGCTTGGAAATCCGCGCAACGTGCGTGTCGACGGCAATGGCGGGGATGCCATAACCGTCGGCCAAGACCACGTTGGCCGTCTTCTCGCCCACCCCCGGCAGCGCAACCAGGGCTTTTTTATCCGCCGGGACTTCACCGTGATACTTGTCAACCAGGATTTGGGCGGTCTCCTTGAGGTGCTTGGCCTTAGAATGGTAGAGCCCGATCTGGGCTATGTGGTCCTCAATCTCCTTAATTGGGGACGCCGCCAGTTCTTGGGGTGACGGGTAGTCGGCAATGAAGCGGGGCATGATGCGGTTCACCATCTTGTCGGTAGTCTGCGCGCTCATCAGGACCGCACACAGCAGGTGAAATTTGGTGTCCCACATCAGCTCGCTCTTAGCGTCGGGATACATCTCGTTGATGGTCCTGAGCACCCTGCGCGCTTCTTTCGTACTAATTAATTTTTCTTCCGACATTACCTGTTCCTCTGTAAAAATTTTTGCACTTCGCTGGTGGTCTTCAGGTTATGCCGCTGCCAGTTCAGAAGTATGCGGTCAACGTACTTTAAGCTGTAAGCCTGGGCCAGAACGGCTTCCCGCAAAGCCAGCTTGATGATTTCCGGACTGTAGTGGTCAACGTTGAGCCATGCAGCGACTTCTTCACGCTCGATGGGGCTAAGGTAGCGGCCAAATTCTATTTCAAATTGGCGCAGCAGCTGCTTTAATGGACTATTGTCGAGTCCTGCCGCCGCCTTACTTTTGCCCGCGGCATCCTGCGTGGCGCCACCAGCATTTTTGGCCAAGATATCATCAAGACTGGAGTAAAGCGGGTTAAGGTTATAGCGGTTGCCAATCCTGTTCTGGCTGTCGGTCACTTGGTCAATCTGGACGTACTTGCGCTCAATCAGCTTCTGGATGATGCTGGCAACTTCAATCGCAGACCAATTCGTGTTTGCAGCGAGCTGCTCGTTGGACGGAAAGCCTTCACCTTTTTGGGCAAAGGCTTCGAGCTGAATCAGCATCAGCACTTCGGCATCGCTGAGCTTAAGCTGCGGGTAGTATGCCAGCAGGCCATTCGATAGCGTTGTAAACCCCAGCATCCGGTACTCATTATAATGCACGATAATTCTCCCCTTTTAAAAAAGTTGAACTAAAACCTAGTTCAACTTTTTAGTATTATTTGCTCATGTGGTTTTAAGCCTATGGCTTTACCCGGTTGATCATTCGTGGGAACGGAATTGCTTCGCGGACGTGATCCAGCTTGCAGATCCAGGCAATTACGCGTTCAAAGCCCATGCCGAAGCCGGAGTGCGGGACGCTGCCGTACTTGCGCAGGTCCATGTACCAGTCATAGTCATCTACGTTCAGTCCCGCTTCTTCAATCTGCTTTTTCAAAGTATCATAGTCGCTCTCACGTTCCGAGCCGCCCATGATCTCGCCGTAGCCCTCAGGAGCCAGGACGTCCGCACAGAGGTATTCCTGCGGATTATCAGGGTTCTTCTTCATGTAAAACGGCTTGATTGCGGTGGGGTAATTGACAATGAAGAACGGCCGGTCAAATTGTTCAGAAATAAAGGCCTCGTCGGGTGCACCGAAGTCGTCGCCCCACTTGAAGTCACGGCCATCATCCTGCAGCATCTTGACCGCATCATCATAAGATAGCCGGGTGAAGTTGCCCTCTACGGCCGGTTCCAGCTTCTTAGGGTCGCGGTCAAGCAGTTCCAGCTCGTACTGGCAGTTAGCCAATACCTGCTTGACCACATATGCCAAAAAGCGCTCCTGAATATCGAGGGATTCGTCTTGGTGCATCCAGGCCATCTCGGGTTCCATCATCCAGAACTCGGTCAGGTGGCGTCTGGTCTTAGATTCTTCGGCCCTAAAGGTGGGACCAAAGGTAAAGATTTTGCCCAACGCTTCGGCCCCAACTTCGCCATAAAGCTGACCTGACTGGGACAGGTAGGCATCGCCGCCAAAGTATTCGGTGTGGAATAACTCAGTTGTGCCCTCAGGCGCAGAGTGCATGAAGATCGGCGCATCAAATTTGACAAAGCCCTCCTTCTCAAAGAAGTCAACCGTTGCCTTATAAATGATGTTCCTGATGCGCATAATTGCGAAGGGCCGCCGGCTACGCAGCCACAGGTGGCGGTGGTCCAGCAGAAACTCGATGCCGTGTTCCTTGTTGCCAATCGGGTAGCCCTCATTGTTGGTGACTACGTCAAGGTCAGAAATCTGGATTTCATAGCCAAAATGCGAACGCTCATCCTTGTGAACCGTCCCCGTAATGTAAAAGCTGGCCTCCTGGTGTAGCGACTTGGCCGTTTCAAAGGTCTCATCCGTAACATCATTTTTACGCAGGACACCCTGGAAAAAGCCCGTACCGTCACGCAGCTGCAGGAAGGCAATCTTCCCGCTCGAACGCTTGTCTGTCAGCCAAACATGCATCTTGACTTCTTCGTCAACGTGCTTAAAGCAATCTTCAATCGAAATTAATTCTGTCATAAGTTTTGTTCCACTTCCCATATCATATCAAAACAATGATACCAAAAAAAAATTTAATTAGCGACCTTAGCAAGCAAATTTCCTGTTTTAAATTCGTACAACCGGTAGTAGTAGTTGCCCGCGGCATCCTTGGAGGCGACCTCCCAGACGGCCCGCCCGCGGTACCAGCCGAGGTTGACCTTGGTGATCTGCACGTGCGGGTTCTTAGCAGCAAATTTATTCCTGATGGTCGTTTCGCTCACGCCCCTGCCCGCCGGGATAAGGTGCCCCCGTTTGTGCGCCGGCAAGTAGATAAAGTAGTACCAGGTCCGGTCCTTCGATTGTCCCACCAGGGAATAGCTGTTGACCCCGCGGTCCAGGTGATAATTCTTGGCCACGTGCCTGATCGGTGTTTTTTGCAGGGCAATAGTATTGGCTGCCCGGGTTTCGCTGCGCACGGGGTTGGTTGCCCGGTAAAAAACCGCCAGCGCCCCGAAGTACAGCACTACCAGTGCTATAACCAGCCACATGACAAATTTTAGTGTCTGTCTCGTATCATCTTTTATCATAGTTATCCAGCTTGTTTCGTAATTGTTTTAAAGTAACCTTTTGGGTTTTCACCGGGATTGCCGCTAAGAACGCCTTGCCGTAATCCTTGTTCCAAATGCGTGAATCCAAAATCAAGAACTGCCCCTTGTCATCTTCGCCGCGGATTAAGCGGCCCATTCCCTGCCGGAAGCGGATAACCGCCCGCGGCATCGTGTCGGTCTCAAAAACGTTGGCCCCGTGGTCCTGCAAAAGCTTTTGCCGCAATTTTACTTCCGGCTGGTCGGGCGACTCAAACGGAAGCTTGCCGGCAATCACGAGGTCAACCCCGCATTCGTGGAAGTCAATGCCCTCCCAGAAGCTGTCGGCTCCGAGGATGAGCGCTTTTTTGGCGATGGCAAAACGCTTGGTTATCCGGTTGTTAGAGCCGGATACGCCCTGTGCAAGGATTTCAAAGTCGCGCAGACTGGGCGCGTTCAGTATCATCCTGAAGACCTCCCTGATCTTATCGAGGTTCGTCATCAGTACCAGTACGTGTTCTTTGCGGCCGAGGTCATTCTCCAGAATGTGCGCAAGAAGCTTGTTGTAGCGGGGACTGTTGGCATCGGGCAGGTCCTTCACCGCCAAAACCTCCAGGTGGTCATCCAGCTTAAACGTGCTGCTCCCGATGTACTCCTGCGGGGCCAATTCGCTGAGCGCAAGCTGCTTGACGGCAAACGCAAAGCTATTCGCACTGGTCAGCGTTGCACTCACAAAAGAAATATGGTCAAACCGGTTGTAGATTTGCTTCAACTCATCCGTTGAATCCAGCATGGTCCAGCTCAGGTTGGCACTCAGCGGGTCCTGGGGATCCGTCAGGCTGACGATAAAGCCCTCGTGCTCTAAGTCTTTTTGCTTATGCAGCAGGTCGGATAGCTGGTAGCCCTTGGCGATGTAAAAGTCCAACCGGTCAATCTGCTCGACCAGTTCATTCAAAAAGGCGTCCCGCTCCGTATTTGAATTATCGGTTTCATTGTCAAGTTTAAACAAAATCTGGTTGGTTTGCTCGCGGACCGCCTCCAACTTACGCTGAAATTCGGTCAATTTAGACCTAAACTTTCCCTTTGGGGGGAATAGGGCCGCCGCTTGAAAGCTGAGCAGCATGTTGCCGTTGGGCAACACGTTTTTCCCCAGCGCCTTGGCCTTCTTCGAACTGAGCAAACGCTGCAGCTGGTTGAGCACATGAATCAGGTTCAAAATCGCCGGGTTAAGCTTCTCAAGCAAAAAGTTAAACTGCACGTCGTTGCCGTACTGGTTGAACACGCTGTCATCCGTGTAATACAGCAGGCTGCGCAGGTGGTTTAAAACGCCCCAGAGCGATTCAAACTGGAAGGAGTCGTTGCGCGAACTGATTACGCTGTCGACAAAGCGGTGGGCCTCATCGATCACCAGGTACGGGTTCTGCCCCCAGATCATGTCATTGTAGTGGTTGGCCAGGTATGCGTGGTTGGTGACGAGGATGTCCGCCTGTTCCTGACGCTGCCGCGCCAAGTTCCAGAAGTCAACGCCGGCAAAGGTGCTGGCAACGCGTGCATCCCCCGGATGGCTGATCTGCGCAAACAGGGGCGCACGATAGCTGGTTAGCTGCAGTTCATCCAGGTCCCCTGTCTGGGTCTCGGTCAGCCAGACCAGGATGCGCATCTGCAGGATCAGCGCCGTCTTATTGGATGTCCCCTGGTAGAGGCTGTGGTAAAAGCCGTCAAGGTCAAGGTAGTGGCTGCTCGACTTGACCACCTCTGCCGTCAGATCCAGACCGGTCACCTTGACCAGTTGGGGTATTTCCTGGCTGATTATTTGATTTTGCAGGATTTTCGTTGGCGTTGCGACGACCAGCTTGCGGTTTGAGTACAGGCGGTAGGCGTATGCAAACAGGTAGGAAAAAGTCTTGCCCGTGCCGTTGGGTGCCTCAACTAGCAGTGCTCGCTGCTTGGGCTGCGCAAGAAAGTCATTAATGCGGTTGATCAGGTCAACCTGGGGCTGCCTGTAGTTGATCTTGCCCTTAAAAAGCCTGCGCTTCTCCTTATTGGACTTTACAAAGGCGGTTTCGGATGCGGCTTCTTCCCTGCCTATTCTGGTCGTCTGCTTTTGCAAAACAACGTTGCGCACCTGCCGGTACTCCTTGCCAAGCGGCCGCTTCTGCTTGCGCAGGTCGTCGGCAATCGTGGTGAAGACCCAGGACGTGTCACGCGTCAGCCCGTGCCCGAGCGAACTGAGCGTGTTTAACGTCGCCTGCGGCAGGGCCTCCAGCCTGTGGAGTGCCCGCAGCAGCAAGATCGCCGTCCCGTACGCGTCGGAGTCTGCCTTATGCGGATTCAGGTGCTTGATGTCCAGCTGGCTGGTCAGGTCGCTTAACTTGTAAGACGGCTCGGTCGGAAAGGCAATCTTGGCCAGTTCAACCGTGTCAATGGCGCGGTTGGCCAGGGCCTCGTAGCCATTCTGCATGAGCTCATAGTTTAAAAAGGGGAGGTCAAAGTTAACGTTGTGGGCAACAAAAACCGTTCCCTTGAGTATCTTGATAATCCGGGGCGCAAAGTAGGAAAAGTCCTTCTGCTTGGCAACGTCCGCGTTATGAATGTGGGTCAGGTTTTGCACCGCTAGCGGAATATCGCGGTGCGGGTTGATCATGAACGAATAGGTCTTAACCACCTGCAGATTCTTGATGATGGCGCAGCCAAACTGGATGATATGGTTGTCATCTTCCCGTTGGGTCCCTGTTGTCTCCAAGTCCACAACAGCAAAGGTATCCTTAGCAAATGAAGTCATTTTTTATCTTTCCCTTACTTAATCTCTACAACACTTTTAGCGCCCAATAGAATCAGGTACTTGTGGGTCACGTGTTTGCCCGCAAAGTAATTCAGCGCCTGCTCGTACAGACGCAGCTGGCCCGTGTACTTTTGCTTGATTGCGGCGATGGACTGCTCTGGGTGTGCGGGGTCAACGTAGTCTGTCTTGTAATCAAATAATATTATGCCATCATTTTCAATGAAATAACCGTCAATTGTACCATGAACCAGAATTTTAGCCGTCGGATCGCTGAATTCGCCAAACAGGCTGGAGGCGGGCAATAAACTTGAAAATTCGACTTCGCGCTTAAGCTTTTCAGGACTCTGCCAAAATTCGGCGGTAAAGGCGCTGTGGACGAACCAATTGATCTGGTCCTTGCGCAGACTGGGCACAATCTCGGGGTTAAGCTTGTTGTGCTTCACCAGGTCCTTAATCTCGGCGTCAAGCTGCTCGTCGTCGCCCCTTCCCTTATAGTCGTAGTACTGCAAGAGCAGGTGCATCGCGGTCCCGATTTCTGCACCGGTAAACTTGGTTTCAAAGAGAAAGTTGGGCTTGGTATCAATCGGCTGCAGGTAGCGGTTGGTCGAGGGCAAGAGGCGGGCATTTTCAAGCTCACTCTCCACCGGGTCGTTGAACGCCTTCTTGATCTCCGAAACGGACTGGTAAGCCGTCGTCCGGCTAGCATCCTTAAAGGCGTACTTAAAGGCGTAAAGACGCCTGGCCGTCCTGTCTAGCAGCGCGTTATCGCGTTCCGGTTTAACTGGCTTGTCCCCGATTGTTTCTTCGGCTGCAATTTTTTCGTCTTGGTAGCGCAAAAACAGGAGGTCCTCACCCTCGTCCAGGGCTCTGGTTACGTCTTTGATCGACTGGCTTATGTGCTGCTCGAAGCCTATTGTTGGCCCGATGAAACTCATGGGGCTCGTTGCGCCCAGCTTGCTGGAAAGCGTCATCTGCCCTGCCCTGTTCTGGTGCTTCCACGTCTGGATGTTTTTGGGCAGGTTCTTCACGTCAGCGACCAGGATCAGCTTCTGCCGGGCGCGGGTCATGCCGACGTACATTATCCGGGCCTCTTCCTCCAGCATCTGTTTCTTTTTGGCGATATTATCGACCGCCTTGAGCAGCGTGTCGGCACGGTAGTGTTCAAGGTGCAGGGTCAGACCCACGTTATCGGAATTAATGATGTAGTTGCCGCTCAAATCCCGCGTCTGAAAGCGGTGCTGCATCCCGATGTAGAACACGATGGGGAATTCCAGCCCCTTCGCACCGTGTACCGTCATCAACCTGACCGAGTCGCCTGCCTCCTTATTAAGCAACGGCTGGGCCAGGTCCTTCTGGCTGCGGCGCATGCGTTCGATGAAGTTGATAAACTGATAAAGTCCCTTAAAGCCGGCACTCTCATAGGAAGCGGCACGCTCGTACAAAGACTCCAGGTTAACCCGGCGCTGCTTGCCGTTGGGCAGTGCAGTCATGATTTCCAAGAGGCCGGTACGCTCGTAAATGCTCCAGATTAGTTCGGAAATGCGGTGCGTGGTCGCAAACTGGCGCAGGTCCTCCAGCTGGTTTAGGAAGTCCTTGACCTCCTGGCCCAGTGGGTCATGAACCGCAACGTAGGCCGTCAGTGCGCTGTAGAAGCTGGTGTTTTTACTGTGAACCCTAATCTGGGCCAGGTCAGACTCCGTAAAGTTGAAAAGGGGCGAGCGCAAAACAGCCACCAGCGGGATGTCCTGGTCGGGATTATCGATTATCCGCAGGTAGTTCATGATAACCGTCAGTTCAAGCGTCTGGAAGTAATTTTTGGCATCGGTCACTAGGAGCGGCAGGTCGTTCTTAGCAAACTCCTGCATTATTGCTAGATTGGCGCTGCGGCTCCTGGTCAGGATTGCAATGTCGCTGTACGCGAAGGGCCGAGTTGTTTTAAGGCCGGCATCATAGACCTTCAGGTGCTCATTTTTAAACTGCTTGATGCGGTTGATTACCATTGCAATCTCCGCTGAATCGACCTCCTCGTCCTCCGGGGCCTCCTTGTTTTGTTCGTGGTAAATGATTTCCGCGGCGTGGGGCAGGTTTTGGGGGTAATAGTCCGCGCCCAGAACCAGCCGGCCCTCCTTAGCGTAATCGATGCCGCCAAAAGCAGGCGTCAAAACGCCGGAAAAAATCTTGTTGACCAGGTCGATCACCGGCTTAGTGGAGCGAAAGTTTGCGGACAGCAAAATGCGCTCTGCCCCCTTGTTTTCCTTCTTGGCCGTCTCCTGGTACTTGTGCAGAAATAGACCGGGGTCGGCCTGCCGGAAGCCATAGATGGACTGCTTGACGTCACCCACCATGAAAAGGTTGTTCTGCCCGTCTTTTTTAACCAGCTGCAGGATTTTTTCCTGCAGGGCGTTGATGTCCTGGTACTCGTCGACCATGATCTCGGTGAACTTGTCCTGGTAGAACGACCGCGCCATCTGCGCGGCTGACGTGTCCTGACTGAGGATTTGGTAAGCCAGCTGTTCCATGTCGCTGTAGTCAAGCAGATTTTCCGCCCGCTTAAGCTGGCCGAAGCGGTCAATCAGGGCCAACTCGGCCTTTGTGACTGCGGACATGATTTTTTGGCCGCGGGCCAGCAGCTCAAGCTGCTCCTGTTCGTTTGTTGCGTAAAAGGACGTGAACGACGTAAAGACCTGCTCAGCGGCTTCGTCCTTAAGGTCGCGGCACTCTTCATAGAAGTCCTGGATGTCCTCATCCCACTTGCTGGATTTGCGCATTCCACCGGTGAAAACGCAGCTGCGCAGATTCTCACGCTGCTTGTCGTATGCTTCATCGTCAGCGAGGCTTTTTATGTAGCGTATGAGGCTACCACTAAAGACCGTGAGCGTCTTATTCACCTTGGCCAATTCCGTGGTCGCCATCACCGGGTCGCCTGCAAGCTGGTCCACTCTTTGCTGCAAACTGGTAAAAGTGGTCAGGAGGTAGGGCTTGACCTTATCCTGCCACAAGCTAGTCTCAACCACCGCTGCGCCAGTCTCGTATTTTGCGGCCAAACCCTTGAGCCAGTCGCGGTAATCCGGTTTGGCCATCGCGTAGTCGTACAGGTCGAGCAGCAGGTTCTGGGCTGATTCGGCGTCCCTATCGCCGGCAAAGTTATTGTAAAAGGCAATAAAATTCTCGTCCCCGTTCTCCAAAAATTCCGCCTCAACCTCGCGCAGCGCACGTTCGCGCATCAGCTCCGCCTGGGTTTCATCGGTCAGGATGCTGAACCCGGGATCAAGGTCGATGACGTAGTAAAACCGGTGAATGACGTCCAAGCAAAAGGCATCAATCGTTGAGATGTTGGCCGTATCGACCAGGTTGAGCTGGCGACGCAGGTAACTCGTTTCGCTGCTACGGGCCATCTCCTCTTGCAGCACTGTTTTTATGCGGTCCTTCATTTCCTGCGCGGCTGCCTTGGTAAAGGTCACCACCAGCAGGCGATCGACATCCGTTCCCGCCAGAATCTCCTGCAGCAGGCGCTGCACCAAGACCGTGGTTTTGCCGCTGCCCGCGGAGGCGGAAACCAGAACGTCCAGGTTCCGGTCGTCAATTGCTTTTTGTTGTTCCTTCGTAAACTGGGCCATTATTCGTCTCCTTCCCCTAGTTTTTCCCTGATTTTTCTAAGCAGTTCCTTCTTCGTGAGGCCGCCAATCTGGTGGTACTTGTTTTCCTTGAGCATTGCATCAAAAAAGAAGATGTCGCGGTAGTCGGAATACGATAAAGCGTTGATGCCATTGCCATATTTGTACGGGTTAAGCCGGATTCTGCCCGATAGGATCTGGCTGGAAGCCTCCTTAATTAGTTCCTCGTCGTACTTAAGCAGCAGCTTGAGTTCCTCTGCGCTAAAGGCGTTGCCGCGAAAGCTCAGGCTACTGTCCTTTTTTGAATTGACGCCGGAATAAAGACTTGATGACATGCCGCTACTCTTGAGGCCGGGCTCGGCGTCAAGCATCAGGAGCTCATCGTTGGTCATTACGCCCGTGTACTTCAGCCGCATCTTGCCGTCCAGATTGGGCTGCTTAAGCTGCAGGCTGCTGGTGTACAGCTCTTTGCCGTTCAACCGCTCGGTCTGCCTGGTGACGGTCTGGTAGAATGCGCCCAGCAGGTCGAGCTGCGCGCTGCCCGCAAAGAAGCGTTTGTTTTGGGCCAGCACGTCAAGGTATGACACCATTTGCAGCGCGATTCCGTTGTAAAAAAGGCCAAGGTTAAACTTCTTGGCCGATGACTTGTAGTCGATCACCTGGGCTAAAACCCCGTCTTGATCCGGCTCCTGGGCCAGATCGACCCGGTCCATTTTACCGCGCAGGTTCACGTAGTGCTCGCCGACCAGATCAGGAACCCTAAAGTTGAGCCCCTTAACCTTTTCACCCGGACCAAAGCTCAATTCGGAATACCGGGCACGCAGGGGCGTCTTTTGAACCGCACGCTGCCAGTTAAACGCCACCTTGGAGGTGGTTTGATCGAGGCACTTAAACAAAAATTGGTTGAAGGGATCGTTGAGCAGCTGTTGGTAGCGGGCCTCCTCCTTCATGGTGGAACGCACTTGCTCGAGCACGTGCTGCAGGGTCACGCTGTCAATTTCTGCCAGGTCCAGCGCGCGCTTATCTAACTCCTTGACCAGCAGGTCGAACGTTTCGTGGAAGTAGTTGCCCGCCTGGATTACGTCTAATTCATTTTCAAAGCGCTTGTGCAGGCGCAGCCCGTAGTTTAGGAAGTACTCGTACGAATTTTCGTAAAAAGTTTCCAGTTGGGACACCGATGAATTCAGGTTGGGCCCGTACAATTCCTGGGCCAATTCCGCCCCGATATCGCCGGGTTCATTAACAAACTGGCTGGCCTTAAGAATCGCCGCCGTTTTCTGCGGCAGGTAGCTGCGTGTCAACTGCAAGAGGTCAGAGACGTCTACCGCTGCTTTGCTTTGGTTGAGGTAGGTCAGGTAGCCCAGGCTGGCCTCAGGGTTGGTCAAAAAGCCCAGCAGGTCCTTCTTCTCCTCCGGCAAGTTGTGCTGGTTGAATTCCGGGGCACCGGCCTTTTTGATCCGCTCATAGTAAAGGGAGGGCGCGATTGCCTCGTTGTCCACGTTGGCTACTGGACACGTCAGGTACACCTTGTCCTGCGCAAGCGCCAGCGAACCGCCAAACTGGTAGTTCTGGTCAAGATTGCTCAGCTGCTGGTGGTCCTCGATATAGGAGTCCTCGCCGAAGTCTGGACTCATCCTTTCTAGGTTTTCCGTGCTCAAAAGGCCCGGCGTGGTCTCGATCTGGGGCAGGCCCGTGCTGGTTGCGCCCATGATGAAGACCTGCTTGTAGCCGCTGACCTGGACAATCCCGGTTTCGGAAAGGTTGACGGCGTCCATCGTCGAAGGGATCTGTGCAAAGGCTGCTTCCTTGAAGCCGTTGATGAGGACGTCAAAAAATTGGCCGGCATCGAACTCGTCCGGGTTGATCAGCAGGTAGTCGTGGAGCAGGCTGATCAGCAGGTCCCAAACCTGTTCGGACTGCCGGGCCTGCTGGAGGTCGCCCCTTTCCTGGGCGTCTGCGCGCCATTTTTCAAGCGTCGCCGGCACGCCCGTACGCGTCAAGAAGTTGAAGAAAATCGTGATGGCCTTCTGCGTGTCCGCCTCCTTGTCCATGGCGGTTAAAACACGCCCGATCCGTTTGACGAAGTAGTCTTTGAGCTTGCCGATTTTGGCCACCTCGGCCGGAAACTGATCAAGGCGGATCACTTCGGCCGCAACGTAAGTCGAAAAGTCCCGCTTCCATAGGTTGTGGTTGATGCCGTGGGCCAGCACAAAGTTTTCCAGTTCATCAACATCGTGAATGTACGCGGCGTCGTTTTGGTACCAGTCGGGAATGATCAGCTGGGTTTTCATCACCGTGAGCATGCTCTGAGTCTGCAGCGGCTTGCGCAGAAGCTGCGCGACGCTCTCAATCAGAACGACTAGGGGGTGATATTTCATCTCCTGCTGCAGGTCATCGAAGAAGGGAATGTGGTTTTGCCGCAGGATTGGGGTCAAGTAGGTCTCGTATTCGTGCAGGTTGGGGGCCAGCACGAGAAAGTCGCGGTAGCGGTAATGCCCCAAAGCCACCTGCTGGTAGATCGTGCGCGCAACGAAATAGGCCTCGGCGTAACGGTTGTCTGCACGCACCAGCTGCACCTGGTCGAGGCTATCGGGCGTATTGATTGCGCCGGTCCAAAATGCGTTCAGCAGCTCACGCTTCGTGGGGTTAGCCGCTACGGGCGTCTTCTCGACCGTATAATTGAGGCTGCGTTTCTTAATGAAGTCGACCAATTGACCGATGGTCTTTTGGATGACGTAGTCATAGTCGCCTGGCTCGGGACTTGGGTTGAGGTCGCCCATCTTGGTTTTAAACGCCAGGGTTACACTGTGCGCGTGCAGCATCAAGAGCTTGATCGTCAGGCATTCCTGTAGCGAAAAATGGGAAAAATCAGAAAAGTAGAAGTCCGTCTGCCCCAAGTCCGTCCGGCGCGCCAGGTATTCGTTCAGCTGCAGCTGCACCTCGTTGGCGGTGGAAAATTTGCCGGTGATTGCGGCAATGAAGGCGTCATAAATAACCTTGAGGTCTGCCACCTTGGCCTTGGTCTCAGGGTCCATGTGGCTGTCGTCCAAATCGCCCAGGTCCACGTTGCCCTCACGCACCTGCAGTATTGTGTCGTAGAGCTGCTTGACTAGGCCGGGCGTAACCACCTTGAACAGGTGCAGCTTGTCTTTTTCCTGTTCAATGATTTTTGCTAGCAGCATCGCTGCGGCCGCATCATCGAGCTGGGTGGGCAAGCCGTCCGGCGCATCACGCAAAAAGAACCACGCCAGGCGCGAAAACGACAGCACCTGCAGGTTTTTAACCGCGGCGTCAGCGGTATCTTGCCTCAATGCCAGCCTGTCTATTGCCCGCACTTCTGTGGTAAACTTAATGTGATTAGGGACAATGACAAAGGTTTTGTGTTCAGGCAGCTGCTGGTAATTTGTGACTGCCCGCTCTAGAATTTTTTCTTGCAGGCGATCCGTCTGCCGACCGACTAAAATCTTGATCATTTGTTCTCTTCTCCTTTGCTACTTATTTTAGCATAGGACAACAAAATTTTTTCAAACATTAAGGATCTTAAATAAAATGAAATGCTCTTATTTAGCACACGGCAAGGTCATCCTGATTGGTGAGCACGCGGTCGTTTACGGCTATGACGCGTTGGCAATGCCCATCAAGACGCTGCACATTAAAACGACGGTTGAGCCGGCGGGGGCAATGTGGATGGACACGGCGTGCTATCACGGCCCGTTCTTCGCGGCTCCAAGCGAGTACGATGGGCTCAAGTACGTGGTGAAGACGACGCTGGCAAAGACGAACCGGCCCGAAGCGCTCAAAATCACCTACACCGGTAAAATTCCTACGGAACGCGGGTTTGGCTCCAGTGCCACGGTGGCGCTGGCAACAACCAAGGCGCTGGACGAATACTTTGACCTCGGCTTGTCCCCAAACGAGGTCAGCGCCATTACCAACCACGCGGAGACAATCAATCACGGCAAGGCCTCTGGTCTGGATGCGGCCGCCGTTGACTCCGACCACCTTATCTTTTTTAACAAAGAAATGGGCGCCAAAACGCTGGCGGCACAGCTGGGCGCCGTGCTCCTGATCATGGATACGGGCGAATTGGGCAGCACCAAAGAGGCCGTGGCCCAGGTTCAGCGGCAGGTGGAAAAGCAGGAGAAAGCGCGCGCTCGGCTTGCGCACCTGGGGCAATTGACAGACGAGGTCAAAAAGGCCTGGCTTAGGCGTGACCAAAAGAGCGTTGGCCACTGCTTCACCCGCGCCCAGGCGATTCTGCGCTCGTTTGCGCTGTCCACCGCCAAGATCGACGAATTGGAAAAAATCGCGCTGGCCAACGGTGCGCTGGGCTTCAAGCTCTCGGGCAGCGGCCTCGGCGGCATCGTCATCGCCCTGTGCCCCACGCGGGCGGTTGCGCGCGCAATTAGCGCCAAGAGTCAAAAGATTGCTGCTGACAGCTGGATTGAGGAGATTTAATGAAAAAAACCGTTCGTGCACACACCAACATTGCGCTAATCAAGTACTGGGGCAAAGCCGACGCCCGGTTGCGCCTGCCCTTAATGTCCAGCCTGTCAATGACGCTGGACCGTTTTTATACGGATACGGCGGTTTCCGCCAGTGCCGAAAAGCACTTCTATTTGAATGGCGTCGAACAGGTGGGCCGGAGCCGCCAGCGCGTTTTTTCCTACGTTAAACTGCTGCAGGAAAAGTTCGGCGTGAGCGGCAACTTGACGGTCACGTCGACCAACCACGTTCCGACCGCGGCCGGCTTGGCATCGTCTAGCTCCGCCTTTGCGGCGCTTGCCGGGGCTTTTTGTGCTTATTATGACCTCCACGTTGACCGCCGGGAACTGTCCCGCCTTGCCCGCTTGGGTTCCGGCTCGGCTTCTAGGTCGGTCTACGGCGGCTTTGCCGTCTGGCAAAAGGGCGAAAGCGACGCCTCGTCCTTTGCCTACCCGCTGGACGAAGAGCCCCAGATGGACCTGCGCCTTCTGGCCGTTGAGCTAGATGATAAGCCCAAGGACTTGCCTTCTACTAGCGGCATGGAGCAGGCGCAAACGTCGCCCTTCTTCAAACCGTGGCTGGCACGCAACGACCAGGAACTGGCGGCGATGATCGCGGCAGTCAGGGCAAGCGACTTTACGGCCCTGGGCCAGCTGGCCGAATTGAATGCAAACGAGATGCACGCGGTCAACCTAACCGCGTGGCCGGACTTCACCTACTTTGCGCCCGCAACGTTAAAAGCAATTGCCCTGGTTCAAAAACTGCGCCGTACCGGGATTGAATGTTACTACACGATTGACGCCGGACCCAACGTCAAAATTCTGTGTCAGTTAAAAAATGTCAAAGAAATTACTAAGCAGTTTGTATCAGAATTTGAGAATGTTAAGATAGTAATGCAAACTTTTGGTCCTGGTCTCTTATATCTGGACTAGTTACCGTATTAATGGATTAGGAGATTAAATTCTTTTGATAACAGAACAAGCACCCGGAAAATTATATGTTGCGGGTGAATACGCCGTTTTAGAAGCCAACTGCCCCGCAATTTTAGTTGCGGTCAACCAGTTTATCCGCGTTTCAATTACTAAAACCAACTCTGCCACGGGTCTGATTCACTCGAAGCAATACTCCCAAAACTCGATTCACTGGGCCAGGCGGGGCGCCAAGATGGTGATTGACAACCGGGACAACCCCTTCGAATACATCCTGGCAGCCATTTCATACACCGAGCGCTTCTGCATTGAACAGAAGATCAAGATGAAGCTCTATGACCTCCACGTCAATTCCGATTTAGACTCAGCCGACGGCAAGAAGTATGGCCTCGGCTCAAGCGCTGCCGTTACGGTGGCAACGGTCAAGGCAATCTTGCGTTTTTACCACGTTCCCTTCACTAACGAACTCGTTTATAAATTATCCGCCATTTCGCACTATTCCGTTCAGGGCAACGGTTCTGCCGGCGATATTGCAGCAAGCGTCTACGGCGGGTGGATTGCCTACCAGACCTTTGACAAGGCCTGGCTGCGCCGAGAACTGGCACAGAAAACGCTATCGGCGGTCGTCAGCGAAGCATGGCCTGGACTGAAAGTCCAGCTTTTGACCCCGCCAAAAGGCATGAAACTGATCATTGGGTGGAGTCAAAAGCCGGCATCGACCTCGCGCCTGGTCGATGAAACCAACGCCAACAAGGCCGCGCTCAACAATGAATACAAGGATTTCCTCAGTTTATCCAGGTCGTGCGTGTTGAAGATGGTTGCCGGTTTTGAAGAAAATGACATCAAGCTGATCAAGAAGCAAATCAGGGTTAACCGCAGTCTTCTGCAGCACTTTGCACAGATTAACCAGATTGCAATCGAGATTCCCCGCTTGTCCAAATTGATCACCATCGCGGAGGCCTTCGGCGGAGCGGCTAAGACTTCTGGTGCCGGCAACGGCGACTGTGGGATTGTCATCGCTGACGAGACTACCAACGTTAGCGCACTTGAACGGGAATGGCGCCAAAACGGTATCATGCCGCTGGACTTTCACGTGCACCAGGCAAAAGCCACGCAGTAAGGAGAAGATATGTCTGTAAGATCTGAACGCAAAGAGGACCACCTGCAGTTAGCCCAAAAATTTTACCAAGCGGACAAGGTCAACAGCTTTGACCAAATGCACCTGCTCCGTCCGGCCCTGCCGGAAACGCGGGTGGAGCCCCGCGCAATTGCAACGACGATGTTTGATAAACCCGTGGCCGCCCCCTTCTTCATCAATGCAATGACCGGCGGATCAAAGAAATCTTTTGCCGTCAACCGGTCCCTGGGAAGAATTGCAGGCGCCGCACACATCGGACTGGCCTTGGGCTCAGCCAGCATTTTGGTGAAGGAGAAGGAGCAGCTGGACAGCTTCTTGGTTGCGCGGACGGAAAACCCGGACGGGGTGGTGCTGGCCAACATTAACGCCAAGACGAGCCCCAAGGTTGCACAAGAAATCGTTAGCGCACTTGGCGCGGATGCCCTGCAGGTGCACTTGAACACCGTGCAGGAGATTGCGATGCCTGAGGGCGAGCGTGATTTTTACTGGCTGGATAATCTGCAAAATCTCCGCCAGACGCTTACCGTGCCGATCATCATCAAGGAAGTCGGGTTCGGCCTGGATAGTGCAAGCGTCCGCCTGCTGCAGGGCGCGGGCTTTACCATGTTTGACGTTGCCGGCAGCGGTGGAACCAACTTCGCGCAGATTGAGAACGCACGCAACCCGAGCGACCTCTCCTACCTCGAAGACGTCGGTCTGCCCACCGTCATTTCCGCCCTGCAAGTCGCACAAGAAGGGGTCGACTTCATTGTTTCCGGCGGCGTGCGCAACCCGCTGGACGTCTTTAAGGGGCTCTGCCTCGGCGGCAAGTTTGTCGGCATCTCCAACGTCTTTTTGCAGACGCTGCAGCAAAAAGGTGCCGCAGGCTTGCTGCACGTGATCATGAACTGGCAGCAGGAACTGGCCGGTCTGATGGCCGTCTACGGGCAAAGCGACCTGAGCGCATTGACCACGATTAAGAAGTATTACGACTGGCCGCTGAAGAATTTGCTCGACCAATTGGTTTAACTTTACATAATAAAAAATATGCTAAGCAATTTTTGCTTAGCATATTTTTTGGTCTGTGCCGCAATAACGGCTTAATTGTTCAGCATGTGCCAAATTTCCCTTTGAACCGCGCTGTCGTTGCTTGAACCGATTACCCGGCCCGCAGCCCTTTTGGCACTTGGCAGCGCCGTCGCGGTGGCATAGCTGCGGCCGACATACTTGAGCATGCCGACGTCATTGCCGCTGTCCCCAAACGCGGCCATCTCGCGCGGATTAATGTTGAATTTGGCGGCCAGGTACTTGAGGCCGGCGGCCTTATTCATGCCCTTGGTCGACATGTCAATGGATGTTGCGGAGCCGGATACAAAACCAAGCTGCGGGTAGTCCCGCTCGAGTTCCGCCAGCATGGACGGCATCTTGGGGGCGGCAACGGAAAACGTCGCCTTGAAAATTTGGTCGTCGAGGTGGTCAAAGTCAGAGACAACGGTCAGCTTGTCGTAGTACTTTTTTAAGTCCCGGGCGTAATCAGCACCGGCACTGGCAAGCACATACGCACTCGCAAGCCCCGACACCGTCACCCTCTCATCATGCTGCCGCGTTATGTGCAGGATGGTCCGCCAGTCTGCATCCGACAGGCATTCAACGTGGATGACCTGGCGCCCCTGCGCAACCAGCGCCCCGTTTTCCGCCACAAAGTAAAGCTTATCGGCCACCTTGGGGAAGCGTGCGTACAGGTTTTCGAACTGGTTGCCGCTGGCAACCACGAACTTAATGCCCCGCTTTTGCATTAGCGCGAATTCCCGCAGGAAAAGCTCTTCGTCATAGGTCTTATCATCGGTCAGCCAGGTGCCGTCCATGTCTGTTGCAATTAATTTAATCATTCGTAATCCTTCAATCCTTCTTCAGTATCCGCAGGCCCTTGGGGTAAAAGTTCTTAAGGACGCCGCTTGCGGTAAGCTTGCCAAAAGAAAAAATCAAACCACGGCGGCTCACCAAGACGAAGCCGCGCAAGGTGCTCGAAGCAAGAACAGTCTCACCGTGCAGGTAATGCAGGTAGTCCTCCTCCCCCAGCTCGACCACGCGGCTCTGCGCAACTTGCGCCAAAACAAGCGCCAGCTGGTGGCCCGGTTCAAACCGCTTTTTCTTTAAGACGCCCAGCTCCAGACCGTTATTCAGCACCCTAAGGTGCAGGTCGCCAGCGGGCAGGGCCGGAATAAAGACGTGCCCCTGACTGACCTGGCTGGTCTTGCGCCAATCAGCCAGGCCTAACGGCAGGTTGAACGGGCCCAGCACTGCGTTCACAAACTCTGCTTCCTCCCTAGCTAACCCGCCCGGCGGGTTTTTGCGGCGCTGCTTCTTGCGCGGTCCGGCTAAAGCCTGCTCTACAGAATCCGGCAGCACGAGCTTGGCCACGAACTGGCCCTCGCCAATTCCCGCATTAGGCCAAAAGCGCAGTGCGCCCGCCACGGCTGTTTCTCCTTGGGCCCATTCGGGGTGGCCGTGGTCAACGCGAATACCTTTTAGCTCAACCGGTTCGACCTTGAAGCCAAATTCAGCAACCAGCCAGGCCACGATCTGCTCGTCTTCCTCGGGCGCAAACGTGCAGGTTGAGTAGACCAGCGTCCCGCCCGGCTGCAAGCACTTTACGGCCTCTGTCAGTATTTCCTTTTGCCGCCGCTGGCACGTTAAGACGTAGTCCTGCGACCAGTAATCGGCGGCCTGCGGGTTTTTGCGGAACATGCCCTCGCCGCTGCACGGTGCGTCCACGACGACCTTGGTGAAGAAGCGCGGGAACCGGCGGGCCAGGACTTCCGGCTTCTCGCTTGTAATCAGGGCATTGGCCACGCCCCAGCGCTCGAGGTTTTCGCGCAAGACGCGGGCACGGGGACGGACAATCTCATTGGCAACAAGCAGCCCCTCTCCCTGAAGCCGTTCGCCCAGGGCCGTGCTCTTGCCCCCCGGGGCGGCACAAAGGTCGAGCACGCGTTCACCCGGCTGAACGTCCGCAATTTGGGCCGGGAACATCGCGGCTGGCTCCTGCGAGTATACCGTTCCGCTGACCCACTCCGGATCCTGACCCTGGACGCGCCCGTACCAGGCGTTGGCAACCGCGGGGACGGGCCGCTCTAAGGGGTAAGCCACATTCTGCTGGGCCTTCAACGGGTTTATCCTGAAGGCCTTTTTTGGCTTTTGCGCAAGTGCAGCCAAAAAGCGGGCGGCGCGTTCTTCACCCAGTAGTTTGCGGTACTTTTGAACAAAGTCTGCTGGTAAGTTAAGCATCGTGATTTTCCTTTCGCAATAAGTGCAAGATACTGCAGCCGTAAGTGCAGGCAAGAACCAGCCAGAAGCCCAGCAGAAGCCCCAACAAGTGCCGCGGGTTTGAGAAAAACGCCCGCCAGCACAGGAAAAAGTATGCGGCAACAGCCAAAAGGGCCTCTGTCAGTACCATGCGCACGCTGCGGTTAATTAGCCAGTTTTGCAGGAGACCACCGCTCAGGTGCGTCTGCTTGACCGTCTCCCAGTCGATCAGCGCCAAGAAGACGGTGCAGGTCGCGCTGATCACGGTGAAGAGCAGGATGACTAAAATTTCCCGGATGACCGAAAAACGGTGAACCTGGTGGTTCCTAACGAAGTCCGGCGTCTTGATGCGGGCACCGTAGTGCGCGGCCACGCGCCTGATTGCCCGACTCGAACCGTCAACGATGATATCATAATTTTTCAGTTTGAACCGCCCCGTCGGCTGCTGCGGCCCCGTCGTGAGGTAATAGCCATTTTGCTTCATCTGCCGGTAGTGCTTGAGCGTGCCGACAACGGTGTAATACGTGCCGTTTAAAACGACGTACTGGTTGCCCTGCGTTTTCATGACCTTCACTTTTGCGTTCAGACCCAGCACGGCAAAGGAGACGGCGCCCTTAAAGTCGTCAACGGAGAAATAGCGTCCAGACTCCGTCGGCAGCTTGACCACGTTATGATTGGACCAGATTAAGGTCTGCTTGGTTTTGCCCCTGCTGACCAGGTGGACCTGCATTTTGTTTTTAGGGTAGTGCTTTTGCAGGTAGCCCAGAAACGACGAGACGGGCTGCTTGGTCCGCACGTTGAAGTAGCGCGTGTTGTTGCTGAGGCCGTAAGCCTCAAGCAGCTGGTCGGCTGCGCGCGACTGCACGTTGGAGAGCATGCTGCCCGCACCCAGAAGCAATAAGAAGATGGCTATAAGTAAAATTGTTTTTTTAAATTTCATGTTTTATCTCAAAGGCTTGTTCGTTAATAAAATCAAAACTGCGCAGTGACCGGTTTATCCGGCGCAAGGCCGGGCTTGTGCCCAGACGGGCCGTTTGCCAAAAGGTCGGTGAATTGGTCGCGCCCCTTTTTTCGCCAATAAAAATGAGGTGGGCCCCGGGGTTGTATTTTTCCCAGGCCGCAATCGCCTGCATGTCGCTTTTATTGAAGTTGGGAGCCCACGAGCAGATAATCAGCTGCACGGATGAAAAGCGCCTGATTGCGCTTGGTGCGTCGAGCCTGACGACCGGGTGACAGGGTTCATGGCCCGTTGCGGACGTTCTGGCCCACTCAAAAGAATCCGTTGCGACCGTCGCAACCCCCGCTTCGCTCAGTGCCTTGCTCCAAAAGCCGTTGCCCGCCATGATTTCCAGGCTGGAGATAACGCCCAGCTGCTTAAACAGCCGGGCCGTGACGCGGTTGGGCACGGACCAAACGCCGTAGTGAACGGATAAAAATTGCCGCAGGCCGTTGAAAAGATGGTTGATAACGTCAAGCTGCCGCCGCTTGGCCTCCCCCACCCGGCTGGCGATTTCTTCCAGCTCATCGGGCATCAGGCCCAAAGGGTCGGAAGCCGCCGGTAGAACCTGCTGGCGGGCCACGTGGGAAATTATTTGGGCAACCTCTTGCGCCTGCTCGTGCACCTGCCGGTCGCCGATGTCCGCGTCTAGTTGATTGATTTTTTCTAAAAATTCTGTCATATTCGAATACCTATAATGATTTTACCATTCAATCGGCCGGATTTCAGTTATAATAAAGAGTAACACAATAAAGGAGAATATTATGGTCAAAAAAGCAATGAAGAAACGAGACGAGGAAGAAGAAAGCCTAGGCAAGTTTTTGCTTGACGTCGTCGTCATGATGGCGGTCATCCTGGGTATCTTTTACCTTTTATTCACCTACGTGCTCTCGAACGATTACGTATCCGGCCCGTCCATGCAGCCCACGTTTGAAAACAGTGAGCGGCTGATTTCCGTGCGCCACTTCACGCCCAAACGCAACGATGTGGTTGTCCTGCTGGCACCAAAGGCCGCCAATGACGCGCCAGGTGCCCTTTACATCAAGCGCATCATTGGACTGCCGGGCGACACGCTTGTTTCTAAAAATGACAAGATGTATATTAACGGCAAGCTCTTCCCCGAGCCCTACCTCAATAATCCCCTTAAAAAGGCGGCCAACGAAGCCGGCCAGACCTATACCACGAACTTCACGGTCAAGGTGCCCAAGGGCTACTACTATGTGATGGGTGACCACCGCGACATTTCCCGGGACTCGCACATCTTCGGACCCGTGAAGCGGGAGAATCTGGTTGGCAAGGTCAAGTTCAGGTACTGGCCGTTCAACCGGATTCAGGGCTTTTAAAAACTACCGCCCTTTAATTTTCGTGGCCTTTTCGCTAAAATGGAGATGAAGGAGAATTTATTATGAATCAGCAAACTGAAGAATTGTCCAATGCGATTATTGATTATCAAGTCAAGCATCACGTCACTGATACGGACCTGGCCTTTGCCTGCCACCTGTCAGTCGAAAAAATACACGCAATGAAGGTCGGCGAAGGCGAATTCACGCCCGAAGAAGTCAACCAGCTGTACGACTACCTGGCTGCAAGCCACTAGTTGTTCATTGCATTTTAAAGAGCCCTCAAGTTGAAGCTTGGGGGCTCTTTTTAAGTGGCATGGTATTTGCGGTTGGGCCCCTCTTAATAAAGCGGCGCAGCAAATCAGTTCTGTGTTCGGGACTCGCAGAATCTGCTCATCAGGAACATGTTGGCGGCCAAGAACACGAGGTCAAGCGCCAGCATGAGACCCAGGCCAAATCCTAATCTGGAGTTGTCATAGTTGCCCATCAGGTAATCAAACGGCGAAGCAGCAAGGTGGTGCAAGAAATCGTTGCCCTTAACGAGGAGCCACGCAATGAGAATAATTACCACAAGACGCACGGTGCGCAGGGCGGCCTGACTGGAGACGTTGGGCAAAAAATCCACAATCGCGTTGCTGGAAATACCCAAAAAACTAATCAGGAGGTAGGCCAAAAGGCTGATTAAAACGAGCAGCAGCAACAATTCGACGAGCCGAATGGCCAGGTCTTTGCTGAAGTCGGCCCGCCGCAGCGCAATTTGGATGTTTCGCAAATCTTGCCCCATTAGCCGGTGAAAATCCGCGTCCGTGAAGTACGCTGCACAAAACAGGCCGCCGATTGACAGAACGTTCAGAATCCCGTAGTAAACCACGGCAATGAAGGAACTCAGAATGTTGTCGACGTAAAACAGGCCGTCATTGATTGGCACCAAGCGGTAGGTCTGGTTGCGGCTGGTCCGTTCGTTGGCAAAACACGTGATAAGATAAAAAACCGGGACAAAGACCAGTGAAAGACTGGCAAAAATCGTTAGGAGTTCCGGAAAAAAGCTGTTGGTGTAATGACCCTCAATGTATACCCTAAACGAACCCGAACTAAGGCCCGATATGACCACGATTGCCAAAGCACCGACGAACTGAATGAGCAGCAGCGAATGGGCCCGTCTGGCCTTTGACCTAAATAATTCGGTAAACAAATGATTAAAAATTGTCATTTTTTCTCCTTCTAACACAATTCTGAAAAACCGTGGTCCTCTTCTCAATTAATCGTCCGCCCGTATTAACAAGCACGCATACCAGTGCGCAGCGGGCCGCTTGCCTGACTCTATTGCCAGATCAATTTTTTGCGCGTCCTTCGAAAAAGCGGCTGAATAAGAAGACGGATGCGGCCAGAAAGACGAGGTCAATGGTCAGCATGATCGCGTTGGACAGTCCCAGGTCGACCCCGGAATTGCTTCCCAGCAGGAATTCAAACGGCGAGACCAGGATGTGCATGATGATGTTTTCGGCCCGTAAAAACAACCAGGCCATGAAGATAATCAGTATCAGGCGCACCGCGTTAAGCACCGTCTTGCTCGACACGCCCGGCAGGAAGTCCAAAATCGACTGGCTGGAAAAGTTTATCAGGCTGAGCAAAAAGTAGCCAAACAGGCCGGTTAAGAGGACCAGCAGCAGCAAGGCCATGAAATTAAAGACGGCCGCGCTCGGGATGCCGTAGTGCGTGATACTGTTTATCATATCGGGTATTCCAGTGCGATAACTGGAATTAACCGCCAGATTAATGCCGAACAGCACTGCCATGACCAGAACATTCAAAAGCACGTAGTAGACGAAGGTGACCAAAGAACTGAGGATGTTGGCCAGGTAAAAGCCGGCGTCGCTGAGCGGCGTCAAGCGCATCGTCTGGCTGCGATTGATGCGCTCGTTGTCAGTGCAGGTGAGCAAATAAAAAATAAAGCAAAACAGCATGGCAAAGACAAAGTAGAAGGCGAGCAGGCCGGAAAAAAAGTAGGTCAGGTCGATGCTACCGATATAAACATGCCGGAACCCCGTCATATGATTGCCCATGTTGTCGAAACTCAGGATGCCGATAACCGGTACCCCGACCAGTTGAACCAGCAGCATGGCGTATGCCTTCTTGCTCTTCAGCCTGAATAATTCTGCAAATAAACGTCTAAAAACAGCCATTGTTCTTTCTCCCCTTAGTAAAATTCCCCGTAAAAATGGTTAATGTGCCCCTTGTGTGCCCTCATTTTTCCAAATTCTCTTCTCCAGCGGCCCTTTCTCCCTGAGCCGTGAACAACCTTTTGCCGTGCGGTGTCCGTTCAGCTTAGATTAATTCTTTTCGCGGGTTTCGAAAAACCGCCCGAAAATGAAGATGTTAATCGTCAAAAAGACGAGGTCGATGGCCAGCATGATAATGATTGCAAGCCCCAGTCCGGAGTTTGTGCGGTCGCCAATGCCCAATACGAAATCAATCGGCGAGGTAATGATAATCCGCAAAAAATCGTTGGCCTTGATCAGGAGCCAGGCAATGAGAACGATCAGCACGCCCCGGATTACCCGCAGCGCCGCACGACTTGAAACTTCGGGCAAAAAGTCCAGAATCGCGCTGCTGGAAAAATTCAGAAAGCTGACCAAAAAGTAAACCAGAAAACTGGCCAGGATCAGAAGCATCAACAGGCTAAAAAGCTGGAACATAATCTCCTTGTCAGACGAAACCTGCCCGATAATCCTTCTTAAATCCGTCATGTCGGTCTGCAGCATCTTATGAAAGTTTGCATCCGTCAGGTACGATGCAGCGCTGAGCAGGACAATTGCTAAGACATCCATAATTCCGTAATAGGCTAAAGCGACAAAGGAGCTCAGGATATTGTCGGCGTAAAACAGGCTATCTTTAATCGGAGTCAAGCGAAAAGTTTGGCTGCGGTTGGTCCGTTCATTGGCAAAGCACGTAATCACGTAGAAAACGGGCACAAAAATGAGTGCCGAATAGGAAAAAATCTCTAAGGACCGCGAAAAGAAGCTAGAAAAGGTTGCTCCGACAACATATGATGGGTTGTCCAAAAAAGAAATAACGACCATTGCGATGGCAGCCACAGCCTGAATTAATAGCATTGAGTGGGCCCTTTTTGCCTTCGACTTAAACAGCTCGGCAAACAAACGATTGAAAATAGCCAATGTTATTCACCGTCCCTTTGGTAAAGCCCCTCGTAGTAATCCTCAACACTAACGTTATTCGCCCTGATCTCCTCGGTGGACTTGTGCGCATAAATCGTGTTGTCCTTGATGATGACCACCTCATCAAGCAAATTGGCAATTTCATTGACAAAGTGGTCTGAAATCAGGATTGTGGCCTTTTCTTCCTTCCACAGGATAATCGAGTTGATGATCTTCTTGCGGGCCATCGCGTCGATGCCGGAAAAGGGCTCGTCGAGCAGGTAAAGGTCGGCTTTGCGGGCGAAGGTCAGGGCAATCACCAGTTTTTCCCGCATCCCCTTGGACATCTGCGACAGCCGCATCTCTTCATCCAGCTTCATGAACTGCCGCAATTGTTCAAATTCTTCTTTGTCAAAGTCCTCGTAAATGACTTCATAGAACTTAACGATGTTCTTGATTTTGGTTGAATTGTTAAAGCCGGTCAGGCCATCCGTGAAGGACAGGTGGGCCTTGCGCTCCGCTTCCTTGAAGAGGCCGCTGACGGCAACGCTGCCGCGGTAGTTTTTCGCAATACCGGCAATGATGCGCATGAGCGTAGTCTTCCCGGCCCCGTTTTCACCCAAAAGAGCGACAATTCTGCCCGGCTGCAGCGCCAGATTTATATCCCGCAAGATTGTTTTCTGATTTTTCTTGTAGGTCAAATCCTTAATTTCTAAAAGATCAGTCATAATAATGCTCCTAATTCAAATACTTGCTTAAAATCGTCTGGATCTGTTCATCCGTGACGCCTAAGGCATTCATGCTTTGCACGAACTTGGCTAATTCATCGTTGATTAGTCCCCGCTTAGTTTTTTCAAGCAATTCCGTGTCCTCCGTGACGAAGTTGCCCTCGCCGCGTTTAGTATATAGAATTCCCTCAATATTCATCTGCTGCAGCGCCCTTTGAACCGTATTGACGTTTACCGTCAGCTGCAGCGCCAACTCACGCACGGAAGGAATCTTCTTGCCGGGCTGCAGCTTGCCGGTAACGATTTGCCGGTAAAGATACTGCTCGATCTGTAGATAAATGGGAATGTTATCCTTGAATTCCACAAGTTCACCATCCTTTTTACTGTATTATATCTCTAATACACAACTATGATAACGCAGTTTGTGCCTTTGTGCAATCTTTTTAATCAGTGCGGGCCCGTAATTGCACGCGCCACCTTAAACATTCTTCAAGAAAATTTCACTGTTCCACGTATTGGAGCATTTGTCCCGAGACAAGCAAAATAGCCCCAAAAGCCGCTTATGGCAGCGATTTTTAGGGCTATCTTAATTTCTTAGACTAATTGTGCATAATTTTAAAAAGGCGGGCACAGGCAGACTTAGCCTTATTCACCGGCATTCTTGCTCTCTAATTATTTTCTCGCAAAAGTTAAATTATGTGCGTTTTTGTTTCACTTTGAGGATTTCGTCGCATTCATCTGCACCATTCTGATCATAACGTCCACGGCCTTGTACATTGATTCCAGGACCGTATACTCGTAGCGCCCGTGCATGTTTTCCTCGCCCGCAAATATGTTGGGGCACGGCAGTCCCATGTAGGTCAATTGGGAACCGTCGGTGCCGCCGCGGACGGGCTCCTCGTTGATCGTCAGGCCTTCGGCCTTGTAGGCGGCCCGCGCCAGGTCAACGATGTCCATCCGCTTGGCGAGCTCATCGGCCATGTTGTAGTACTGGTCCCACATCTTTAGCGTTAGCCGCTCGGTGCCAAACTCCTGGTTCATCTTCTTAACGATTGACTTGACCACATCCTTGCGCCGCTTAAGCCCGTCCCGTTCGAAGTCGCGGACAATGTAGTCCAGGTGGGCGTGATCAACGGTCCCCTCAAAGTTCATCAGGTGAAAGAAGCCCTGGCGGCCGTCCGTCTTTTCCGGTACCTCGTCTTGCGGCAGCTGGTTCTGAAAGTCGATGCCCACCTGAATGGCATTGATCATCTGACCCTTGGCTTCGGCCGGGTGAACGTTAACGCCCTGGATGTCGAGTCCAAACTGGGCGGCCGAAAATGTGCCCCAATCGAGCTTGCCCGGCGCTTCCCCGTCAACGGTGAAGGCGAAGTCGGCGCCAAATTCCGCAACGTCGAAGTGGCCAGCGCCCGTTCCGATCTCCTCGTCCGGCGTAAAGGCCAGGCGAATCTTGCCGTGCTTGACCTCGGGGTGCGCCAGCAGGTATTCCGCAAAGGTGACGAGCTCCGAGACGCCGCACTTGTCATCGCCGCCCAGCAGCGTGTCGCCGGAGGCGGTAATGATGGTTTGGCCGCGGTAGTTCTTCAGGTGCGGGAAGACCGCCGGATCAAGGTAAAAGTCAGAGTCGCCCAACCGAATCTTGGACTCGCCGTCGTAATTTTCGTGTACCTGCGGGCGAACGTTTTCCCCGTTAAAGTCGGCCGTGTCGCAGTGAGCCAAAAAGCCCATGACCGGCACGTCGGCGTCAATGTTGGCCGGGATCTCGGCAATCACGCAGCCCGCCTTCTGGTTGTAGTGGACGTCGCTCAGCCCCAGCTCTTCCAAATCGGGCATAATGACCTTCTTTTGGAAGTTTTCCTCCCGAGCGGTCGACGGGAAACGGCTTGCGTGCTCGTCGGAGCGGGAATTGACTTTGACGTACTTGATGAATCGCGGTAGTAAATTAGGGTATTCCATATTTTTCTCCTTAAACTAAATCCTGGAACGGGTTGGTCGAAACTTGGGACACCTCAACGGGAACGTCCCAGCCCTCCTGAGTGGCCCAGGCGCTCATTTTCTCGGCCACCTTTTCCTTAAACAATTTTTCCGTGTAGTGACCGGGATCAACGACGGTTAGGCCAGCGGCAATCATGTCGTGGCCGGTGTGGTAGTACACGTCGCCGGTGATGAAGGCGTCGCAATGCTCCTTGAGTGCCTGGCGCCAGTACTTGCCGCCGTCGCCGCAGATGAAGCTGACCCGGGATATCGGCTGCGCGCTATCTGCAGCAATCAGTCGCACCATCTTGATGCCCATCTTGTCCTTGACGTAGTAGGCAAAGTCGCGCGCCGACATTGCGTGCGGCAAAACTCCCTTGCGGCCAATCGCGATGCCGTCATCATCCAGGCAGAAGGGTTCGACAGCGGACAAGCCTAATTCTTCGGCCTGCCAGTCGCTGGAGCCGTCCTGGGCCTTGTCGGAATTGGTGTGAATCGCGTAGACGGTGATGCCGTTTTTGATAACCGCGCCGTAGATGGCATTCTGCGGGTCGGCCAGGTCGAGGTTGGCTGCGGGCCGAAACATTAACGGGTGGTGACTGATAATCAGGTTGGCGCCCCGCTTGACCGCCTCCTCAACGACCGGCATGCGGACATCCAGGGTGGTCATGATCTTATTCACGGGCTGGTCCATCGAGCCGATTTGCAGTCCGACGGGGTCGCCCGCACTGGCTATCTCTTCTGGAAAGTGCTGGCGCAGAACCCGCACCACGTCTTTAACTTTAATCATGCAATACTCCTTCAATCATCGTAATCTCCTCTTCCACCTGCTTGATGTGTGCCCGGTCCGGCTGCTTGGCCTTTTTGAGGCTGGTCAGAAGCTGGCGGTGGTAGGCGAGCTGGCCGCGCCACTTCTCTTCAAAAATCGGGCCCTTGGCCCTAAGCAAAAACGGGCCGAAATAAAGTTCCGCCGGACTCAATTCTTTTCCTGCCGGCGACTTCTGGGCCTTGATTAGCTCGTACACGTGGCCCGCTTCGGCGACAATCTTTTCCGCCGTAATCTGGTAGCTGTGTGCCACCAGCCACTTGCGCACGCCGCACTCGCCCACGTTGGGTTCGAGCACAAGGGTCGCAAAAATGAAGTCCTTGTTCCATGCATCGTCTAAAATCGTGGTCATGAGCTTGCCGCCCATGCCCGCAATGACCACCGTGTCGATCCTGTCCTGCGTCGTAATCGTCGCAAGGCCCGCACCCAGTCTGGTACTAATCTTGTCTTCAAGACCGGCGGCGGCAATGTCTTCTTCGGCATTGGCCAGAGGGCCCGCCGCGATGTCGCTGGCGATGGCGAAGTCAACCTTGCCCGCCTGGACGAGCGCAATGGGCAGGTATGCGTGGTCCGTGCCGATGTCGGCAACGCGGCTGCCCGGCTCAACCATCTCTGCCAACTCGTTTAACCGTAAATTCATTTATCAATCCTACCTTCTACTGGTAAATTTTAGCATAATATCCGGCCGGTTGGGACGCGAATTGTCCCCTGGCGACTACTAGCCGAAGAGCGCTATAATTAATTAATGTTTTGAGGAGGAAAAACAACCAATGGATAGAACAGAACCAGTTACTTTAACCAACATGTGCATGATTACGCGCAATGACCAGATCTTGGTCCTGGACCGCAATGACCCCACGTGGCCGGGTCTAACCTTTCCCGGCGGCCACGTTGAAAGCCACGAGTCCTTCTACGATTCGGTGGTGCGGGAGGTCAAGGAAGAAACCAACCTCACGGTCGAGCACCCAGGCCTGACGGGAATCAAGCAGTTTTACGATGATAACGACCGACGCTACATTGTCTTCTTCTACACCGCCGACAAGTTCCACGGCACCGTCAAGGCCTCAAGGGAGGGCAAGTTGACCTGGATGACCAGGGACGAACTGCTTCACCAGAAGCTGGCCTACAACTTCGACCGCGACCTCTTCGTCTACTTCAACGAACACATCGACGAGCACATCCTCGACGGCGAGCGCGACGAGTTATTCTAAAACCAACCTGCGCATTAAGCCGGCCGCAAGCAAATACAAGAAAATAATTGGGTCAGGCACCAGGAACACGCTTTTTCGTTTGCCAATAACAAAATGCATGATTCATTCTTTGAATCATGCATTAACTTTGTATAAAATCAGGCGCACGCCTAGCAAAAACGCAAAAACGAGCACGTTCTGCAGCAAGAGCGGCCAGCGGTAGGTCGGAAACAGCAGCAAAAACAGCCAGACAGCCACCATTAGGGCCAAGACCCAAAGGGAATTGCCCAAGTTGCCGGGTGCCAGCGCAAACAGGTGCACGCCGATGAACGGCAGCAGGTACTGCCAGTCCCGCGGCGCCAGTTCCGCCGCCAGCGCCCTAACCCGCGTCTTGCGGATGACTAGGAAATTGCTGATGCCGTTGATTTCGCTTCGCGGCAGGATGATCGACGTGTAATCAAAAAACAGGGTGCTGATGCAGAGTAGGGCCAGCTTCAGCGGCTCTTTGATGAAGCCAAAACTGAGCTGCCACATCTGCGGCACCGACAGGTAGAAGTCGTGCCAATTCTGCCGGGCAAGGACAATCAACAGCACGGAAACGACCGCATAGGCCCAGAACGCGTGCTTCTTATTCATCGCTCAGCGTTCCGTCGTGCAATAGCAGCCGCTGGTCGTAGGCAATATCGCTAATCTGGTCATGACTAGCCACGATGACCGTCCTGCCTTCCCCCTTCAGGCGATTTAGCAGCGCCACGAACTGACCGATGCTCTCCTGGTCAATCCCGCGCGTGGGCTCATCAAGCAGGATGATGTTCTGCTCTTCCATGACCGCCTGAATGATGCCCACCTTCTGCCGCATGCCGACGGAGTAGCTGGCGATTGCGTGCGTGTCATCGGGGTCAAGCTCAAAGTAGTGCATGAGTTTCCGGACACGGTCCTCGTTGAAGCGGTGGTTGAGGTTGGCCAAAAAATGTAGATTGGTCATGGCCGACTCGTACTCAAGAAAGCTGGGGTTCTCAATGAGTGCGCCCAGCACATCGCCCTTGCCAAGTTCAACCTTGCCGCCATCGGCTTTCAAGAGGCCGGTAATAATCTTGAAGATGGTGGACTTGCCCGAGCCGTTGATGCCTGAAATATGAATAAGCTGGTCCGGCTGCGTGGTCAGTGACACATCCTTCAAGACCGCCTTATTGCCAAATGATTTCTTAATTCCTGTTATCTGTAACATTCTACTTCTCCCTTAAAAACCACCATAAATATGCCTAATTATGTTATGTTCTGCTGTAAATAGCCATAAATATTTGCTCAATATAGTAGTGATATACTAAATTTAAAATAATGGCAATAAAAAATAAGAAATATGGATGCTGTGAATCATAAGCCCCTACCAAAAGCCAAGTTAAGAATAAAAGTACGAAAAAATGGAATAATAAAAGTGCTGTACCAAAAAGTGGGTTGCCAAACTTGAATAAAGGATAATTGGAAAAAGGATATGGCACTAATAATCCGATTGCAAATGAAACACAATAAATCGTGGTGAGGACAAAAAGGCGGATTGTCATCCATTTTGTTTTCTGCCGTACGCCAACCAATAGATTAATACGTTGAAAAATAAGTACTTGGCTAAATATTAAGGCCAAGACAATTGGCTGCAAATATAAAGAAACCAGGTGCGCAGAGAGATAAAAAGTCGGCAAGTCCATAATCTGAGGATCATTATTTGCTATCAAATAAACACTTCCCGCGGCTCCTAGGACAAAGATTAAAATCCCAATTAAAATGAGACGGCGGGTCAGTCGCTTAGCTCTCATAATTAGCCTAACCTCCTCTTCCGTTTATGCCAAAAACTAATTAAGCATGCGGCAACGGCGAGGTAAATAATGACGGCAACGACAAATGCAAAGGATGAACTAATTGGTGGAGCTTGACTCACAAACGTATATTGTCCCGGTGCAGTTAATGTATAGAAAAACCAGGAAAAAGCAAAAGTACGCCAAACCTGGCTGCTCATATCGCCCAACAAAGCTAGCAATACTAAAGCTAAGCCCACAATTGGACCGAGTGCCAAATAAAAGGCACTCCTTTGCACAAAAAGTCCAATACTAAAAGTTAACACGGCAAAGACGCCCCAACCGATAGCGGCCAAAATGATGTATACACACAGGTCAAATAATTCATTAGTTGAAAAGTAGCCTGGTCTATATCCAAAAGCTTCCATTTTGGGCAGTTTTTTAAAGACAAATGGATAATAAAACCAGTTAATTAATCCCAGTTGGTAAAGATTAGTTAGTAAAGATAAGGCAGCCCCTGCTAAAAAAGTTATGACAACCCCTTTCTTTATAAAAGACTTATAACCAATTCTCTGTTGAATTACACTAAACATATTGTTGTTCTTCAAATAAATGAAGGTATAAGCTCCTATAGTTGAAGCTAAAATCATCATGACAACTGATATAATGATGCTCTCATTACCTCCATTAGGTTGTAGTCCAAAAAACAAATGAACAGACACATTAGATGCTTTGCCAGTCCTCGGAAGAATTCCTTGAGAATCCTTGATACCAGTAAAAGCTTGCCAAGTAATCAAAAGGAGATACAGCATTACGGCAATAACAATGAATTTTTTGGTTCGCTTTAGCATTACTTTACCTTTCTTACAATAATAATGAATTACCTCTATATAATTAAATGACACACTTTAACAACAAAAGGGGAATATCTTCCCCTCAAGTAAAACACTAGGTACCAAAAAATTATTTATTATCTGCGCTAAAATGAAACTTAATACTAGAACCAATAGGATCAGCATAGCTAGTTCTTACACCACCATAATAGTGTAAACCAATCATTCCAGTGTTATTTCCTGCATGTGTTGTTTGATTTTTATACAATCCAGTAGTATCCGATCTATATGCACCTTTATTGTTTTGTAGACGTACTTTATAACCAAGTTCTGCAGTTTGAGCGTCACCATTAAATGAAGCATAATTATAATTGGTCCTCTTTATATTAGGATATTTCTTACTCATAACCCACTCACCCAATGGTTTCGTCTTCACACGTGTGACTGTCCAGGTGCCGCTAGCTCTCGTTTCTGGATTATCAGTGGTTTCTTCTGTATTGGTATTTGAATCATTAGATATATTCGTAGATACTTCAGTATTTTCTGCATTAGCGTTTGAATCACTAGGTGTATCTGCAGCTGCCGCAGCAATCGAAGTCCCGCCGACTGCTAATAGCATGCTGGCAGATAACATTACCTTGCCCCAAAAGTTATGTTTTAGTAATTTCATCATTTTACCTCCTAATAAAGCTAAATTAATAACAATATCCGTACAGATGTTAGTCAAGAGGCCTTTGTGCGGTACCGTCATCCTCTTGATAAGTTAAATATACTACTTGACAAAATAAAAACTTGCCGAATTCCCAAGTTAGGGAATTTATTTTTAGTAAAGCTGCTTGATTAGCGCTAGGTCATTGCGAAATTCTTGTTTGAGATGATCCATGCTAAGGGTATTTAGTCCCGAAGAGAGGCGTTTTAGCAGCGCAGCATTCCCCTTTTTGATATATTGCAGCAATCCCGCCAGAAATTGTATTTTCAGTTTTATTACCGGCTTAGAGTCGGGAAACTCTACCGTTCTTATTGCTTTAAGCAATTTTTGGGCATAAGCCAAATCCTTAGTCATTAGTGCATAATCTGCTTCAAGCAGGCTTTCCAATACATCGCTGTACCAACTATGTTCATCAAGCCGTTTTTCCTTAGCGAAGTCGATTAAATGAAAGGAAAACTTGTAAATACTCGTTGCATCGAGCAGTAAGGCCGTCTTGCCCAGAAGGTAGATGTTCTCATAGCTCCAATAGTTGTGGTCGGCAACAATATGAGCGAAATATAATTTGATCTTTGTCTGCGCACGCTTGGGCGAGAGCTTTTCACTAGTCAGCTTTTGGTAGTAATTGCAAGCTATTGCGGCTTTAAATAGTGCCTTTTTGCTGGCAGAATTTAGTTGATAAGACTTGCATGCTGCAAGGGCATAATTTTTTAGGTGGCTAACCTGCTTTTTGTTGTATGGATCCAGAATTTCTTGAATATTTAACTCTAAAACCGAAAAATCCTTTTGATTGATAAATTCCACCGGCTGAATGTGGTTTTTTGAAAGTAGCTGCAAGACTTTTTCCCATGCTAGGTCGCCGCTTCCGGTTTCCCAGCGCGCAAGTGCCGATTTAGAAACCACTCCCGTGGAAGCTTCAATCAGACTAATATTCATTTGTTTTCTAATCCGCCGAAATTTGGGACCATATTTTCCCTTGCACATTTAAAAATCCTCATTTCGCATACTGGTTAGCAAGATGTACTACCCTGTTGACGCAGCCTGGTTGCTTAAGCCAAAACATGATTAATTTACACTGTGTCTGGTTCCGACGTTACTCTGCATCACTATTTTTGGTCAATATCCAAAATATTAAATTAATAAAATCCATGCTAAATCTCCTCTGGTAGTTAATAAATATTGAAATACAATATTAGAAACACTTATTACATTTCTTTACTTAAACTTTAACACAAGTCTGCATTTAAAAGTGTGCCACCTTTGCACATTTATAGCAGTTTAAATTTATTGCAATTTGCAAATAATTTTAGCCCAACGGGAGGCGACTGAATTAGCAAACGGGTTAAAGGCGGAGGTGGAGGAATACCTGCCGTAGAATTTCGTCTTTTAAAGGCCTACCCTTGCGATTTAAACCCAAGCAAAAAGGACCAACCTGCACTTTCGTGTACAAGTTGGTCCTTTTTATGCGTATTTTGAATTTTAAATTACGGCAAGGAACTTAATCCAGGAAGTCCCGCAGCTGGTTCGACCGGCTCGGGTGCCGCAATTTGCGCAGCGCCTTGGCCTCAATCTGCCTGATCCGTTCGCGGGTCACGCCGAAGACCTTGCCAACTTCTTCCAGCGTGCGCGTGCGTCCGTCGTCCAGCCCGAAGCGCAGACGCAGGACATTTTCTTCCCGGTCGGTCAACGTGTCCAGGACCTCTTCGAGCTGCTCCTTGAGCATTTCGTATGAGGCGTGCTGCTCGGGACTCGTTGCGTCCTTGTCCTTGATGAAGTCACCCAGGTGGGAGTCGTCTTCCTCGCCTATGGGCGTCTCAAGCGAAACGGGCTCCTGGGCAATCTTCAGGATGTCGCGCACCTTAGACGTCGGCATGTCCATCTCGGCGCCAATTTCTTCCGGCGTTGGTTCCCGGCCCAGGTCCTGCAACAATTGCCGCTGAATCCTGATCAGCTTGTTGATGGTTTCAACCATGTGCACCGGGATCCGAATGGTCCGCGCCTGATCGGCAATGGCACGCGTGATGGCTTGACGAATCCACCAGGTGGCATATGTCGAGAACTTGAAGCCCAGACTGTAGTCGAACTTGTCAACGGCCTTCATGAGTCCCATGTTGCCCTCCTGGATAAGGTCCAAGAATGACATGCCGCGGCCGACATAGCGCTTGGCAATCGACACGACCAGCCGCAGGTTGGCTTCAGCCAGTTCCTGCTTGGCCTCCTCGTCGCCCTTTTCGATGCGCTTGGCGAGGGTTATCTCCTGGTCGGCCTTTAACAACGGGACCCGACCGATCTCCTTCAAATACATGCGCACGGGATCGTTCATCCGCACGCTGGACGGAGCCGACATGTCTTTTAATTCGGCCTTTTCAACGTCTTTTTGCTTTTTGAGCGCTAATTTTGAAGGCTCGCCCTTGTCATCAACGATGCTGATGCCGTTGTCCTCGAATTCCTGGACCAGCTGGTCGACGGCCTTGCCCTTCAACTCGTAGGGCTCAACCATGCGCGCAACAAATTCTTTTTCGGTAATTGCTTTGTCTTTTTTGACGTCCTTGACAACTTCTTTGACTAACTTATCCAGCGAAAGCACTTCGCCGTTAGTTTTCTTCTTTTCTGTCACTATAAGCCCCCCTTTAACCCTGAATTCTCTTTAACTGCAAAATCTTTTGTGTAATTGTAATGATTTCACTTGTATCCGTCTTTCTTTTCGCATCCTGCAATTCATTCATCAACTTCCGCAGCTGCTCGTTGACTTGCCGCAGTTCCAGTGCGTGCACTTGCTCATCAATTTCACGGTCAGAAAAATCCTGGGGCATGTCAGTCATTTCAGCATTTACTATTATACCTTGAAGTTCCGCAGGAATAAAATTTAAGAAACCACTGGTGCTTGGATTTTCTTTCCCTTCACTAAAATTTAACCATAGTTCCGCTAACTTTTGGTAATTCTGATCTGGAAACATAAACTTGCCGTCCAGCAAATAATTCCGCGCGTGTTCCGAGTGCATAAACAAGTATAACAGTCTTGTCTGCACCGGGTCCGTATTGACGCTGCCGGAGGGCGGCTCTTCTTCGGACTCAGGTGGGATATCGCCAGGCGCAAACGGCGCCGGCTCCCCCACTTGATTGCCTTTGTGCCGCTGGGCAGCGTTGAATTGCCGGCGGTAACGCAGAAGGTTAACCTTGAGCGCATCCCGCGACACGTTCTGTTCCCGGGCCACCCTGTCTACGTACAGATCCTGTTCGACCGGATTGGCCAGCTTGGCTATTTCCCTGATCGCCTCATCAAGGTAAGCCAGCTTCTCACGGTCATTGTCCAGGTTGTATTTTTGCGCCAGGCGCTTTAGGAAAAAGTCGGTCGGCGTCAGCGCACCCTTGACCTCGTCGCGGTACTTTGTGGCCCCGTACTTTTTAACGTACTCATCCGGATCCAGCTTCTCGGGCAGAACAACCACGCCGATGTTGAAGCCCCCGGCCTGGGCAAACATCTTTGCCGCCCGCTCTTCGGCGTGGACGCCCGGATCGTCACCGTCATAATTAATAACAATGTTTTTGGTAATCCGCCGGAGCAGGTATACCTGCTGGTCGGTCAGGCTCGTGCCCATCGAGGCAATTCCCGACGTGATCCCGGCTTTGTAGGCTGCAATCACGTCCATGTAGCCCTCGTACAGGATTAAGTGGCCTTCGGCGCGGGCCGCCTTCTTGGCCTCGGCAAAGTGAAAGAGCGTCTTAGACTTTTCAAAGATCTTTGTTTCGGGGCTGTTGACGTACTTGGCCTCTGTCTTCTCATTCGACAGCCGCCGGCCCGAAAATGCGATCACGTGGCCGCCCTCGCTATCGAGGGGGAACATCAGGCGGTCGCGAAAGCGGTCAAATATCTGACCGTCCCGCCCTTCGACAAACAACCCGCTGGCCCTGAGGTCTTCGTCCTTGTACTTGTGTTCGCGCATATAAGTCAAAAGCAGGTTGTTCTGGCGCGGCGCGTAGCCCAGGCGGAAGTGGTCGATGATGTCTTTGTCCAGACCCCGACTATGCGCGTAGTCGAGCCCGCGCCGGCCCGCGTTCGTTGAAACCAGCACCCGGTGGTAGAATGCGGCTGCTTCCTCGTTGATTTTAACTAGCACGTTCGTGTACTTGTTTTTTTGCTGCGTGAATTCCTTAATCTCAATGTGAGCAAATTCGGCGGCCTTCTGCACGCTTTCGGGAAAAGTCATGTTTTCCTTTTCCATCAAAAAGGTAAAAACGTTGCCGCCCTTGCCGCAGCCGAAACACTTGAAGAACTGCTTGCCCTCACTAACGGTAAAGGAGGGCGTCTTTTCCTGGTGGAAGGGACAAAGGCCGACGTAGTCCTTGCCCTTCTTCTCGAGTGCGACGTACTGGCTTATCACGTTGACGATATTAACGTTTTCGCGCACCTGGTCAATTGTTTCCTTAGGAATTAGTCCCGCCATTCTCTCACCTGCTTTTTTAGACTTATTTTGTCACTAGTTTGCTCAAGTCCCCTAAGCGGCTTGCCAGTCGTGCCACTGCGTTAAGCTGAGCGAGCCGGTTGTTGCGCAGGGCCTCATTCTTGTCCATGATCATGTTGGTTTCGAAGTAAAGGTTGACGACCGGCTGCAAATCGACAAAGCCATCGTAGAGCTCATTCAGATTGGTAACGTCCTGGAGGTTCTTAATGCCCGCATCCAGGTCGCTCTCGCTCGTATTCGTGAACAGGTCGGGGTTAACGGGGTCCTTGCCCTTGTACTTGGCCTTCTTCAAAATATTGTTGATGCGGATCAGGCTTTCGATTACCGGCTTGAACTTCTCGTCATCATGATGCAGCTGCAAGACTTTGGCCGCCGCCAGGATCTGAATCGGGTCCTGCTGACTTGAAGCAAGAACCGCATCAATGATGTCGTACTTAAAGTTGTTCTTCTGCAGGTACTGGTTGATCCGGTCCCGGATGAAAGCAGCGATTTCCTCGTCCTGCTCGCCCCTCTTCGGAAGTTTGGCCGGTGTCTGACCGCTGAGTGCAGTGATGATTTCCGGCAGCACCTCGTTAAAGGCCAGCGACCACTTTTGGTTAAGCAAAATGCGAACAATGCCGTAAGCGTAGCGGCGCAGCGCGTACGGGTCGTTCGACGAGCTCGGGATCATGCCGGCCGCAAAGAACGTGATGATTGTGTCCAGCTTGTCGGCAATAGACAACAGCGCCCCAACCGTTGATGCGGGCAGGTCGCCCTCTGATGTAGTCGGCATGTAGTGCTCCTTGATGGCAACCGCCACGTCTTCCTTTTCACCGGCAAGACGCGCGTAGTGCATGCCCATCACGCCCTGAAGCTCCGCGAATTCACCGACCATCTGGGTAACGAGGTCAAACTTGTACAGTTCGCTCGCCCGGTCAAAATCGGCAGTAGTCTCCTCGTCTAGGTTCCACTTTTTAGCCAGCAGGTCACCGATGATGCGGACACGCTGCATCTTTTCGGACATCGAGCCAATCTTGTCGTGGAAGGATACGTTGTCCAGTTTTTTGACGAAGTGACTCAGGGGGTACTTGCGGTCCTCATCATAGAAGAACTGGGCGTCGTCCAGGCGGGCCACCAGCACCTTTTCATTGCCGGCAACAACGTTCTCAAGGAAGTCCTTGTTGCCATTGCGCACGGCGATGAAGTGGTTGATCAGCTCCCCTTTTTGATCATAGACTTCGAAGTAGCGCTGGTTGTCCTTCATGGACGTGATCAAGACCTCCTGGGGCATCTGCAGGAATTTTTCATCGAAAGAGCCCGCAAACACGGTCGGGTATTCCACCAGGTTGGTCACTTCCTCAAGCAGGTTCTTGTCCAGCTTAATCGTCCAGTTGTTCTTCTTAACCAGCTTGTTCATCTGGTCGACGATCATTTCCTTGCGCTTGCTTGCGTCCACGATGACAAATTGATCGCGCAGCGCATCCTCGTAGTCCGCCGTATTGGCCAGGACCACGGCGTTGCCCAGGAAGCGGTGCCCGGCAGTTTTGCGCCCGGCCGTGACGTCCAGCGCCTTAACCGGAATAACGTCGCTGCCGTACAGCGACACGAGCCAGTGCACCGGCCGGACGAACTCAAAGTCATGCGAATCCCAGCGCATCTTGGTGGGGAAGGTCATTGCTTTGACAACGTCGCTCATCCCCAGCAGGATATCGCTCGCCTTCCTGCCCTCCTTTTGAACGTGCACGTAGGCGTACTCGGTGCCCTTTAACTCTTCAAAGTAAATGTCATCGGTCGTCATGCCCTGACCGCGGACAAACCCCTGGGCCGCCTTGGTCCAGTTCTTATCCTGGTCCAGCGCGATCTTCTTGGCCGGGCCCTTTTTGACCTCATCGATGTCGTCCTGCTTTTCAGCCAGGTTCTCGACGAGGATAGCGAGCCGCCGCGGCGTTGAGAAGGATTTAACGCCCTTGAATTTGAGCCCGTTTTCCTTTAAAAACTTTTTGGTCCGGTCAGCCAGCTGCTCCACGCTGCGCGTCACAACGTGTGCCGGCATCTCTTCTGTTCCGATTTCGAATAAATAATCTTTAGTCATTTTCAAGCCCCGCTTTCTTCTTCTCGGTGTTCTTTAACAGCGGAAAGCCCCTCTTTTCACGTTCCTCAACGTAGCAAACCGCCACTTTATGTGCCAGGCTTCTGATGCGTGCAAGGTAGCCCGCACGTTCCGTTACCGAAACCGCGCCGCGGGCGTCAAGCAGGTTGAAGGTGTGGGAACACTTCAGAATATAGTCATAGGCCGGCTGCACCAGGCTAAGACCGATAAGCTCCTTGGCTGTTCTTTCGTACGCGTCAAAAAATTTGATTAGGTCTTCCTGGTTGGACTTTTCAAAGGCATACTTGGAGTTTTCGTACTCGGCCTCCTTGAAGATGTCGCGGTAAGGAACGCCGCTGCCCCACTCCAGATCAAAAACAGAATTGACGTCCTGGATGTAGGAAGCAAGGCGCTCCACGCCGTATGTGATCTCACTCATGGTCGGCTTCACGTCCAATTCGCCAACCACCTGGAAGTAGGTAAACTGGCTGACCTCCATGCCGTCCAGCCAAACTTCCCAGCCGACACCGGCACAGCCCATTGAGGGGTTCTCCCAGTTATCTTCGACGAAGCGGATATCGTGCTCAAGCGCGTTGATGCCCAAAACCTGCAGGCTATCCAAATAATACTGCTGGATGTCCTCCGGGGCCGGCTTCATGACCACCTGAAACTGGTGGTGCTGAAACAGCCGGTTGGGGTTGTCACCGTAGCGGCCATCAGCCGGCCGCCGTGACGGCTCAACGTAGCACGCCTTCCAGGGCTCGGGGCCCACGGCCCGCAGGAAGGTGTAGGGGCTCATCGTGCCCGCGCCCTTTTCAACGTCATACGACGGCATAATCATGCAACCCTTGGAAGACCAAAATTCTTCCAGTTTAAAAATCATTTCTTGAATAGTTAATTTTTCCTTTGCCATTTTCTTCCTCCCTGCATCAGGCCATAAAAAAAGCCTATGCATCATTGCATAGGGACGAGGTTTAATCGCGGTTCCACCCTAATTCAGGGATATTTCCCTGCTCTCACTTTTGCTTGGCTAGGGGTGCCTTTTCCCAGGTGTCCTCGCACTATCCGACACTCGCTTGCTGGTACTTTTTAATTCCCCATCTTCGCCAAAATACACTGATATTTTACCATAATAACGCAGCAATCTAAAGTTTTACGCGAATAAATTCAGCTCATCCAAAAACTTCTTAGTCTTGAGGTTCAGGTCGATCGTCTCCTGGTAGATGCGGTCAATTGCCTTGCGCGTACTCTTCTTAACTGCCGGCGTAATTGCGATTGAACCGAGGCGCTCAAACGGAATGAGACCGATTGTCCGCAGCACCGCGGTTGCACGCGGCTCCAAGTGCAGCCGCCCAGGATCAATATAGAAGTGGTCGCTGCATAAAACGCCGCCGTGCCTAATCGAATAGTCAAAGTCGCCCCGGTCGCGGCCACAAACGAGGCAGTGACGCAGTTCAGGCTCTACCCCATAGGCCGCCAGCATCTGCATCTGCACAATCTGGGTGATCATTTCGGGATCTGCCCCGGCGTTGATTTTCTGGAGCGCAAACCGGGCCAAAGCCCCGTACTTGCCCAAATCTTGGTATTCAATGAAAGCGTGGTCAATCAGGTCCAAAACAAAGGACGCGTATGCATTCTTCGTCAGGTCCGTGAACACCCCATCCAGCTGCTTAACGTTCTTGTAGGTCCGCAGGTTGCTCAGGCCGTGGCCGCTCGTGTAAATTACGTAGGTGCCGTAGGAAAAATTAAGCAGGGCCGCGCCCAATTTTGACTTGGGCTTAAGTGCCCCGCGCGCGATCACCGTAATGATGCCGCTATTCTTGGTCAAGAGCTTGGCCAGCAAGTCGGCCTCCTGGTATTTTTGCCGCTTAAAGACGAGCCCCTGGACCTCCTTAAGTTCACGTGCCACTTCTAGGACAGGTCCTTCTTATTATAGCCAATCTGCTTCAAAAATACGGGGTCCGCGCGCCAGTTGCGCTGGACTTTGACCCAAAGCTTGAGGTTAACCTTCTCGCCCAAGAGGTCCTCGATCTGCTTGCGCGAATTAATGCCAATCTGCTTCAGCATCTTTGCGCCCTTGCCGATAATAATTCCCTTCTGGCCGGATTTTTCGACGTAAATGGTGGCCTCAACTTGCAGCTTACCCTTGACATGCTGGTTCATGCGCTCAACCCAAACGGCGGCCGCGTGTGGCACCTCTTCGGCGGTCAGTGCGAGAATTTGTTCGCGAATAAGCTCCGCAACCATGAAATACTCGGGCCGGTCGGTAATCTGGTCGGGCGCGTAAAATTCGGGCCCTTCAGGCAGCTCATCGTTTAAGAGCTGAATGAGGTCACTGACGCCAACGCCCTGGGTAGCAGAGATCGGCAAAAATTCCTGAAAGATGTCCATTTTTCTGTAGTCGGCGATTACCGGCAGCAGTTCATTCGGGTGCACCTGGTCAACCTTGTTGATCACGAGGTAGACGGGGACCTTGACCTGCCTGAGGAGGTCGGCGATGTACTCGTCCCCCTTGCCCGGCGCCGCAGGCTCAACCATAAACAAAATCAGGTCAACGTCGTTCAGGCTGGACAGACTGGCCTTGTCCATGTAGTTGTCGAGCTCGGCGTGCGGCTTAAAGATGCCGGGCGTGTCGACAAAGACCACCTGCATGTCTTCTGACGTGTAGATGCCAGAAATCTTGTTGCGCGTTGTCTGTGGTTTATTCGAAGTGATGGCCACCTTTTGACCAACGAGAAAGTTCATCAGCGTGGACTTGCCCACGTTGGGCCGGCCCAGCAGCGCAACAAACCCGGATTTGTGTTTTGTGTTTTCAGACATTATTTACCTCTGCCTTCATCTAGTTGTTCGGGGTATAGCGGCAACCCGTAGTCCTCTAGGACCTTGCCCTGAATTCCAAACATTTTCTTCGCCTCGGCCGGTTCGATATGGTCGTAGCCGTTGAGGTGCAAAAAGCCGTGCACCAGGGTGTAGCCGAATTCGCGCTTCCAGCCCGTGCCGTATTCTTCGCTGTGCTGCCTAATCACACTGGGACATAAAAAGAGGTCCCCGATATCTTCCTGAAAGTCGGCATCGCCAGTAAACGCGGCCAAGTCAAGTCCATCCGTGCCGTCCTCAATGGCAAATGAAATGACGTCGGTCGGGTGGTCTTGACCGCGAAATTTTTTGTTAAGCGCGTGGCTTGCATCAGCATCAACAAAGTTAATGCTCATTTCCAAATTGTTTTCTTTGCCGATTTCTTTTTTTGCAAGCAGCAGGAGCCGGGTAATCCAGTCCTGCCAGTCAAAATCTTGGCTCTGCAAGAAAGCAGCTTCATCGTTAAACGTGATATCAATCGGGGCCATTACTTGCGTTCTTCTTCCTTTTCATAAGCGGTGATGATTTTGGCAACTACCGGGTGACGCACCACGTCATTGGCGGAAAATTGAATAAACTTAATCTGTTCGATATCCCTCAGAATGCGCTGTGCGCTAATCAGCCCGCTGTGCTGGCGACCGGGCAGATCCACCTGAGTCATGTCGCCGTTGACGATCATTTTTGAATTGAAGCCCAGACGGGTCAAAAACATCTTCATCTGTGCATCCGTCGTGTTCTGGGCCTCATCCAGAATTACGAACGCCTCATCAAGCGTCCGGCCACGCATGTAAGCAAGCGGGGCAACCTCGATCACGCCCCGTTCCATCAGGTGGTCCGTCGTGTTGGTGCCCAAAATGGCGTTGAGGGAGTCATAAATTGGCCGCAGGTACGGGTCAACCTTTTCCTTCAGGTCCCCCGGCAAAAAGCCCAGCGACTCGCCCGCCTCAACGGCCGGACGGGTGAGCACGATCCGCGCAACCTCGCCGCGTTTGAAGGCGGCGATGGCACAGACCACGGCAATGAATGTCTTACCGGTTCCCGCAGGTCCGATTCCAAAGACGATGTCATTTTTCTCAATGGCCTCTACGTACTTCTTCTGCCCCATATTTTTGACCCTAACCGGCTTGCCTTTAGCATCCCGAATTAAAATCTTCTTGTAGAGGTCAGGAAAGTACTCCGTCGTGCCCTTGTCTGCCATCTTCATCGCACTGACTACGTCCGGGGCGCCAATATTAATATTGGCGCTGACCACGTTGTCGAGTGCCTGCAATACCGCTAGCACCTTGCTTGTCAGGCTGTCACTGCCGTCAATCACAATCTCGTTGCCGACATCGGTCACAGTGACGTCGTAGTTTTCGGCAATAAGGTTGAGGTTGCCGTCGTTGACACCCACTAATTTTTGGATGTTCTCAGGATTCCTAGGAATAAATTGGGTTTGGACCAAGTAAATGCTCCTTTTCTTCTCTTAATTAAGCCGGCTCTGCACCGCGCTCGAAGCAGCCTTGCCATCGGCTCTGCCCTTGATTTTAGGCATCAGCAGCTTCATTACCTTGCCGAAGTCGGACTTGCTGGTTACCCCAGCTTCGGCGATTGTTTCGGCGACAATCTTATCAAGTTCATCCGCAGACAGCTGTTTGGGCATGTAGCCTTCAACAACCGCTAGTTCCTGCCTGGTCTCGTCAATGAGGTCGGTGCGCTTGGCCTTGGTAAAATCGGCAAGCGATTCCTCACGCTGCTTCTTTTCCCGGTTGAGCACCGTCAGTTCTTCGTCTGCAGTCAATTCGTGGCCGACCTTAATCTTCTCGTTCATCAGGGCCGACTTGATCATCCGCACCGTGTTCAGCCGGATCTTGTCGTGAGCCTTCATGGCGTCTTTCATGTCCGCCGTAATCTGTTCTGCTAAACTCAAAATAACTCCTTCTTTCTAAAATAAAGCTAGGTAAATTATACCAAATCTAGCTGCCAGTATAAACTAAATAACCACTTTAAAAACCTGTTTACATTAAAAAAGCGACCCCTATCTTCAGATAAGAGCCGCTTTTCTAAAAACTAATAATGTTTGCGTTTGCGAGCTGCTTCAGATTTAAGCTTTCTACGAACACTTGGTTTTTCGTAGAATTCGCGCTTACGGTATTCTTGCAAAGTACCACTTCTGGAAACGGAACGTTTAAAACGACGAAGAGCATCATCAATAGACTCGTTTTCGTGAACGACTGTCTTGGCCATATGTGATCCCTCCTTCCATTTCTTGACGTTGCCGCCATGGATTTACTTAATTATACCAAACCATATTGAGCGGTCAATAAAAACTACAAAGTTTTTTCAAAATATTTTTAGTATAGTTGCGGTTAACCTGTTAATAGCCCCTACTAAATTGTATAATTAAATAAAAAAGGAGCTTAAAATGGTAGAAGAAACACCCAAAGTAGAAGTAAACATAATAATTATTTCCGATTCTGCGGGCGACACCGCCTTCAATAACGCGGTTGCAGGCGCCGCCCAGTTTCCGGACGCACAGATCAACTACAGGCGCTACCCCTTCATCTTTAACCTGGAAAAGCTAGACGAAACGCTCGCGGAAATTAGCAATTACCCCAACCTCGTCATTATCTACAGCCTGGCGAAGGACAGGATGCAGATTCCCGTCATCCGCTTTGCCCGTGAGCACCACGTTCAGAGCGTCGACATCCTTTCCCCCGTTACGGAAGCAATTCAGAACACGACCGGCATGAAGCCGCTGCAAAAGGTTGGCGCCCAGCACAGGATGAACCAGCAATACTTCGACCGCATCTCGGCCCTGGAATTTGCCGTGATGTACGACGACGGCAAGGACCCCAAGGGCTTTTTAGAAGCCGACGTTGTCCTGCTCGGGGTTTCGCGGACGTCCAAGACCCCGTTGTCGCTTTTTTTGGCCAACAAAAACATCAAGGTTGCAAACCTGCCGCTGGTCCCGGACACCCACATCCCCAAGGAAATCTACAAGATTGACCCCCAAAAAATCATCGGCCTGACCAATGACCTGTCCGTTCTTAATGAGTTCAGGCGGGAGCGGATGATCTCCTACGGCCTGAACCCGGATACCACGTATTCCAATACCGATGCAATCAAGAAGGAACTTGATTCTGCCCAAAAATTATATGACCAGTTGGGCTGCTTCGTGGTCAACGTGGCCCACCGCTCAATCGAGGAAACGGCTGCCCTGATCATGGACCACCTCGGCATCGAGGACCAGTAGAACACTTACTTAAACTTATATCGCTATTGCCCAGGAGGTAATGAAATGACGGATAAACAAACAAATACTAATTTAGACACGGCCATCTTTGCCGGTGGCTGCTTCTGGTGCATGGTCCAGCCCTTCGACACGCTGCCTGGCATTGAGGCAGTCGTATCCGGCTATACCGGCGGCCACGTCCCCAACCCCACCTATGAACAGGTCGCAAGCGGTGTAACGGGTCACGCCGAAGCCGTTGAAATCACCTACGATCCCCAGGTCATGCCCTATTCCAAGCTTTTAGACTACTACTGGCAGGTAACTGATCCCACCGATGCCGGCGGGCAGTTCCAGGACCGCGGCGATAGCTACCGGCCCGTGATTTTTTATAACTCGCCCGCACAGAAGGCTGCAGCCGAAAAGTCGAAACAGGACCTGGCCACAAGCGGCAAGTTCGACCAACCGCTTGTGACGGCAATTGAGCCGGCCCAGCCCTTTTACCCGGCCGAAGACTATCACCAGGACTTCTACAAGAAGAACCCCGGCCGCTACGAGTTGGAAGAATCCGGTGGACGGGCGGCGTTTATCAAGCGGAACTGGCATAAGTAGCAAATTGAAGATCAAAAACATTAGGCAACCGCATAAAGCACGGTTGTTTTTTACACTCGCGTTAAAAAAGCAATTTAATGTTGGTTCTGTCCCCATTGTTTGGTAAACTAACTGGGTTTAGTGGTTAGAACTTCACAAAGGACTAAAAATAAATGGATCAACTTGATAAATTTAACCGGCGCTACAGCCTGCTTTCTAAAATTTCTGCGTCGTTTTTCTACTCGCTTGCGGTCGCCGTTGCGCTCAACTTTTTCTGGGAACCCGGCCACATGTATTCATCCGGCGTTACGGGCTTTGCGCAGTTGATTAGCACCCTGAGCCGGCGCTTTTTGCCCTTTACCCTGAGCACCTCGGTAATGTACTTTGCCCTCAACCTGCCCCTGCTGCTGCTGGCGTGGTTCAAGATTGGGCACAAGTTTACCTTTTTTACCATCATCACCGTCATCTTAGGCTCCTTCATGATGCGGGCGATTCAACCCATCAACATGCACGTAGATCCCCTCGTCTGTGCCATCTTCGGGGGGATGATCAACGGCCTCGGTACCGGCTTTGCACTCAAAAACGGTATTTCCACCGGTGGGCTCGACATCATCGGAATCGTCATTCAGAAGAAGACGGGAACGAGCTACGGCAAAATCAGCATACTAATTAACATAGTGATTATCGCTGCGGCCGGCTTCACCTTCGGCTGGAAGCCGGCGCTGTATTCCGCCTTAACCATCTTCATCAACGGCCGGGTGATTGACGCAACCTACACCCAGCACCAAAAGCTGCAGGTGACGATTATTACGGAGCAGCCGCAGGCCATCATCGATGGCATCCAGGAAAAAATGCACCGCGGCATCACGATCTTCCACGATGTCGAGGGGGCCTACAGCCACATTGAGAAAAAGGTCCTAATTACCGTCATTGACCGCTACGACATGTACGACATCCTGCAGATTGTCAAAAAAAGCGACCCCTACGCCTTCATGAGCGTTACCGAGGTCGAACGGGTATACGGCAGTTTCAAGGAACAGAAAATCGTCTAACCCAAAAGGGCTGTACTACGCAGAAAAAGTGCAGCCGCGCTAATTTATTGCCTTTAACCAGAGGACGGGCCCACGGCATCAAAAGCAGGGTCCGCCCTCTTAACTTGGTCTCAATCCTTAACAGCTAGCTGCTTGGTCTTGGCAAAGATAGTCGCGTTGCCAGATTGTCCCCCTAGTGGGAAACCGCAACGCAATGCACCGGCATGCGCGTCCCTTTGAACCTCCAGCAAACTAACGCGTGCCCAAAACAAAAAGCAGGCTTGTCTGCCTGCTCTAAGATTTGACCAATTCAGTAACGCTATTCAAACAGTTGCCTGTAGTCGCCGTAGCCCTCTTCTTCCAGATGATCATACGGAATAAATTCCAAAGAGGAGGAATTGATGCAGTACCGCAGTCCACCCTTCTCAACCGGTCCGTCGTTAAAGACGTGCCCCAAGTGCGAGTCCGCTTCCGGGCTCTTTACCTCCGTGCGTTCCATGTTGTGGGACTGGTCGCGGTGGTAGGTCAACTTCTTAATCGGCTTGGTGAAGCTGGGCCAGCCGCACCCCGCATCATACTTGTCCGTGCTCGAGAAGAGCGGCGCGCCCGATACGACGTCGACGTAAATCCCCTTTTTGTCAAAGTTATCGTACTTGCCCGCAAACGGCATATCGGTTGCGGCGTGCTGGGTGACTTCAAACTGCTCCTTAGATAAATTCTTCAATCGTTCGTTTTTCTGTGTTTGTTCCATAATTTTTCACCATCCCGACCTAACTATAGCAAACTTTGCCCGCTAGCTGCGCGCATAAGCTTGACGAATTTACATTATCTTAAAACAAGCGCCGCCGCAACTGCGTTATAATTATTTTTTAGATTAATTTTAGAAAGGTAACTTATCTATGCCACATTTAGCTGAAAATTTATCCGCAACCGTCAACACGAGGATCAAGCGTTTGCCCTCTTCTCAAATCCGCTCGTTTACTAAAAAAATCGCTCAGATTCCCGGGATGATCCCTCTGACCGTTGGCGAACCCGATCTGAATACGCCTGTGCACATCAAGCAGGCGGCGATTAGAGACATTGAAGCGGACGATTCGCATTACGCACCCGATTCCGGAACACGGGCGTGCCTGAATTCCATTAGCAGCTACTTGAGCAAAAGCCTCGGCGTCTATTATGATCCGAAGAGCGAGCTCTGCACCACCGTCGGGGTGACCCAGGCACTGAACGTTGCCTGCATGGCACTCATCAACCCGGGTGACAAGATTATCGTTCCGACCCCCGTCTGGGAGGTCTACTTTGGCATCATTGAGATGGCCGGCGGGGTGCCCGTTCAGGTCGACACGTCCGCGGACAACTTCATCCTGACCGCTAACAACCTGACCAACGCGCTTAAAAACGAGGGCAAGGGGGCCAAGGCCGTGATTCTGACTGACCCGTCCAACCCGACCGGCCGGGTATACGCACCAAAGGAACTGGAGAGCCTGGCAGCCGTGATCGCAGACAACAACTTATACGCGGTCAGCGATGAAATATACGCGGAGCTCATTTACGGCAGCAAAACGCACAGTTCATTGACGCAGATCATTCCGGAGCGCACGCTCCTTTTGTCGGGACTTTCAAAGAGTTTTGCAATGACCGGCTGGCGCATCGGCTACATCGCCGGCCCCCAAGAAATTATGAAGACGATTGTTAAGATTAACTCCTTTTTAATCACGTCCGTCACCAACAACGTCCAGGCCGCAGCGGCTGAAGCGTTAACGAATGGCCAGGAAGACTACGTCCAGGTGCGCGCAATCTACGAAAAGCGCATGCACATCGTTCAGGAGGGCCTGGAACAAAACGGCTTTACCATGGCCGCGCCCGAGGGTGCTTTCTACGTCTTTGCCAAAATTCCGAGCAGCTTTGGCGAAGACGACGTTGCGTTTGCAAGCGACTTGGCGCGTGAAGCCAAGGTGGGCGTTGTCCCGGGCAGCTACTTCGGCAAGGGCGGCGAAGGCTTTGTGCGGCTGTCCTACGCCTCATCAGAAGAAAGCCTAAGGACGGCAATTGCCCGAATCACAGCCTACGTTGACAAAACTTTGCGTTAGCCCAATGCTTATTAGTTGGGATTACGCCTCCGATTAGTTTAAACTGAATAAGGATAAAAAATTTGCTATTAAACAGAAAGGTCAAAAAATGCATATTACAATGAAGAACGAACCGTTGACCACTAACGGACAACCGCCAATAGTTGGGGAACAGCTGCCTGACTTTAAAGTTGAACGGGCTGACAAGTCAACCGTTACCAAGAATGAACTGATCACTGGACCCACTCTGATCAGCGTAGTTCCCAACATCAACACCAGCGTCTGCAGCATTTCAACCAAGCGCTTCAACGGCGAAGTTGACAAGTACGATGGCATTGGCTTCTACACCGTTTCCACCAACACGCCAGATGAGCAAAAAAACTGGTGTGCAGCGGAAGGCGTTGCCAAGATGGAGCTTTTGTCGGACGAGCAGCTTGATTTTGGCAAAAAATTGGGGTTGTACGTGGAAGACGCCGGCATTGATTCACGGAGCATCTGGATTGTTGATGCCGCCGGGAAAATCTTGTACCAGGAACTGATCCAAGAAATGACCAACGAGCCCAACTATGATGCAGCACTTGCGTTTTTAGACGGCTTAAAGTAACCTTTTTTGCTAACACAAAAGCGGCTAGGGCAAATGCCCTAACCGCTTTTTATGTTGCCTAAAAAACAGGCTTGTCCAATACTTGCCACTGGGCAAAGATCTGGTCGCTGAGCGTGAAGTGGTCTGGATCATTCAGGTACTCCTTGGCCTTTAGAACCAGGGGCGAGGAGTTTGCAATGCTCAGTTCGCCAAGAGGCACCTTGACGGCACCGAGCGCGTCCTGGCCATCGAACTGGGCCACGCTGGACTGCAGGTGGCCGCTTGCCTTTTCAATCCTGTAGAAAACGCAGATGTGCTGGTTGTAGTGCCAATCCTCGTAGTCCCAGGGATAGCGAAACGACATGACGCCGATCTGCTGCATCGCGAAAACCTTCAGGCCCGTTTCCTCGTTAACCTCGCGCATAGCGCAATGTTCCAGCCCCTCTCCGTCTTCCAGACTGCCGCCAGGCAGGTCAAAGCGATTAACGTAGGGCCCACCCAGTTTTTTAATGACGACCAGGTCGTTTTGCGTGCCGATTATGCCGTAACAGCCGAAGGCTCGGTGGTATTTTTGCTTCATGATTGAACTCCTTAGTGTAATTTTGAAATAATTATGCTTATAGCATATACTTCAGACCAAAAAAATCAATTTTGTTGTTTAAGCGACAATTTAGTGATTGTTGCCGTTGCAGGATAAAGTTTACGGTATATTTCGTAATTATGATATGTCTTGTCCCGTAAAATCTTAGCCTGCGTCAAACTAGAAGAACCAAAAGCTGTACTTAAAAAAGAGCATCAGTCTGGTGCTTAATCAAAAATTCTATCAAACTCTTGCACCGGGATTTGCAAAAGAGACAAATAAGAAACGTGAAGTGCAAACTCCACGTTTCTTATATTAACCAATTATTTAATTACTTAGTCTTCATCCCACGCCGTCTTGGCCGGATAGTTTTCGCCCGCCTGCTGCTCAAGCGTCTTTTCCGTCTTGGCGACGCTTTCCTGGTACTTGTCTTCAACCGCAATGCCCAGGTCATCCAGCTGCTGCTTTGCGACCGGGGCCGGCGCGTGCATCATTGGTTCAGACGCATTGGCGTTCTTCGGGAAGGCCAGAACGTCCCGGATGTTGTCCTTTTCTGCCAGCAGCATCGCAAAGCGGTCCAGCCCGATGGCCAGGCCCGCGTGCGGCGGAAAGCCCATGTCCAGGGCCTCAAGCAGGTAGCCGAACTGCTCGTAAGCCCGCTTTTTAGAAAAGCCGAGGGCTTTGAGCATTTTTTCCTGAATTGACCGCTTGTGGATACGGATGGAGCCGCCCCCGAGCTCATCGCCGTTCATGACGATGTCGTAGCTGCGTGCATGTGCCTTGTGGGGGTCGGTTTCAAGCAGCTCAATGCCCTCGTCATCCGGCATCGTGAACGGGTGGTGTGCGGCAATCCAGCGGCCGAAACCCTCATCATATTCAAACAGCGGCCAGTCCACCACCCAGACAAAGTCGAAGACGTGCTTAGGAATGATACCGGTCTCCTTGGCAAACTCGCGGCGCAGGTGATCAAGCGAATCGCAGCAAACTTTCCACTTGTCGGCCACAAATACAAGCAGCTCGCCGCCAGCAAGGGCGAATTCCTTTATTAACGCTGATTTATTCTCGTCTGTCAAAAAGCGTGCAACCGGACCAGAAAATTCCCCGTCCTCGTATTTGGCCCAGGCCAGGCCCTTGGCGTGGTAGCGCTTGATGTAGTCTTGCTTCTTCTCAATTTGCTTGCGCGAGTATGCCTTGGCACCATTCTTGACGGCCAGGCCCTTGACAAAACCACCGTCGCTGATTGCCCCGCTAAAGACCTTGAAGTCACTGTCCTTAAAAATTGGGCTCAGGTCGTGGATCAGCATGCCAAAGCGGGTGTCGGGCTTGTCCGTTCCGTAGCGGTTCATCGCATCGGTCCACGAAATACGGTCAATCGGAGTCTTCAGGTCAATGCCCATGACGTCCTTCATGATTTTCTTCAAGAGGCCTTCGGTGTAATCCTGCACCTGCTGTTCATCCGTGAAGGACGTCTCCATGTCGATCTGGGTAAACTCCGGCTGCCGGTCGCCGCGCAGATCTTCGTCGCGGAAACACCTGGCCAGCTGGTAGTACTTGTCAAAGCCTGCCCCCATGAGCAACTGCTTGAAGAGTTGGGGCGATTGCGGGAGGGCGTAAAAGCTGCCCGGATAGATCCTTGACGGTACCAGGTAGTCCCGCGCGCCTTCGGGCGAAGATTTGCCCAAAATAGGCGTCTCAATGTCCACAAAACCATTTTCATCAAAAAATTCGTGGGTTGCACGCAAAATCTTAGACCGCAGAATAATTGCCTGCTGCAGGCCAGGGCGGCGCAGGTCCAGGTAGCGGTACTTCAGCCGCAGCTGCTCGCCCACTTCCGCATCATCCTTGACTTCAAACGGTGGGTTCTGCGCCTCGTTGAGAACGATGATGGCACTGGCGTCCACCTCAACCTCCCCGGTCTTCATTTCCGGGTTAACGCTGGACCGCTTGACCACCTTGCCCTTGACCTGGATGACGTATTCACTGCCGAGCGCTTCAGCCGCAGCCATCAGTTCCGCGCCCGAATCGTGGTTGACCACAACTTGCACGATGCCTTCGCGGTCACGCAAGTCGATAAACAACAAATTCCCTAGGTTGCGAATGCGTTGAACCCAACCGTACAGGTTCACTTCTTGGTCAATGTAGTCGGCGGTTATGTTGCCGCAATAGTCAGTTCTTTTTTCCATTTGTTCCATTTTTAATCCTTCAATTGTTCCATCACTTTTGCCATTTTATCAATATCGGCCAAATTAAGGTCAATGGTCTTGCCGTCTAGCAGACGCTTGACGTTTAAGGTGCCGTTTGCCAACTCCTTGGACCCCAAGGTAATCACGTACTTGGCGTGCGCACGATCGGCCTTTTTAAACTGGGCCTTGAGCTTCTTCTGCTCGACGTCATACTGGGCGCTATAGCCTTGCTGGCGCAGGCTGCGCGCAATTTCAACCGCCCTTTCAGCCGTCCCCTCGCCAATATTGGTGATGAAGAAGTCGATGCCCTGGTCAGTAAACAGCTGCGGGTTCTGCTGCTGCAAAACTAGCATGAGCCGCTCCTCACCGATGCCAAAGCCCACGGCTGGGGTGTGCGGCCCGTCAAATTCCTCAACCAGGTTATCATAACGGCCGCCGCCCAGGATAGTCGTGGCTGACTCCCACAGGTTCTTGTCCTCAACCATGAATTCGAAGATGATGCCCGAGTAGTAGTCCAGACCGCGCACCAGGTCATCGTCAACGACATAGTCAATCTGAAGGCGGTCAAGCATCCCCGTAATTTGCTCAAAGTTGGTTCGGGACTCCTCGTCCAGGTAGTCAATAATCTTAGGCGCACCCGGCAGGAACTGCTTGTCGCGCTCGTCCTTGGAATCCAAAATCCGCAGCGGGTTCTTTTCCAGGCGCCGCTTGGAGTCTTCCGATAACTGGTCCTTGAGCGGCGTGAAGTAATTGACCAGCGCATCGTGGTAGTCTTGGCGTACCTGGGCGCTGCCCAACGTATTGATGTGGAGCTCGTAATTTTGGACGCCCAGCTCTGCTAGCAGATCATGGCCCAACATGATGGTTTCAACATCAGACAGCGGGTTGCTGGCACCGAAGCTCTCTATCCCAATCTGGTGAAACTCACGCTGCCGGCCGGCCTGGGGCCGCTCGTAGCGGAACGTGGACTGGATGTAGTATACGTTGAGGGGCTTCACCCTTTCTGGAGCATACAGCTTGTCTTCCACATAGGCCCGCACGACGCCCGCGGTTCCTTCGGGCCGCAGGGCAATGTGGCGGCCGCCCTTGTCCTTAAAGTCGTACATCTCCTTTTCAACCACGTCCGAGGTCTCACCGCTGGAGCGGGAAAAGACCTCGTAACGCTCAAACGTCGGCGTCCGCATTTCCCGGTAGTTGGCCCGCTGCAAAAAGCTGCGCACCACCTGCTCAACGTTTTCCCACGCGCTTGATTGTTCCGGTAGGATATCAACTGTTCCTTTTAGTTTTTGCACTCTCATTTTTTCATCCTTCTACACTTAAAAAGCACCCTTGAAAAAATCAAGGGCGCTCTGAATTAGCACGGTACCACCTTTTGCCTGCTGCAAGTAACGCTTGCGAAACGATTATTACCTGTTAAAGGGTCACAGACAGCCTTTTATCCGTTCTTGCAGCAAAACGAACGGTCTCTGAAACAAAATGCCCATCTTCAGTCTTTGTCATTGATAATTCTTTTTTAGCTTATATTTTTAGGGACCAAAAGTCAACCGGTGAAGGCCTTTACAAGCCAAAATTATTGGTCGAGCACGATGGTGAACGGCCCGTCGTTTTCTAAACTGACCTGCATGTCGGCGCCAAACCTGCCGGTTTCAACCGTGAGACCGGTCTGTCGCAGCTCATGGTTAAAGGTCAGCCAGAGCTCTTCTGACTCAGGCGGACGCATCGCCCTGGTGAAGCTGGGCCGGTTGCCCTTTTTGGTTTCGGCCAGCAGGGTAAACTGGCTGACGCTCAGAATCTGACCGCCGACATCCCTGATTGCCAGGTTGGTTTTGCCGTCTTCATCTTCAAAAATACGCATCTTGGCAATTTTGGACGCCGCCTTCTTGACCTGGTCGAGATCATCGCCCTCTTTTAGACCGACCAAAAGAAGGAGGCCCCTGTCAATCTGGCCGACTGTTTCACCGGCAATTGTTACCCGGGCCCGGTTGACCCGTTGAATTACTACGCGCATCAGTTGTCTGCCCTCCGTGTTTCATAAACATCGGGAATGTCCCGCAATTTAGACAGAATGCTGTCAAGCTGGGCCGAATTGTTGACCGCAACCGTTGCGTAGATGTGGGCGATGTTCTCCTCGTTGACCTTGCCGGAAAGGTTGTTAATGTTGGGCGTGAGCGAATTCAGCTTGGTCAAGACGTCGCTCAAGAGGCGGCTGCGGTTGTAGCCGAAGACCTCAATGTTGGCGTTAAAGGTCTGGCCGCTGCTTTCACCGACGTTCTCCCATTCCACCTCAATCAGGCGTCCCTGGCTGGCGTCGCTGCCAGTAATATTGCGGCAGTCCGCCCGGTGGATCGTGACGCCGCGGCCCTTGGTCACGTAGCCGACAATGTCATCGCCCGGGACCGGGTTGCAGCACTTGGCCAGGTGAAGCATCAAATCACTGATGCCCTGAATCATTACGCCATTTTTGTGCTTAATCTTCATGGCTGACGTCGTGCTTTTATGGTCTGGGGCGGCAGAGGCGGCCTTTTGGCCCGAATTGAGGATTTCTTCTTCAAGCTGCTGCTGTTTTTTCTTTTCGTCCGCACGCCGCAGGTCACTCGTCAGCCTGTTCACGATGCTGGTGGCAGACAGGTCGCCAAAGCCCACAGCAGCATACATCTCATCCGCCGTGTGGTAGTTTAACTGGTCCAGGACCTTTTCGACGTGGTCCTTATCCATAAACTCCTTGGGCAACAGGTCCTGATCGCGCAGCTTGTCGGCAACCATCTGTTCGCCCTGCTCAATGCTGCGGCTGCGGTCCAGTCCCCTGAAGTAGCGCCGAATCTTGTTGCGCGCACGCGAGGTCTTGACCATGTCGACCCAGTCGCGCGAGGGGCTCGCATTCGACTGGGTCATGATGTCGATCACGTCGCCGTTTTTCAATTTATAATCGAGCGGGACCAGCTTGCCGTTGACCTTGGCCCCCACCGCGTGGCTGCCGACCTGCGTGTGAATCTCGTAGGCAAAGTCAAGTGTGACCGAGCCCTTGGGCAATTCGTACACTTCACCCTTGGGCGTGAAGACGTAGACGCGGTCGGAAAAGATCTCGCTCTTAACGTTTTTCATGAACTCGCCGGCATCTTGGGTCTCATCCTTTAATTCAAGGATTTCGCGCACCATGTCGAGTTTTTCATTCGCACTGGACGGTGCTACCCCGGAAAAATTGCCTTGCTTGTAGGCCCAGTGGGCCGCAACACCGTATTCGGCAACCTCGTGCATCTCTTCGGTCCTGATCTGAATCTCAAGGGGCCGCCCGCCGGGACCGATAATTGTTGTGTGCAGCGACTGGTAGCCGTTGACCTTCGGGACAGCAATGTAGTCCTTGAAGCGGCCAGGCATCGGCTTCCACTTAGTGTGGACGGCGCCCAACACCGCATAGCAGTCCTTGACGGTCTTAACAATCACCCGCACGGCCAGCAGGTCGTAGATCTCGTTGAAGTCTTTATGCTTGTTGACCATTTTCTTGTAAATGGAGTAGATGTGCTTGGGCCGCCCGTATATCTCATACTTGATACTCAAGCTGTCCAGACTGGCCTTTAACGTCTTAATCGCATCCTGGATGAACTGCTCGCGCTCGCTGCGTTTAACGCTCATCAGGTTGACGATGCGGTAGTAGGACTTGGGGTTCAGGTAGTGAAAGCTCATGTCCTCCAGTTCCCACTTGATTGTCCCGATACCGAGCCGGTCGGCCAGCGGTGCATAGATGTCCATCGTTTCCGATGCAATCCGCCGCTGCTTGTCTGGACGCAGGTGCTCCAGCGTGTGCATGTTGTGCAGGCGGTCGGCCAATTTGACCATGATCACCCGGATGTCTTTGGCCATTGCAATCAGCATTTTGCGGTGATTTTCCGCCAAAAATTCCTGGTGGGACTTATATTCGTACTTGTTCAACTTGGTGACGCCGTCAACGATAAAGGCAACGTCCTTGCCGAATTTTTCCTTAATGTCCTCGTTGGTTACGGGCGTATCCTCGACCGTATCATGCAAAAAGCCGGCGGCGATTGTGTCAGGGTCTAGGTGCAGGCTGGCCAGCGTGCCCGCAACCTGGGTGGGGTGGACGATGTAGGGTTGGCCTGAGGCGCGCTGCTGGCCTTCGTGTGCCTTTTGGGCAAACGTGTACGCTTTTTCGACAAACGCAATCTGGTCATCATTCATGTACTTCCTGCAGGCTGCAATCACCTGCTCATACGTCATTTCTTTGTACTTCGACATCTAAACCGACCCTTCTAGTTGTATATCTGCTTGTCCATCAAGCCAAAAATTTCAAAAATAAGGTAAATTAACCCAAAAAGCAGGTTGTAGTCAGCGTATTTAAGCAAAACCAGCAGACAAAAACTTGCCGGCAAAAAAAACAGCCAGGGGCGCTTCAGGTTGATTGACTTAATCAAATTACCCACGTGGTAGCTTACCGCACTATTAAATATGACAAATAAGAGCCCCACCCGCCAGATGGTCAGCACCTGCAGCAAACTAAAGATTAACGGCAAAACAACAACCAGGATGCTCCACCAGATTACGGGCATCGGCCGGTAGCGATTCAGCTTTCGAATGAATGGTATTTGTTTAAGTTTATCAATCAATTTGTTAATTCCTTACTTAGTTTTATATTATAACTCTTCTCAGCGGGGCCGACGCTCAATTACTAGTCCGACCCACCGCTCCTGCCTCATGGCAAGGGCAATCTTAAAGCCATGTTGGTCCAGGGCACGCTTGATTTTGTCCGCTTGAAGGTAGTCAATCCCGGAAAAAATTACCTGTCCCCCCTCGTTCAGGTGTTCATCCAGCTGCGGGATCAAGTCGAGCAGAATTTCCGCTAAAATGTTGGCAACAATCACGTCGAATTTGACCGCAACATCCTTTAACAGGCTGGTTTTTGCAATTTTAATGCTGGTCAACCCATTAAGGGCAGCATTTTCACGGGCGGCCGTGATGGCCTCGCTTGAAATATCGGTGGCCATAACGGAACGGGCGCCCAGGAGTGCGGCGGCGATGGCCAGGATGCCCGAGCCGGTGCCCACGTCAACAACGCTCTGGGGCTTGATCAAGACGCGCTCAAGCCCCATCATTGCCAGCTGGGTCGTTTTGTGATTGCCTGTGCCAAACGCAAGTCCCGGATCGAGTCTAATCAGCTGCTGATCGGGAAAAGCAGGACGGTAATCCTCCCATTGCGGTACAACCGCGAGGTGGCGAGAAGAGTTGACCACGTGGTAAAACTTTTGCCAGACCGTGTTCCAGTCCTTGTCCTCAATGTAGGAAGCGCTCACACGCGCTGCCCCAATATCCAAGCCCAAACTTTTCAATTCCTGCAGCTTGCCGCGGTAATCGTGCATAATCCGTTCACGGTCGACGTCTTCATCGAAGTATGCCAAAAATTCCAGGTCTTCCGGCAGGTCCGCAATCTCGTCGAGGTCGACAACGGTCGAATCGTGTTTCCAGCCGGCCTGTTCAAAGTCGCTGCGCGCTCTGGTTTCGACGCCGCGGCAGTGCAGGACGTCCTGGCTGTACACGCTGAGCGCATCTTCTGCTTCCTGACTGGTTGCAATTTTGATAATTAATAATTTCATTGTTTTGACCCCTTTTGTTTTTCTTTTATCAAATGCTATCATTGAAAGGAGGTGATAATATGTCAAAAAAGAAAAATCGCATTGAAAAAACGTTGGTGGAAAAGATTCTGGACCGTGACAAGATTTCTTACGAATCCGCCCAGTTCGCCACCCATGAGGATGCCGGCGGAGTTGCCCAGATGGATACGTCTATTTTAAACGAGAATCAGCGTTTGGTCTACAAAACCCTCGTCTGCACGGGCAACAAAACCGGCGTACTGGTCGGCGTTATTCCCGTTACCGAGCACCTCAGCATGAAAAAGCTGGCCCAAAATTCCGGCAACAAGAAGTGTGAAATGCTACCGTTAAAGGATCTTGAAAAAACCACGGGCTACGTTCACGGCGCCAACACGCCGATTGGGATCTACTTTAAGCACCGCTTCCCCATCTACCTCGACGCCAGCATGAAGGAGGAGTGCAAAATCGCCGTTTCCAGCGGCAAGGTTGGTCGCAGCGTCTTTTTAGCACCAAGCGACCTGCAGAAGGTTACCGCAGGCCACTTCTGCGATTTGCTTGAATAGGACTTGAAAACGTGCGCTTGTGTCCGCCCATCTGCCAGTACCAAGCGTGCATTTTTTTGAAAAAGCGGCACCACCGTCGAGTATTGCTTTAATTATAAACTAAAGAATAATTTTAGGATATAATTTGGGGTATACGAAAAGATAAGGACAAAAACAATGACATTATTAACGGACGAGCAACTGGCCAACATTGCTCACGACTACTTCCTCAGCAACCTCAATATTGCTGACATTTCCAAGAAATATAACCTTTCGCGCTACCTCATTACCAAGGCAATCGAGGAGGCCCGGAACAAGGGAATCGTCAAGATCAGCATCTACCAGAGTCCCAAACGGGCGCAAAAGCTGGAGCAGGAGATGCAGCGGCTTTTTAAGCTCAAGGACGTCTACATCCTGGAAGACCTGGAAACTAAAAACCAGGACAACGAGATGATTGTTAATTACGCGGCCAAACAGATTCAAAACTACGCCAAATCCGCGCACGTGATTGGTTTAACCTGGGGCACCCTGCTGCGCGACATCATCGACAATTTTTCCGTCACCAACCGAGACAATCTGACCTTCGTTCAGCTGGTCGGGCAGGCGGTCAACGCCAATAAGCGCAAAAAGCAGCTTACACAACACGCCGCGGATAAATTTAACGCCAAGTGTCTGACCTTTCCGGCCCCGCTGTATGCAATCAACCCGCAGCTGGTCGAAGACGTCAAGAGCGAACCCTACTACGAATACATCGCAAAGTACTTTTCCCAAATCGACCTGGTCTTTGCCAGCCTCGGTACGGCGCAGGCGCTCGAATCGGGGCAGTTCTTCATGGATCACTACGCAGACAAGCTGCTATCCGACGTTGACGGCAGCCAAATTGCCGGCATTATTTTTGGCCGGCCCTACGACATTAAGGGCAACTTCTATAAACCGATCGAGCCCCACATCTGCGGCATCAGCATGGACGACGTGATGCGCATCCCCGACCGCTTCGTAATCGTTAAAAACCGCTTCAAGGAAGAGGCCCTGCTCGGCGCGCTCAGAAGCGGCGTCGTTACGCACCTGATAACCACCAGCGGCATTGCCGAGCAAGTCCTGCGCAAGAACAAGATGCTCTAAGCACTACTTAAAGTTTTGGGCGTACAGGGCGCTGATGTAGTCCTGCAGCTGCGCGACCGAATGGCGGCGCGAGCGGGCACAATCCTTGGCCGCGCGTTCACACAAAAAGCATTTGCGCAAGGGAAGATTGAGCTCCTTGCGGGAGATGGCCTGCTTATTTTTCTGCACCAAGACGTCGGCGTCAAACAGGCGGCCCCAGACCGTAGAATCCTCAAAGGACATCGCGAGTTCCTTGACCCGCCTGCTGTTTTCTTTGAGCACGTAAAATTTCTCGCAGCCGGTCGGCCGGTCCCAGCTCTCGGCCACGTCAAAAGCCATGCCCCCCTTTTTGAGCATGCCTTCTAAGTCGGCGGCACCGGCGGCAAACAGGCGCCTGATGAAGCGGTTGTTTTTAACTGGTCCGGGAACATTCAGCTTGACGTCTAAAAGCACTGCACCGGGAAAAGTCTGGAAAAGCTGCCGCTGTTTTCTGACGCGTTCGTCCTTGTCAGCCAGTACCGCATCGATTCCGACTCTCTTGCCCTCTGTAAAAATTGATTTAACCATCAAATCATCCTTTCCCTTAAATTATGCTGACTAAAAAGCGTGAAAACAAGTCTTAAACTTATTTTCACGCTTTTTTGCATAATTTTTTTATTTCGCGCTAGTCTTTAACCTCTTTGATTGTGTCAATAATCGTACCATCACGGTATTGGATTAGTGCCACCGTGCGGTCTGTATATTCTAGCGGCTTTGGCACGCCAACTTGCTCTTCTGCCATCTTTTGCAGCTCTTTAATGTCAACAATCTTCAAATCAGGAATCTTGCTGAAGGCCGCAAGCAGATCGGGGCGGTCAGGATTGATTGCAATCCCGCGTTCAGTAACCAAAACGTCGACGGAAGCACCCGGCGTCACAACCGTTTCAACGGCCGGAACAACCGTCGCATTGCGCCCGCGCACAAGGGGTGCGGTAATAATCGTCATCTTTGCAGAAGCGGCATCCTGGTGCCCACCGATTGCGCCCCTAATGATGCCATCGGAGCCCGTCATGACGTTAACGTTGAAGTTAGTATCAATTTGGAGGGCCGAGAGAATCGCAACGTCCAGCTTGTTCACAACGGCACCCTTGTTATGCGGGTCCGCATACCAGGACGCGTCAATCTCCTGTTGGTCCTTGTTCTTGGCCATGGAAGAAGCCGCACCCTTATCGAAGTCCTGCACATCCATAATCTTCTTTACCAGGCCCTCTTCAAGCAGATCGGTTGTAGGCTTGGTAATTCCACCCAGGGCAAACGATGCAGTTATTCCATCGTCAAGCATGGATTGCCGCAAGTAGCGGGTTACCGCAAGTGCTGCGCCACCGGAACCGGTCTGGAAGGAGAAGCCCTCCTTGTAATAAGGCGAGTTGGTGATCACCTGATTGACCATCTGGGCAATCTTCAATTCCTTAGGATCCTTGGTAAAACGAGTGGCACCGGAGCCAATCTTGTCTGAATCCCCAATGCGGTCAACTTTTACAACGTAGTCCACCTGGGTTTGCTTGATTGAAGCCGGCGTATTAGGATAGTCGACAATATTATCAGTCAACAGGACAACCTTGTCCGCATACTGGGCATCGATTAGGGCATAGCCCAGTGAGCCAAATACGGCCTCACCGTCTTGACCGTTTGCATTTCCGGCCGGATCCGCTACCGGCACACCCAGGAAGGCAACATCAATTTTGATTTCGCCTTCCTCAATTGACCGCGCACGGTTGCCGTGAGAACGGAAAATCACCGGCTGCTCGAGTCCACCGTGGGAAACAAAGTCGCCCAGGCTGCCCCGCATTCCGGATGAGGTAATATTGGTCACGACCCCCTTCTTAATCGCCTCAATCACCTTGTCGTTCATGACGCCGGTCAGCGAGGAGGGCGCAAGGGTCAAATTTTTATAGCCTAGCTTGATGATTAGGTCCATTACCTTGTTAAAGGCAAAGTCGCCGTTTCTGAAGTGGTGGTGAAACGAAATCGTCATTCCATCCTTCAGGGTTTTCTTAATGACATCTTCTAAGGAGTCAACCACCTTGTTTTCACCGGTTGTTACGGAAACCTTAGGGGCCACCCGTTGAACCACTGGCTGCCCTACATCCACGCTTTTAAAGGGTCTAAGACCCATCTTTGACATTAACTCTTCCGGTAATGTGCGGTTTACGTTATTTTCCAATGTAATTGCCCTCCTCATCAATCAGGTTTGAAGCTTTCGCGGTTTCAATGACGCGGTCGGCCTTTTCAACGACCGGCTTGTCGACCATCTTGCCGTTCATCGAGATAACGCCAGAGCCCTTGGCCTTGGCTTCACGAATGGCATTCTGCACGGCCGCGGCGTCCTCAATCTCCTCCTTTGTCGGGTTGAAGACCTCGTTGACCATCGGGATTTGCCGCGGGTTGAGCAGCGACTTGCCATCGTAGCCCAATTCGTGGATGTAGCGGGTCTCACGGTAGAAGCCGTCGGTGTCGTTCATGTTAGAAAAGACCGTGTCAAACGCGTATACATCGGCTGCCCGGGCCGCCTGCAAAACCATGTTGCGCGCAAATTCCAGTTCACGGCCATCGGGGTAGCGGTGGGTGTGCATGTCGGCGGTATAATCCTCACCGGACACGGCTAAGCCCATCATGAGCGAACTGGCGGTGGCAATTTCAGGCGCGTTTAAAACACCCTTGGCACTTTCAATGGCAGCCATCACCCCAATTGAGCCTTTTTCTACGCCGTATTCTTCCTCGGCTTTTTCCATGTCTTTGACCAGCTTTGCAATCATCGCGGCCGACTCGGTCTTGGGCAGACGGATAACGTCGACGCCCGCCTTCACCATTGCCTTGACATCCTCATCATAAAAGGGCGTGTCCTGGCCGTTGATGCGCACCACGATTTCTGCTCCGCCGAAGTCCACTGTTTTGATTGCGTTATAAACGAGCAGCCTTGCCGCATCCTTTTCGGTCAGCGAAACCGCGTCTTCTAAGTCAAGCATGATTGAATCTGCACCGTATATCCCGGCATCCTTAATCATCGCGGGGTTATTGCCGGGAACAAACATCATTGTCCGCCGCAGACGATTTTTTACGTAAGTCATTTATTGCAGTACCTCCAATTTTGGTTCATTTTCAGTTCCAGTAGCCCTCTGGGCAGCAGCCAAGCTGCGTGCGGCAATGACGCAGTCAAGCGCACCCTTATCGGTGGCCTTGACGTTAGCATCCTTGATGCCAAAGTTGCCCAGCGTAGTGGCAATGACCTTTTTGATTTGCTCACCGTAGGCCTTGGCAACCTCAGAGTCCAGGTCAATCTGAATTCCCTCGGTTCCCTTTGAGATCATGACCTGGATATCGGATGATTCCAGGGTGCCTGCGACACCAATAGTTTTAATTTCCATTAATATTCATTCCTTCCTTGATTCGTTCTTGCAACTTTTGCTTGTTATCTATTATAAACTGCATGGTGGCAAGCGGCACTAGCGGTCTTATTGCCGTCAGGTTGTCTTCTTTGAGCAGCTGCCGGACGCGCGTAGCCGTGATTACTTGGCCATCATTGCCGAAGCGTTCAACAATTTGGACGGCGATTGCGGGACTTAACGTGTTAACCAGACTTTGGTTATAGAAATTAGTTGTTCGTGAAAATGGTTCTGTCCCCACATAACGCCGCTTGATTGCTAAAGCAGGTGCAATGAAGTTTTTAAAGACGCGTGCATCCACCTCGGTCTGCGTCTTGATTAGGTCATCGGGCGACTTCAGGAAGTAGGCCGGAAAGGTCGACTGCGAAACCATGTAGTCGCCGCCGTTGACCACTGCCACATTCTTCAGGTCGGCGGTTCCGGCCTGAACCAGCTGCATCCGTTCGCTCGTCTTGAAGAGCGAGGCGTCGGTTGCCACGACAAAGACATACAGCAGGTCGTTTTCCCGGCTAGCCAGTTCAACCAGGCGCCGGTGCCCCAGGGTAAACGGGTTGGCGTTCATGACGATTGCAGCCACCTTCTTATTTTCCTGGTCCTCGACTTGGGGCACGGATGCCAAAAAATCGTTCACGTTGGGGCTGCCAGCTTCCAGAAAGGCCGCGTCGCTGGTCTGGGCTAGCACGGTGAAGCCCAGGTGACTAAAGCTGGCGGCATACTGGGGCTTAGTAAAGACAAAGTGGTGGAAAATCTTTTGACTGAACAGGTACTGCTGCAGGGCCGTCACTATTTGGTTGAAGCGCGCACCGGGCACCGCCCCCTGATTGCAAACCGCGATGTACTTAAAGACGTTGCCGGCAATGCTGCCAGTTGCAACCAGCTTGCCACTATCATCAATTAGGCCTAGCGTATGGTCGATTGCATCGACTTCGCGCGGGCTAAAATTTGCAATGCCCAGGTCAAGCAGAAAATCATGCCACTTCTTTCGTGTTAGGGTATTACCTAAATAAAGGTCGACAACTTTATCCATTTGGTCACATCCTTTCTGAGTTAAGCCGGTGGAAGTGCGGCAAAAAAGCTCATCACTTCATCATGCATGATTTGGGGCTGTTCCGCCTGCACCAAGTGCCCGCAGTGCGGGATGATTCTTGCCTTGATTTTCGGATTTAGTTTGCTCATTGCAAAAGCAAAATGATAATCAAAGAAAGGGGAATTTTCTCCCGCTAAGACCAGCATGGGAATCTTCAAATCGACTAAAACATCCCGCCAATCCTGCGCCGCGTGGTTGACCCGGCAGAGGTAGTTGCCTTCAGGCGAATACGGGTACTTGCGTGCTTCCTCTTTGGCCCGTTTAAACATTTCGTCATCAATATGGGCATACATGCCGTTTCCCAAGTCGAACTTGAGGTAATCCGGAAAATTCGCCCAGGTCAAATCCTTAAACCCAAACGGCCACGTTTGGTCTGCAACCATCTTCGGTGGCTGGTCTAGGTCAACCAGAGCCTGAAAACGGTCTGCACCGTAAAGGGAAAGGTACGCCCATAAATTGGCGGCACCCATTGAATTGCCAATGCCGATTGCGTTGGTCAATTTCAATCTTTGCATAACTTGCTCAAGATCAGCCGCATGCCTGCTAATGCGCTGGCCCTTATACGTGCGTTCCGAGCGCCCTTGGTTGCGCGGATCAAGCACCACAACACGGAATTTGCTACTGAAAAGCGCGATGCTTTTTCTCCACAGCTGGGCGGAACTGCCGATGCCGGGAAGCATGACCAGGGGCTGCTTTGCGGACTGAGTATCGTAATAATGCAGCCTTACGCCGTCATTAGCTATGAAATCAGCTTGGTGAATCATTTACCACATGCCAATGACTTTCATCCACAAACTTCCGATTATGCCAAAAATCAGGAGGTAAATAATGCCCAAGATAAAGTTTAATTTCCACCATTCACCCTGCTTGATGTAGCCGGTAGTAGCGAGAATTGAAGCCGGACCGTTGGCATAGTGCGTGGTTGAAGCGTTGACGGCGCCGGTAAAGGCCAGGAGCATTGCGGCTAAAGCAAGCGGTGCACCCGTAGCAACTGCGACCGACAAGAATGGCAGGTACAAGGCCGTCATGTGGGCCGTGCCGCTCGCGAAGAAGTAGTGCGTGTAAAACATGAGGACCACCAGCACGAGCAGGACGATTTCCCAGCTGATTCCATGCAGACCGCTTTGAATCGACTTAGAGAACCAGTCAATAAAACCAAACGAAAGCAGTTTTCCGGCCATGAACACCAGAATGGAGAGCCAGATCAAAATATTCCACGCCCCCGTTTGCTTGAGCGCATCCTGCATTGTCAAAACGCCGGTCAATAGCAATAAGCCCACTGCCAAAAAGGCAACAAAGGTCGAATCAAGTTGCGGAATCTTGATGACCCCGGAAAGCACCCAGAGAATGATTGCAAACAGGAAGACGATCGCCATGATTTTTTCGGGCTTGGTCACCGGACCCATCGCATTCAGCTGGTCGTCGGCCCACTTCCGCGCATTGGGCGTTTCCTTAATTTCAGGCGGAAAGAGCTTATAAATAACCAGCGGAATCACAATCGTAGCAACCAGCACAGGCACTATCGCGGCTGAAAACCAGCTGATCCAGCTCATCGTATACCCTTTTTGCGCCGCCATTTGTGAGGCCACCATGTTGGGGGCAGCACCAGTAATAAACAGGGCCGTCGAGAGGATGTTGGCGTGGAAAGCAATAAAACTTAAATAAGCACCAATCTTCTTGCGTGATGGATCATTTGGCAGGGAGTCATAGTCATGTGCAATTGATTCCGTGATTGGCCACACAACCCCGCCTGTTCGCGCACTGTTTGATGGAATCAAAGCGCCCAAAATCAGTTCTAAGCCGGTGAGCGCATAACCGATGCCCATTGACCGCTTGCCAAACCGTCTAATCATCCAGTAGGCAATCCGGTTGCCCAAGCCGGTCTTGCTGATGCCGTAAGCCATAATAAAGGCCATCGCAATCAGCCAAGCCGCTGAGTTGCTAAATGCACTCAGAATGCCTGACGTTACTGCGCCAGTTTTGGGGTTGACCTCGTCCTTAATGGGCGCCAGGCCAACCAAAACTGTCGTTATCAAGCCGATTAGCGTTGTACCGCCGATTGGCAGCGGTTTGGTAATGCAGCCGACAATTGTTGCAACAAATATCGCAAACATTTCCCAGGCCGGGACAGATAGCCCGGCGGGCCGCCACGGCGTGATGCACCATAGTACCAGACCGATAAGCACGGGGAAGATAAAGCCCCGATAATTTACCTTTTCTAACTTCTTCATAATTGTACCCCTAGTCATTCAGGCGATAAAAATCGTCAATTATGTTGTAGTCCTTCTCCTTAAGTGCGGCATCAACCCAATCAATATTGCCGGTGCCATCGTGAAAACTGGCTGCCTTGGCGTTATCCGCAATGTTATATTCCTGTACAGTGGGCAAAAGAGCGGCTGCTTGTTCACGGGCAACCCGGACAACACCGTCGGTATCGCCCACAATGAGGTCGCCGGGGTTGACGGTAATTCCGCCGCAGGGAACAGGCACGTTGAGTTCACCCGGGCCCTCCTTGTACGGACCGTTTGGCGTGGTTGAAACGGCGTAGATGGGAAGATCCCAGTCCTGCAGACTGTCAATATCCCGCATTGGTCCGTCAACCACCACACCGGCCACGTGCCTCTGGTCACGGAGCCAGGTCAGCATTACCTCGCCAATAACCGCACGCGTATTGTCGCCCTCGTTGTCAATCACAATGACGTCGCCCGCGTGACAGTATTTTAGGGCCGCATAGATTGTCAGGTTGTCACCGGGCCGATTATGAACCGTGAAGGCGGGACCGCTCATTTCTCTTTGCGGCTTCGACATCAGCTTGATGCGCGTGGCCATCGCCCCCGTCCTATGCATACAGTCAGCGATATTGGACGCGGGCAGTTCCCTGTATGCGTCAATAACCTTTTGTTCCGGAATATTCCTTTTTAAATAGATTCGCTTACCAACTTGCATATCCTATTGCCTTCTTTTTAGTCTAAATTAATATCCGCGATAACTTCCTGCATCTTGTCTGCAGAATTGTGCATTTTTTCTATTTCATCATCTGACAACTGGGCCTCAATCACGTGGCTGATGCCCGTGCCATCGATTGCCGTAGGCGTTCCCAGGTACAAGTCGTGCTTAATGCCGTACTCGCCGGCAATCGGTGCGGACAGCGGCAGAACTACGGAACGATTGTCCAAAATTGCGCTCACGATTTGGCTTAGCATCATTGCAATACCATAGAAGGTTGCGCCCTTGTTTTCGATAATCCTGCCGCCCTTTTGGCGGATATCGGCTTCAATCTCGCTTAAAACCTCATCATTAATTGCATCGTAGGCGTGCAGTGCCTTGCCCGCAACGGTCGATTCGTCGAAGTTTTCAAAGGAAGTGTCGCCGTGCTCGCCCAGAACCATCGAGTTGACGGACGCAACGGGAACCTGCAGCTTGTGGGCCAACTCAACCTGGAGACGGGCCGAATCAAGCGAGGTGCCCGTGCCAATTACCTTGTTCTTAGGAAAGCCCGATAATTTTTGCGTCAAAGTTGTCAGGATGTCCACCGGGTTGGCAGAAACGACGAAGATCCCGTCAAAGCCCGAATCAACAACCGGCTGCACGATGCTCTTCAAAATCCCGACGTTCTTGTTGACCAGGTCCAGTCTGGTCTCGCCGGGCTTGCGCGGAACGCCCGCCGTGATGACAACCACGTCGGCGTCTTTAGCATCAGCATATTCGCCCGGGTGAATGTTGCATTCGCCAGCAAACGGCGTGATGTCTTCCAGGTCCATTGAATCACCTACCGGACGCTGCTTGACCACGTCGGCGATAATCAGTTCATCAACCCGTGTCCGCATCAGGAGATCGTTAGCGAAGGTTGATCCAACAGCACCGTCGCCGACAAGCAATACTTTTCTATTCATAATTTAAATTCCTCCCTAAAATTTTGATAATTTGTAATTCTTTACACAAGTAATTATAAAATTTATTCTACTTTTTTGCAATATTTAAAATAAATATTTTATTTTTTAAAATTTTAAAAGTTAAAAGCTACTCTTACTTTGCAAAAAGCACTTGTATTTAGACAAAGAAAAACGCATGGATCTGCTGTCCATGCGTTTTTTTCAAAAGTTAAATGCCATGCTAAGCGTTAAGCGCGCGAATAAAAGCCGTCATCTGAATACCGGCCTGGCGACCAAAGACAACCGTCTCGGCAATCGAGTTGCCGCCGATGCGGTTATTTCCGTGCAAGCCGCCAGAAACCTCACCGGCCGCATACAGTCCCTTAATGACCTTGCCGTCAGTGTCCAGGACCTCGGTCTTGGGGTTGATGTGAATTCCCCCCATCGTGTAGTGGATCGCCGGATTGATGTGAATGGCGAAGAAGGGGCCCTGTGCAATTTCGCGGTCCATCCCCGTTGTGCGGTCAAATTCGCCGTCATTTTTGCTTTTTACAGCAGCGTTCCAGGTCTTCACCGTCGCGTTCAGGTTTTCCCCGTCAACGCCCAGCGTCCGGGCGAGGTCTTCAATGGAATCACCGTGCTTAACCAAGCCAACGTGGTCGTAAAACTCAACTGCAGTAAAGTTTGCACGGATGCCCTGGTCAAAAATCAGGTAGGCACCATTTTCGTGCAGGTCGTTAATCGCACCGGAAACAATCTTGCGCGTGTCCATCTCATTCACAAAACGCTTGCCCGCCTTATTGACCAGGATGGCGCCCTCTCCACGCAGGCCCTCACCGATGAGGTAGACGTGGTCCGTATCCGTCTGGGCCGTCGGGTGCACCTGGATGAAGTCCATCTGCTCAAGCTGTGCATCAATCTGACTGGCCAGCTTGAGCCCATCGCCGGTTGCGCCCGGCTGGTTGGTGGTCTTGTAGTCTGCCAGGTCCGGCCGGTACTTCTTGATCAGTTCCTTTGAAGAACCAAAGCCGCCGGTGGCAAGCAGCACTGCTTTGGTCGCTATCCTTTTAACGCCCGCGGCAGATTCAACTTCGACCCCGGTTACCCTCTGGTCGGCACCTTGAATCAGCTTGGTTACCTTGCACTCGTTGAAAACCGGAATATTTTCCTCCTGCACCTGCTGCAGCGCCCCGGTTACCAGGTAATTACCGACCGGTGCCATCGATGCCGGGCGGTGGGCGCGCTTCTTGCTCATCCCACCCGTAATGGTCAGGTTGGTCAATTCAATCCCGTGGTCGGCCAGCCAGTCGACGGCAAGCGCAGAATGATCAACGAAGTAGCGCAGCAGTTCGCGGTCATTCATGAGGCCGCCGCCCTGCAGCGTTTCCTTATAGAAGCTCTCCTTATCGTCAATGATGCCCTCTTTTAGCTGCACCAGGCTTTCGGATGCGTTCATGCCGGACGATGCGCGGTTGGTATTGCCGCCGAGTTCCTTGTTTTTTTCAAAAACAGCAACCTTGAGCCCCAACTCGTTTGCCTGAATGGCTGCGGTCAGGCCGGCACCACCAGCACCGACAATTACAGCATCGTAACTACTTTCAATCTCCGAACCCTTATTCGGCGTAAAGACAAATTTTGCCATCAGTTAATTCTCTCCTATTTCTATTCTTCCGGTTCTGTCCGGTCAACGTTGGTCATCTGCATGTAATCCATCCACTCGTCGTACTGCTTTGCGGTTACCTTGCCGCTCTTTAGAGCCGCCTCCTTCAGCGTTGTGCCCTCCTTATCGGCAGCCTGGGCGATTTTAGCGGCATCATGGTAGCCAATGTGCGGCGAAAGTGCGGTCACAGTCATCAACGAATCATTCAAAAGATCGTTCATTTTTTCTGAGTCAACCGTTAACCCTGCAATCATTTTATCAGCAAAACCGGTAATTGTCCCCGTCAAAATCGTGCACGAATCCAGGAACGCAGAAATCATGACCGTCTTAAACACGTTCATCTCAAAGTTGCCCTGCGAGGCGGTGAAGGTGATCGTTGTGTCGTTGCCAAAGACCTTGGCCGCCGCCATGGTTACGGCTTCCGCCTGGGTCGGGTTGACCTTGCCCGGCATGATGGAAGAACCGGGTTCGTTAGCCGGAATGTTCAGTTCGTGGTAGCCGGCACGCGGACCCGAGGCCAGGAAACGAATATCCTGGGCAATCTTGAACATGTCTGCAGCCAGGGTCTTCAGTGCGCCGTGGACCACGTCAAGCCCAGAATGGTGGGCCAAGCCCCAGAACTTGTTCGTTTTAACCTGGAACTCGTGACCATAAATGAGGGAGAGCTTGCCGGCGATTTTTTCCGTCATGCCCGGTGCCGCGTTAAGACCGGTACCGACGGCAGTACCACCGATAGCCAGCTCGTACAGAGTTGGTTTCAGCTGCTTGAGGTAGGAAAGGTCATGCTTCAACGCGGAGATGTAGCCGGAAATTTCCTGGCCAAAAGTAATCGGCGTCGCATCCTGCAGGTGCGTCCGTCCCACCTTAACGGTCCGCCAGTATTGGTCCTGCTTGACCTTTAGTTCATCGATCAGGTGCTGAACGGCCGGTTCCAGTTTGTCGAGTGCTTCAACCGCCACAATGTTCATGACAGTCGGGTACGTGTCGTTTGAGGATTGGCCCCGGTTGACGTCATCGTTGGGCAAAACGTTGAGACCCGGGTGCAGCTTATTGGCCAGGTTTGCGACTACCTCGTTGACATTCATGTTGCTCTGGGTGCCTGAACCGGTTTGCAGAACGTGCAGGGGAAAATCACGACGCAGTTCTTTGTCGCTCAGCTTCAAAAGCTGGTCGATTGCATCCTCAATCGCACGCCCCTTTTCTTCTGGTTCGTCGCCCACCTCGACGTTTGATTCGGCCGCTGCCTTCTTCAGCTGCAGGAAGGCCCTGATAATCGCCAGCGGCATCAATTCGCCGCTGGGAAAGTTGTTGCGGCTTCTTTCCGTTTGTGGACCCCACAGAGCATCCTTGGGAATCTTAACGGGGCCGATCGTATCGCTTTCAATTCGGTATTCTTCTTTTGTCATAGTGAATCTCCTTTTACGTCAACAATGATTTTTGCTTGCAATCGATGATCAATTGACATCTTGAGTTAATGATACCGTTTTTTTACTTTTTCTTCAATATTTTAAAAAAATACGTATTTATTTAATTATTTAAAACAATTAGCCAACTTTTTCCCAAATAAAAAGCACTCCGAAAAGTGCTTTTTTAGCTTGTCTGGTCTCACATTTTCAGCGTCTCAGCGTTGATTGCCACAATAACGGTCGACAGCGACATTAAGAGCGCGCCGACAGCGGGAGTAAAGGTTATGCCCAGAGGCGCCAGCAGACCCGCGGCTAGGGGCAGGGCAACAATGTTGTAGCCTGCACCCCACAACAAATTCTGCACGGTTTTTTTATCGGTGGCCTGGGCCAGGTTGAGGAAACTAATGACGTCGGTAGGGTTGCTGTTGACCAGCACAACATCGGCGGAATCAATCGCCACGTCGGTACCTGCCCCGATGGCAACGCCGATATCGGCGCGGGCCAAACTCGGTGCATCGTTGATGCCATCGCCCACCATCATTACCTTGTTGCCCGCATTTTGCAGTTTCGCCACAATTTTTTCCTTATCTTGGGGCATTAGTTCCGCATATACATCCGTTATGCCCACTTCTTCTGCAATGCGGTGGGCCACGCTCTTGTTGTCGCCCGTGAGCATGACGGGCGTGATGTTCCGCTGCTTAATCTGCTTAACCAGGGCGGCTGCGGACGATTTGACTTGGTCCCCCACTTCAACGTAGCCTAAGACGTGCGCACCGCGCAGGAGGTAGCTGACCGTGTAGCCCTGCGTTTCTACGTGCGGAAAATCCGCCACTTGTGCACGCGCTGCCCGTTCACTAACCAGTTGGTAGGACTGTCCGCCTATTGTCCCTACTACTCCTTGTCCCGCCAGATTTTTAGCGGCAGAAATAGGCAAAAATGCGACCCGCTTTTCCCGGGCATACTGGAGGATGCTCTGTGCAATGGGGTGCGTTGAATCCTGCTCGAGCGTTGCAATTAGACCGAGAACGGCTTCATCAGAAACGGTGTTGTCCAGACTGGCACACCCACGGACCTGAAACTTGCCGGCCGTCAGCGTGCCCGTCTTATCAAGCAGCAGGTAATTGATTTTGGGACTGGCACTGATTACGTTCCGGTTCCTGATTAGCAGCCCGTGCCGTGCCCCCAGAGCCGTGCTCTTGGCATTGACAAGCGGAATTGCAAGCCCCAAGGCGTGCGGACAGGCGATCACCAGCACCGTGACCATCCGCTCAAGACCACCGGCAATCCCGCTTGCGGCCGTCCAAACGATTAGGGCAATAATTCCCACAACCAGCGCAGCGTAGAACAACCAGCCCGAAACACGGTCCGCCAGATTTTGCAGCTGCGACTTAGCCATTTGCGACGACTGGACCAGCTTATTGACGCTTGCCAAAAAGCCCGAGCCGGCAGCACTAGAGACCTTCACGGTGAGTAGACCCGCACCGTTGATCGAGCCGCCAATTACTTTGTCGTTTTCCTTGCGGGCAACTGACTGCGCCTCACCCGTCACTAATGACTCGTTAACCTGACTGCTGCCACACAGCACTACGCCGTCTAAAGGAATGCTTTCTCCCGGCTTAACTTGAATAATTGCTCCCGCCCGAACGTCGTTGACGGGAACATCGCTGGTTTGCTTTCCACTTTGAACGTGCACCTTGTCCGGCAGCAACTTAGCCAGGTCGTGCACCGAGCTGTTGGCCGCCATTACAGAATTCATTTCAATCCAGTGTCCCAAAAGCATGATCAGGATCAAGGTTGCCAGTTCCCAGAAAAAATCCATGATGTGATTGCTGCCGTGCAGCAGGTTGTTGTGGATAAAGGCGTAAAGACTATAAACATAGGCGGTTGTGATGCCCAGGGAAATAAGGGTCATCATTTCCGGCTTTTTCTGCTTTAATTCGGCAACAGTGCCCTTGAAAAAGGGTCCGCCACCATATAAAAACAAAATGGTCGCAAAAATCATGACCACCCATTCCGCACCCGGAAAAGAAAACTGGAAGGGCAAGTGAACGCCCATTGCCGGTGATAAGAAGAGAATCGGCAGGGACAAAATTAGCGAAACCCAGAACTTTTGTTTCAAGTTGCCCATGTGCATCATGCGGCCGCCATGCTCCATCATGTCCTGGCCGTCCATCGCAGGCATAGCGCCATGGTCCATCTTCATTTCCGCATCATGCTTTGCCGGCTGGAGATTGCTATTATTCTGTTTGTTTCCCATTTCCCATTTATTCACTTTAATCAGGTCCAATCAGTTATCAGCGATTACTCTTTACTTTAATCTACTTTGATCAGTGGTCAATGTCAATGAAGAGGCTCAAAACTAAAACTATATTATCAGGCACGGCTATGCCTTCTCCGCTTGCCTGCCATGGCAAAAATGCAGCACTAATCCAATTGCAAGGCCGACAAGTGCGGGAATAATCCAGTCAAGGCCAATTCTGGCAAAGGGCAGGACGTTGACCTGAAACGTCCGCAGTTGCAGTGCCCAGGAAGTCCGACTAATAACCGGCGGGAAAGATGCAAACAGATCCAAAACCGCTGGGATTGCGGTCAACCCCACTCCCCAGTAGTAGACTAGCGGATCGTGACCGAAGAGCGAGCCGCCAATCGACAGGATGATCAGCACGATTGCAATCGGGTATAGAAACATTAGCATCGGGGTCGACCAGGTAATAATCGTATCAAGGCCGAAGTTAGCGGTTATGAAGGACGCGCCGGTCATCAAGACGAGCCACGTGTGGTAGCTGACTTTGCTAAAACTGCGGTGGAAGTCCTGCGCAAAGGCGGCCAAGAGCCCCACCGCCGTCGTTAGGCACGTCAGTGTCACCAGCGTTGCAAGGAGCGCGTGCCCAAAGCCACCCAGGTAGTACGTCACAATCTGGTTAAAAGCGGTGCCGCCTTCCGGCGATATCTTGAAGTGGTTGAGCGTCGTTGCACCAAGCCAGATTAAGATAACGTAAATAACCCCGATTGCCCCCGTGGCAAGGATGCCGGCAATTGCCGTGACCTTGGCGTTGCTTTTAGCCGTGGTTTTGCCTAGTTGGCGCACCGCCGACACAATCGTGTAGCCAAAGGCCAGACCGGCCAAGGCATCCATCGTGTTGTAGCCCTGCAGGAAGCCGTTAAAAAAGGATGCGCCCTGGTAAGCGGCAGTGACCGGCTGCATTTTTGCGGCACCCATCGGGGCAAGAGAAGCCAGCAGAAAGACAAAAAAGAGCAAAAGCAAAAATATTGGGTTTAATATTCGGCCCACGCTAGCCAAAATGGTCGATTGCTGATAGGAAACCGCGAGCGCTGCAATGAAGAAAAGGGCCGAAAAAAGCAGCAGGGCCGGTTTGGTAAGATTTGCCGGCAGTACGGGCTGGAGGCCGACGGAAAAAGAAATGCTGGCCGTCCGCGGCGTAGCAAACAGCGGGCCCAGCGTCAGGTGAATCAAAACCATGAAGGCCAAGGCGAAACTTCTGCCCAGGGGGCGGCCGATGTCGTATACGCCCTTAGCGTGACTGGTGCTGATTGCCAAAACCGCCAGTAGGGGCAGAAGCACCGCCGTAAGCAAGAAGCCCAGCGTGGCCGCTACCCAGTTGGCGCCAGCCATTTGGCCCAAGTGGATTGGAAATATCAGGTTGCCCGCCCCAAAAAACAGCCCAAACAAGAGCGAGGCAACTACAATGTACTGCCTCCATGTTAGTGGTTTCGTGTTCAAGTCCAACTTTGTTTCATCCATAAGAATAATCCTTTCATTACTCAGCAAAATGGCAATTTGCCAAATGCCCATGCTATTAAAAAGCACCCTTGATTTCACTCAAGGGTGCTTTAGGCACGGTACCACCTCATTTACCGCAGGTTAAACTACGGTCACTGCACGTACAGCTGCTGCGATACGCTTGCACGATAATGGGTGCTACCAGTACTGGCTACTCCTATTTTTCACCAGATAGCTCCGAGCTACTTTCAGACTGCCATCACGGTCCGTTCTCAGCACCAGGACTCTCTAGCGCGCTACGTGCAATCTTACTCTTCTCTTCAACGCCAATAAATATTAGAATTATTTTAATTATTAATTAATAACTTGTCAAGCAATTTTAGCATAAACGGACTTGCCTGCTTATGCCAAAAATTCATAATTTTTCTTTAGCCACCCAGCAAAAGCCTGCGCTGTCTCAGTCTTTTCGTAAGCAAGCACGGCTATGCCATAATGTGGTTTAACGGGGTAATCTAAGGGGATGCTGTATTCATTTTGCTTGTCAGAAGTGGAAACAAAATTAGCCCAGATGCCAACTCCTAGGCCAGCCTGGATCATAACGTGCGAATTGAGTATGTTGTTTGAATAAACGAGACTCACATCCTTAATTGTCCTTGTAATCGCCTTTTGCAATTCGTTTTGTGATGGTGGGCACCACTGACTATCAAGAAAAATCAAGCGGTGGTCCCGCAGTTCACTTAATTTTAAGGGCGCTCCTTCAGTATCAGCTGTTCCCAAAAAAGTCGCACAGTACTTGCCCTCCACCAAGTCCATGTACCGAATGTTATCTTCCTTGGCAACAATGTCCGGCATTGTGAAAATAATATCGCAGTCGCCATTTAATAAATGGTTCTTTAAATCATTGTGAGCAAAATTTTCCAAATAAATAATGGGGCAATTATCTGCCTTGTCGTGTTGATATTTTTTGATAATTTTAGGAAGCAGCAAAATTTCATACGGCGTTCCGCTGTAGCCAATGGTCAGGTCGTTTTCTCTTCTGCGCGCTATTTGCTGCGCATTTTGAACCGATTTATTGTAGAGGTTTAATAGCGGCTTTATCGAACGATAAAAGTCTGCACCGCTTTCCGTCAGTTTAACCTGCTTTCGGGTCCGGTAAAACAATAAAAAGTGCAGTTCTTTTTCCATTGCCAAAATAGTCTGGGAGACTGCAGACTGGGATAAATTCATCTGCAGGGCAGTACGAGAAAAATTCAGTGTTTCTGCCAAATTAACAAAAACGGCCAAGTGATCATAATTCATTTTAATTGCCTTCTGTTATTAGTAAATCTTATTAATAATCATTTTTCTGATTATTTGTGTTGCTCTTAACAATGTTATATTAACTGTATAAATGTTAGCAAAACTATTATAGCTTTTATGAGGAGAATAATGATGAAAAAACTGAAAGATGGCAACTATTCCGTTATCGCGCAAGAATATGAAAACGAAACCATGCCGTTAGAAATTGAGATTGCGGACAACAAAATCACGAAAATAGTTCCCCAAAGAAAGATGGTGCCCGGAAGTTTAGAAGAGACCGTCTTTACTAAAATTCCTAATGAAATCATCAATAGTCAAAGCATCGACGTTGACGCGGTTTCCGGTGCCTCCCATTCCTTCAGCGGGCTCATCCAGGCTGTTGGTTCGGCCATTGAGCAGGCTGGCGGCAACATTGCCGAATTTAAATCCGTTACACGCAAAAAATCCGCCAAAAACGTGCCCACGACTCCTGACCCGGTCAGCGGCGAGAAGACATATGCCGAATGGCGCAAAACGCCTGAGCACGTGGTTAAGGAATATGATACCGACCTGTTAATCGTCGGTGCCGGCATTTCAGGTCTGGCCGCCGCTGTGCAGGCCCGGCAGCTGGGAATGAAAACAATGGTAATCGACAAGAACGGTTTTGTTGCCGGCAATGGTGGCGGCGTTGAGGGCATTTTTGGCATCAATACCAAGATGCAGGCTGAAGCCGGAATACATGCAGAACCGGAAGAGATTATTGCCAAAGAAGCAGAATTGGGGCAGTACCGTGCGGATGGATCATTCTGGGTTGACTTAATTAACAACTCTGCTGCAAATATTGATTGGCTGCTGGATCTCGGTGTTCAGCTTACCGGCGTTGACGACTACCACGGCACCTGCATGTTTCCAACCTTCCACTGGTTTAAGGGTGGTTTTGCCTCCGTTGGCTACGTTCCTTACATGAAAAAGAAGGCCGACGAGCTCAAGGCAGTATTCATGCTTGAAACGGCCGCAACCAGCATTATTTACGAAGAAGGCACCGTCAAGGGTGTTTACGCGGAGGGTCCTCAGGGCAGTATCAAGATCAATGCCAAAGCCACCCTGCTGGCAACGGGGGGCGTCGGGCACAATCCTAAGCTGCTTGAAGAGCAGGGCTGGTCAACCAAGAATATCCACTACTGCTCAATGCCAAGCAACACCGGCGACGGTTACCAAATGGCCATGTCCGTTGGTGCAAAGGACTTATTAAAAGAGTCGCCAGAATTTATGATGAACTACATCCAGGCATTGCCGCACGAGGGCGTTCACCTGTACATTGATCCCATCAACGGCTTTATGTCCTTGCCATCAGGCGGACCGGTGGTTTTTGTCAACCAAGACGGCCGGCGCCTGATCAACGAGAACGTCAAAAAGTACAACCTGCTCTACCAGCGGATGGCAATTAAGTCGACCAAGGTTACCTACGAGATTTTCACCCAAAGCATTTATGACCAAATCACTAAGGATGTTCCGGACGCAGACCAAATTTTGGCCAACGCGGTTATAACCAACGAAGGCAACTCATTGTTTAAATCCGATACAATTGCGGGGCTTGCAAAAGCGGTTAACCTGCCAGAGGACGTTTTGCTCAAAACCATGGAAAATTATAATTCATACTGCGACAACGGGCACGATCTGGAATTCAACAAAGACAAAGAAATGCTCGTTTCCATGAAGGAAGGTCCATACTACATTGCCCGGCTTGATCCTTCCAACCTAATTGGCGTCGGCGGGATTGGCTCAAACCAAAACTTTGAAGTTGTGACCGCTGATTTTGCCAAGATACCAGGACTGTATGCTTCCGGTATGGATTCAACCATGCAGTACCGGGACGTTTACACTATTACACTGGGCGGTTCTGCATGTGCGCATGATGTGAACTCAGGTCGCCACGCCGCCATGAATGCCCACGAATATATAAGGGATACCAAATAATTATTCATTAAAAAAATCCTCTTGCCTTTTTAAGTGAGTTCCGAAAGCCGTCTAACTTTTGGGGCTCATTTTTCTTTGACAGGGGATTTTTTGATGCTTAAGCACCTTTTACAATCTTCGTTCCGTGCAGCTGCGCCACGCCCAAGCGGGCGGCAATCTCTTCGCCGTTGGCGGCGGTGATGCCGCCACCCGGCAGTATCTCAATGCGCGTGCCGGCCCACTCAACCAGCGTTTTTAGGTGGCCAAGCGTTGCAAAAATCGTCTGGTCAAGATTCCCGCCGTGCGTTAACACGCGCTTGACGCCGTGTGCGCTCAGCCAGTCAAGCGCTGCATGCTGGTCTTCAGGCGGAATGGCGTCAAAGGCCATGTGCATGACCGCTTGGAGTCCGAGCGCCTGAGACAGACCCAAGAGCCGCTTCATCAACCGTTTATCGAGCTGACCTGCAGCAGTCAAGCAGCCAAAAGCGACGGCATCGGCACCAAGCAAGGAGGCAGCCTGCAGGTCGCTTTCCATTACCGCAATTTCACCGTCACTGTAAACAAAATCGCCGCCCCGCGGCCTAATCATCACCACAACGGGTACGTGGCGGTGGTGGGCATACTCAACCGTTTGCTTAATTAGACCAAATGACGGGGTCGTTCCGCCTGCCCCCAGATCGCTGTTTAATTCAATCCGGCCCGCGCCGGCGCCAATCATCTTGACGGCAGCAGCAAAGCTTTCAACACATGCTTCCTTCAGCATAATAATCAACCTCTTTTTGATAAAAAGCACCATCTAATCAGTAATCGTATTAATCGAGCCGCGTCCCGCTTTGTTTTTCATATTCATCAAACCAGGCCTGGGAAGCAGCCCTAATTGTTGTGGTGCCCTTCTTACCCGGCTGGGCGACAAAGATGGTTGCCGCGCGTTCCCCGGTCGCCACACAGAAGGGAAATGCGATGGTCGTGGCCACGCCCCATTCTCCCTTCTTGTTTAGGGCAATAAGCGAGATTGCACCGGCCTGACCATAGCGCTTCGTCAACTTGGCGACAAAGGGATAGAGCGTCTGATCACAAGCGGCCTGCGGCGCCATGCCGTCCGCCATCCTGCGGACAATCTCATAGGACAAGCAGCCCTTCATGATGTCTTCGCCCAGGCCCGTGGCGGTGGCACCACCGACCTCGCTATCAACGTAAAAGCCGGATCCGGACAAAGGCGAATCCCCAATGCGGCCGTCCTTCTTCATGAAGAGACCGGAAGTCGAAGTGGCCGCAGCCATCGAGCCGTGCGTGTCCAAGGTGACCGCACCAACGGTGTCGTGCCCGTCGTACGGACGCAACTCATCTTCTTTGAGCTGGCCAAGGCGCTTGCGCCAGTCCTCCTTGGCCCGTGCGGTCAGCATGTTGGTTATTTCAAAGCCGTTTTGCATAGCAAACCTGCTGGCCCCCGCACCGACCAAAAAACTGCTGGTTTTGTTTGCGCTCAGCCTGCGCGCCACCGAAACAGCGTGCTTGACGTTTTCAATGGCCCCGACCGCACCCTGGGCCAGTGTGTCGCCATCCATGAAGGCCGCGTCCATCTGCACGACACCGTCCTCATTGGGCAGACCGCCGTAGCCCACCGACTTGTAGGTCGAATTGGCCTCCACCGCGTTAACTAGTTTTTCAACCGCATCGCCAGCGCTGTTTCCATTTTTTAACATTTCACCTGCCTTGGCAAGCCCGTCATACGACATTTTCCAGGTTGATATTGCTGCCCATTTGTTCATCTCTTTACCCCTCCTACTTTTATTACTCAAATCTTAGCCCAGACTGGCAAATTCGACAAGCGGCAAAAATTACGTGCCGCAATCTTCGTAATCATTATTGTTGATCCGGGTAACTTAACCACGTACTCGGCTTGCACACAACTTTTTAGGATCATCATTTTTGTCCGGCCTTTGGAATCACCCCCGCATACGCGGGAAGCACCTTGCCAAACTAATTTAAACAAATTACCAATCAGGATCACCCCCGCATTCGCGGGAAGCACCACTCTGTTAGGGATGAATTCCCTATCTTTAAAGGATCACCCCCGCATACGCGGGAAGCACACCTTGTCGTAAGCATCCTTGGCGTCGTTGTAGGGATCACCCCCGCATACGCGGGAAGCACATAAACATGATGAAATGACGACCTATTACATTGGGATCACCCCCGCATACGCGGGAAGCACGAGATAATGAAGCCGTTACGGGTGAATTCCATAGGATCACCCCCGCATACGCGGGAAGCACTTTAACATGAGTGCCGGCATTTTTGGTGTGACGGGGATCACCCCCGCATACGCGGGAAGCACCGTTGTGTCCTTGAATTGTGAATTCTTGGGCAGGGATCACCCCCGCATACGCGGGAAGCACCGCCACCAGCCACCTAAGAGCCGCCGGGTATGGGGATCACCCCCGCATACGCGGGAAGCACAAAGTATTGAGCCAGAGATCACTACTAGTCCAAGGATCACCCCCGCATACGCGGGAAGCACTTAGGCGGGTATGTGATGTTTTTAGCGATTGTCGGGATCACCCCCGCATACGCGGGAAGCACAAATTGCTGCCAGTCGCTTTTCCAAGTCGTCGAGGATCACCCCCGCATACGCGGGAAGCACTTGGGTTATATTGCGCCACTTTTCCGGCTCACGGGGATCACCCCCGCATACGCGGGAAGCACTGAGGGGTAAATTCAAAACAAAAAAGTTCCTTCAGGATCACCCCCGCATACGCGGGAAGCACGTTTCACGATGATCAATTCTTCTGCTAATTTAGGGATCACCCCCGCATACGCGGGAAGCACATACTAATCACAATTTACATGATACGGCTTCAGGGATCACCCCCGCATACGCGGGAAGCACTTATATCGTTTTTTATATCTATCGTATGGACGAGGATCACCCCCGCATACGCGGGAAGCACACTAAAAAAATCCCATAAAATCAACGTTTCTAAATTTGAAGATCCCCATTTTTAATTAGTTTTTCTGCAAGACTCAAGGTTGCCTCAGCATCTGCTTTTGCCTCATGTGGCCTCAAATTTTTGATGTCGTATTTTTTCAAAACGGTGCCTAACATATAATTGTCCAAAAATTTATTTTTCTTTTTAACAATCGGCATTAGGTCAATTAATTTATTGGATAAACCCACATCATTGATGCTTTTAAAGCCCGTTGTAATAAACCTATCATCAAAAGACAAATTATAGCCGACAAGCGGCAATTTTTCAACAAACGCTTTCAATCCATGCAGTGCATTAGCTAATTCAACGCCTTGCTTCTTCAGAATTTCATTTGAGATGCCTGTTAGTTTAACAATGCTAGCGGGTATTTTTTGGTCAGCTTTAACAAAAGCATCGTAATGTTCCTTTGTCCCGTTAGCTTTTCGTTTGACCGCCGCAATCGAAATTATTTGATCTTTCGTTGGGTCTAGACCCGTGGTCTCGATATCAAGTGCAATGAAAGGGCCCTGACCACCTACAGCAGAACGTTTACGCATACTAGCCTTGGCCTTGCGCCATTTTGCAGCATTGCTAAAGCCATGTTTGACAGGAGCGTCGACCCGATTCAAGCGTTTTACTAGCGGGATTCCATCAAAATCCATAACCTGATAATCAGGTCTGGTTGTTTTAATCTGATAGCCAAATTCATTTTTAGCATTAAACGCCATTGTTGCCTGGCCATTGCCGATGTCACGCATAATTCGCTCCCATAACAAATCACGGATTCTCGCGGTTACGTTGCCAACGTATACACCAGTCTGAATTTCTTGGCACCACTTGGTTAGGTCGCCCCTAAGAGAGGGTGGAACTTTAGTTAAGGTAATGACTATCATTATGCTTCGCCTTCGTCGTGTTCAGAATACTGCACGCCAAATTTTTGAAGGTCAGCCTTGTCATCCCATAACCCCAAACTTTCAACTTCTTGATCATCTTCAGCGTCTAACAAAAACTTCAGGTCTTTAACCATCCGGGTCATTATCTTCCCATCCACAAACGCATCACGCATAGCCAACCTGGTTTTAGAGGCGATATCCTCACCCTCTTCATACTCGGCGGCCATTTTAAATGCGATTGGCATTGAAATTTCAGCCTTGTATAAATCCGCAAAGTCATAAACAAAAGACAAATCATGCCCGGTATGCACAAAGCCCAATGCGGGTGAGGCTCCCAGGGCAACAATAACGCTGTAACTAAGGCCATATAGGGCCTGATGCGCGGCAGTCAAAGCCTTATTGATCGGAGTGCCAGAATCAAAATCGTTATGATTGTATTCACGCCGGCGCCAGGGAACCTTTGTTTCTTTTGAAAGTTCACGGTAAACCTGACGAATCCTTGCCCCCTCTTTTCCGCGCAGTTCCTGCATGGTCAAATTTGCAAAATCCTCGTTCGGAAAACGCATTTGGTACATTTTGCGCGCAACCGCTATTCTTGAACGCGTATTAGATACCAGTTTGGCTTGTCTTTCGATTAGCAGGGACGAATGGTTCAACGCACGGCCATGGGCATACTGGCGAACGCCCCTTTCGCCAACCCAGACCACACTCATGCCCGCATCACCAATCAATTCCATTGCCCGGTGGGTGATGTCTACCCCCGGACCCAGCATCAAGACGCTGATGATGCCTGCCGGAACAAACACGGTGCCTTTATTATCGGCGACCACAATCGCGCTATCCTGGCGATTTAATTTGGCATGTTCTAGATAAAGGAAGGTAATTCGATCTTGAACACGTCCTAATTCAACCAGTTCCGGCTTTTTGGCGCCAACATTATGCCTCATTTTTTGCAACCGGAATTATTGTCATTAATCCCATGCCATAGGCTTTCTTACGGCCTATCCCATCAACTAATGCTTTTTTGAACGTCGCCAAATCCGTTATCTCAAGAATTCCTTCGAAAGAAACGCGACTCAGTCGAATTGGTCTTTCGTTCTTATGCTTTAAGACCAGATGATCACGGTCAACAACATCAAACAAATATTGATCGGGACTTCCTAGTTTCTGCACAATGTGAAAACCGGCCGTTTCAGCTTTTTTGATGAGCCAATCTTTTTGTTGGTCAACCGTAACGTGAGGGAAGACTCGTCCCCTTTTTTCGCCCGGTACGATCACCGAATGGGTTGGATTGGCGGTTAGGCGAAACCGCAGGTACTGACCGCTCTTCAGGGAATTTAACAAGTTATCATATGATTTGGTGATCACCGTACCCTCAACCCCGTACTTTACAAGCGCCGTTGGGTCCGGCCTGGTTTCACTCAAAACAATCAGGTACTTTTCATTTTTTAAGGTATCAATCCGCCATAACTTACGGGTCCGGCTTTGTTGTGCAAACTCGTCTGGAAAACTCTGCTCAACCCAATTATGGTAAGCGCCTAGATGCGTTAAATCCTTGGTTTTTTGTCGATTGTTAACATCGATCTTTACCCTTGATAGATACATTTTGCTCCTTTCCTACAACGCCGCAAACGGATCGTGCTCGCTATTCTCCTTAAACCTGGGATTAGGAACCTTTTTCCAAACACGGGCAACTGGCCGATAATTAAAATATCGATTACGCTGATCAAAAGAGCCGACACTATCGCGCACCATGAAATATTTTTCGTCAGCCAAAAGTTGGGCATCAGCAAATAATTCCACGTTGACGTTTGCCTCAATTGCTTTTCGCTCCTGGTACCAGTTCGCTGCCTGCCAGGGCAATCTGGCTAGGGCTTGCACCGGACCAGCATCCGTAAACTCGTCTATTTGTAAAACGCCTGCCGGGGCATTCGCCCGCCGACCGAGGAAGAGCTGAAACTTGGGGTGACGCAGCGCATATTTGATTTCTTCAATCAGTGAATCATTCGCGCTCCCAACGGCAGCCACGAAGACCGCGTCCTGGATGTAGCCCCGATAAGTCAGTTTCCGGGTGTCCTTCTTCCATTCGACCGTCTGAAAGTCAGTTAGAAGGGTGCCCGGCTGATCAACCCTCACCGCAAAATCAAGCCTGTTAAGGTCCTTGATGCGCTCATCGTCTCTTTGATAACCAAAAGCAGCGGCAATCATTCCAATGACAGCACTCTTTGACGGATGGGCGTCTGTTGTGCGCTGATTAAAGCTTGCCTCATTCCCGTATGATTGCAGCGGCCCCGACAGTTTAATCGTTATCGTTTTCATCTTGCACCACGCGTTCAAGCTCACCGGATACTTGCTCAATCAATTCGTTCAGATTAGCTACCTGGCAATCTTCTAAAGAACTATCATCGTCCACTGACAAGATCCACGTCTTAACCGGCGGCTCGACCATTTTGGCGGTGTTTTTGTATTCTTTTTCGATTCGTTCGATTGAAGGCTTAACGTAGCCTTTGTTTGACTTCACCGCTTCTTCAAATGCCGAAACCAGGTTCACCGGCGTGTCGGTCCTTAACGTGATCATCACATAATTCGGCAGAGTTTTATTGGCAAAGGTATTCTGCTTGCCGGACGGCATTGACAATAAGAACGACTTGATAAACTCAACCGCTCCCTCAATTGCCGTTTCTGAGCCCAGATTACGGACCAACTCAGGGAAATTCAGGTTTGCGTAGCGATAAAGCGTGGAGGAATTATATTCAATCGTTCCAAGCATCGCGGCTCCCGTTGTGTCTTCTTTTTGAAGATCATCAAGGGCCGTAAAGTAATCAAATTCGGGAATCACTTCATGGGTCGAGATTGCATGCGCCACCTGGGCCGACCCTTCAACGTTTAATTCGGGATTGTCAGCGACCATGCGCCCAAACAAGGCCAGATCCACCGACTGCCCACCATTGAACAAGCGCTTTAATTCCTTTTTATCAATCGAATCGTGGTCCAATACGTATTGGGCAATCTTTTCGACCTGTCCCTGACTTACCAACAGCAGGGCACCGGTCTCGCCGTTCTTATTCAGCTTAATGCCCGTGCTTTTAAAAATCTCTTTAACCTTGGCCTGTATGTCTTTTTCTGGCAAAGAAGGAGCCAGTTCCGTAATTTTTTCCGTTAGCAATTGGGCCAATCGTACGGTTCTTAGGCCCGCACCAAGCTCCTGCTTGTTAAATTCCTGGCGCATTGCCCGCTTCCAACTTTGTGATGAAACGCGCGCCCTAACGGCTCCACCGTAAAGTGCAGTTTTGGGCGCACCCGTGTCGTCCCTGTTGATGTTAGATGATGGAACGGCCTGCAGCACGTGAAGGTCAACGTACAAGTTTTTATTATCAGTCTTCATTTTTTTCTCCTGTCTTTTCTTCCTTTTTATAATTGTAACCATAGTATTTTTGACCCCAGTCGAGTCGAACCTTGTTTGCCGATTCATAGCTCATTTGAAAGCGGTAGAGGTCTTCGGCAAGCTTGGCGTAGTCAATCTTTACCCGTGAATTATTTGCTTTAATAATCCCGATAAGGTGATTAAGCGAGTTGATAACGCTGTTAACGTCCGTGGTTGACAGGGTTTGTCTAACCCGTCGATCCAAGGCTACTTCCAGATCTTCGTTTTTTCTCAATTCTGCCAGCGCCGTGAAGAAATCGCTGCCTGCTGCCTGCTTCTTATCTGAATCGGCTTCTGCCGTTATGGCAGCCCTTGAATTGGGGTTGTTTTTGCGCTGAATGCGCCCATAAACCAACTCATCCCTTCCCTGCTGGTGGATTGCATACATCCTCAGGGCCGCATATATTGCCTTTTCGGCATAGGATGGCTTGCCGTTTGTGCTTAACATGTCCGCATCCAATGATTCCATCATCAGCGGCCAGACCGCCTGCGCCCGGGGGCTTTCAAAGCTTGCTGCCCCGCGGATGCTTGCAAGCACGCCACGATAATTTTTTGACTCATGCATGTGCATGATAATCGAATTGGTCTTCATACCTATTTTATTCATAGTTTGTCTCACCACCTGATTTTCAATTTGTTAGAAATGCTGCCCAACAACCTGTTCTTCGCCACAAAAACATTGTGCAAATTTTTCTTATCGTCTACGATGCCCTTAATATCACGCGGCGAACTATTTTTCATAAAGTCTTCCACCTCCGAGTTAACAATTTGCCATAATTCCTTTTTCCATTCGTTGATCTTAACGTCGCGATCATCCTGGTTGGTCAGGCTGGCGAGCCATTCTTTAAACGGAACGTTCAACCGAGCGTAAAATCTAGCCGTTAACTTGGAGCTAAATGCTTTAGAATCAATATTTCGGATGTCTGCCAGCTCCTTGACGAATCCCCAGTAGCTTTTGGCAACATCCTGGGTCAGATCAATTGTATCCGCGATTCGCTTGGGCCAGTAGTTTGCACTATCATCGAAAAGCACGTCGAGGTCCATGGTCAAATCATCCGCGACTTCGGCGTATGGTGATTGCGAGGTGGCGTTGCCATCGCTTACCAGGCCGCCAGAGACCAATGAAATGCGTTTTCGGCGATCAATAATATTCTCCCTTTTAAGCTCATTAAGCCAACTGACTATTCCCGGCCTGTGAATACCGTCAGACTTGTCGGGGTTGACATAATCGCCAAACCTGCGCCACATTGCAATGCTCAATGACTGTTTTCCCTTAACCGCAGGCACAAACACATCATCCTTGGATTTTTTCCAAACGGTCATCGGTTCGATGAACGCATTGCTTGGGCTAAACATGGGAATGCCAGCACTAAAAATCGTTGGGGTCATGTCGCTTGACCATTCAATGTGAATGATCCGCGACCAGGCCGTGTATATTGCCGCCCGGTTATCCGGCAGCAATGACGTCTTGCGCCACTTAATGTATTCGCCAATCTCCTGATATTCCCAGACCGGCCTTTCTTGGTGGTACTCATCGCCCGCTAAAACCAGATTCAACATCAGCGTTTCAAACATGTTCTTCCCCTTGACATAGACCGGATTCAATTTATACAGCCAACCGGCGGGGGTTGAGAACTTCTCAGCGGTTTCAATCTTTGCCTTATCGGTCACGCCCGTAAAATTTTGATAGCAAATGAGCCAACGCACCAATTCGGCCACCGCTAAATCGTTTTTGAAATCTGTAACCTTGGGCGAAAAGAGATCGGGCGTGTTGTTGCTTTCCGAAATTCGGCGGTTCATTTGCTTGACCGCAACCGTCCCCGTGCCCTTTTCTATTTTGTATTTGGCCGGCACGAACCGGTCATATTCCTCCCTTGTCACTTGGTAAAAGGGATGCTTGCCAAACAGATCAAAGCGCTCCTGATTTTTCTCTAGGTAGTCCGCCACCACACCGGTAAAGTGTCCACCATGGTATAAGTCTTCCCACGTATCAAGCAGGTCATCTTCATCGTAGTCACTAGCACCCGTTACGCGCAAATCATCCGGGTCAACCGTTAGCCAGTCATAAGGCTCATCCCCTGCATCAAAGCGTGAATAAACCGTCTGCAAAACCGCAAGCAAAAAGCGCATAATTGCCAGGTCCTGTGAACGCATCTCACCAGCCAACTGCCGGTACTGATTGGCATTTTTAAATAATTCGCACATCGATACCGTTTGGGTTTCCGCATTCAAATCGATTACTTTAATCCACGGATCACTGACCAAATTAAAATGCTGATCATTCATTAGTTTCCTCCTTTGTTAATTTTAAGCCGAATTTAGCTGAATAATGTAAGAGCCAATCATGCTTCTTATTCTTCAAATGAATAGTGGCACTGTGGTTAGCATCTAATACTACTGCTAGTTCGCCCTTTAGCCACTTGTCCGACTGCCAAGAGGGAAAATATCTGCCAGTAGTTTCCTCTAGCGCATCAATAATGTCATCGGCATCGAAACTAACCACCGTCGGCAAACGAATAATTTGCCCCGCGACCTCTTTAGACTGGCAGCCTGCAATTGGCCTGCCATCAAGCAGAAAGATGCGGTGCTTTTTTTCTTGTAAAAGAAGCACTTCAATTGTTTCTGCAATATCGCGAACCGCTGCTTGGGCCTTCTGCTCATCCACTGAACTATGCGAGCGTTCTAGCCAGCCGTGCAAGGTTTTTCTTTTCCGTTTAGCCGGAGCCCTAATTCTGAAGACCTTAGCTTTACTCTCCGATCGTTCAAGGTCTTGGTCAAATTCGGCCTTGGCCATTGAAAGATCAGCAATATCGGGGTCGTTATTGTCGCTGTAGGTTTCTTGGACGAGGACAGATATATCATCTGGCAGCCGAATTTCATCGTTTAAATAGTAATCTGTCTTCATGAGCAGGTACTTTTCGTAAACCGCCTCATTTCCCGCACCATAATTGCCCCACGCTTCAATCCCCATCACATAGAGCTGAGGATCGCGCAATTTTGCTGGACGGTCAATCAGGTGCCGATGCAGCCGGCCGGCCCGCTGCAGCAGCAGGTCCATGGGCGCGATGTCGCTATAAAGCACATCAAAGTCAATATCAAGCGACTGTTCAAGCACCTGCGTGCCAATCACAATCATCTTGTGCGGCCGTGTTCCCCCCTTGCCAATCTTAAATTGCAGCCGATCTTCAATCTTGGTCCGCTCGGGCGCGAGAAATGCCGAATGCAGAACAATCAATTCAACGTCTTCGGCATTAACCAGACTTGCCAACACTTGCGCCCTTTTAACCGTATTGACAATTATTCCCGCAATCCCACCGTCTTTAATTGTGGTTAAGACGGATTCGATTAACTGCTTATCTTCTAAGTTGATTCGTTCCACCTTCAGGCTGACCGGTTTTTGATCTGATTGTCCGGCGAAGTGCGAAACCTGTTTCACCTCGGCGCCATCTAACACGGTTAAGAGCGGGTATGCTTGCGATTCTGCCCATTCGCCAGTTGTTGCTAATTCCTTTTGGTATTTGCCCCGATAATACGATTTTAAGAGCTGTACTCTTTTGTTTTTTGGTAAAGTGGCCGAGAGCAGCACTACCGGTACATGGTAGGCGCCTAACCACTCAAGTGCGCGGTAGAGATACTGGTTCATGTATGCGTCATAGGCGTGCACTTCATCAATCACGACGACCTTGTCGCTAAACCCCAGGTGCCGTAAAAACAAGTGCTTCTGCTTCAGAGCCATTAGCAAAAGCGTATCAATCGTGCCCACCGCAAACTTTGTTAAAATTGACTTTTTTCCGGAAAACCAGCTGTTAACAACGACCGCTCCAGCATCGCCAACGTTGCTGGCATTGGGCAAATTGGCATACTCCTTATTAAATAGGGCCTTGCCGTGCAGCAATTTGATGGCCAGGTTGTCGTTTTGCTCACCTGCTACCTCACCCAGCCACGTGTTGACGCGCGTAAACATGGCGTTACTCGTGGCTTGGGTCGGCAGCCCCCAGAACAAGCCATCACGCTGGGTCGCATAGGCTAATTGTTCCGTAGCAATCAAAGAAATTTCTGTTTTTCCCAGTCCCATGGGTGCTTCGATGATGACCATGCCAGGATCCGCGGTACCCGCAATCGCCTCTGTGATCACCCTTTGCACGGGCCGCGCGGTAAAACCCCAGCGCTTTTTGTAGGGATCATTGGCCACATCAACTTTTTCAGGATACCAATCTCCGCTAACATCCCAAGCTGCAACCGCTGCCTCGAAGCGCCTTTCTAAATCAAGATCGTCTAGCGTCTGGTCCAAATGAATCAACGGAAATAATTTCTTATTGCGATCGTTGCCTAAAAACTCACTTGAAGCAAACCAATCGGCCGTAATCAAGAGACCTTCTAAAATAACTGCCTGAGCTTGGCCAACCGCCGGGATTTCTGCAACAGACTGATACCCGGCGCGCCGCAAGCCCAAAGCAAAAATTTCATTTTGAACAGCTTGCCAATTTTTTTGGACCACTCCGGCATCAGTCGCAGAATTAGCCGTATCATACTGCCGATAATTGGCCGGATATGAATCAAGCTGATCGGCCGGGAAATCCGGCCCCGCATCACCGTGGTGGCCGCCGATAATGGCTCCAATCGAATCAGGAACGCCCATGTCTTCCAGCAAAGCCTCCCCGGCCCTAGCATGAGGAGAGTATTTTCGATCCACTCCGTTAAAATCATTCAACCGCGAAAACCCCGCATCAACTAGGTTGTCGATTAGCTTCTGGTCCAAGCCATCATCACCGCTGTACGAGGGCTTGGTTTGAAACGCCGGCGTTGCCTTACCGATATCATGAGTGAACCCTAAAAATTTAACTAATTTACGCAACTCGCTTTCACTGCCCACACTTGCGCTTAGCCAATTTTTGGTACCGGCACAAACTTTATGGCTGAGCAACCAATTTATTACATTGGACGTATCAGTCAAATGGGCTAGCAGGGGCAGCCAGAGCTGTTCACCGTTGTCCGTCCGCTTTTTCGCCCAGAGTGTCTTTGCTTCTACTTTTGTATTCATTCTTCTCCTTTCCCCGGCATTTATTATTTTTATTATAGAATACTATGGTTGCAAATTAATTGCAAGTGTATCTTAATTAATTTAGCTGTCTTCATCGTATCTTCGCTTGACAAGTTCCAGACAGCCCTCAATCAATTCCACAAAAAAAGTTAGCGGCTGCCCGCTAACTTTCGTCTTTTCCCCTGCTTATTGCAGGAAGCACTTTAATCAAAGAATCCTATGGGGATCACCCCCGCCAACATGCGGGCAACAAATGTAAAACTATTATACACTTTCACGCAAATTACAAAAGCATTTGGATTATGGCAACACGGTACAAGCTTACCAGTAAGGTAATTCATTCTGAAATAAAAATCCTTGGTAACTAAATAATTATTATCCTGGGACAAAATTTTTAACAAGCATCAATGATGAAAACGTGCTCCATTACCTAATTATAACAAAAAAAGACCCTAGACAGGGGTATAAGTCTAGAGTCCTTAGTTGCTACCACATGCCGATCACCCTGGTCCACAGGAGACCGCCACCCAGCCAGATGATATTGAGAATAACGCCAATAATTGCACTTAACTTCCACCAGTCCTTGCTTGAGACGTAACCGGTTGAAGACAATAATGCCGCTGGACCAGCCGAATAGCTTGACGTTGACAGGTAAAGCGAGCCATCGAGAGCCAGCATCAAAGCGGCCATGATTGGTGGGACGCCCGCACCGATTGCAATCGACAAAAAGCCCGCGTAAAGTGCCGAAATCTGCGTTGATACGCTTGGAAACAGGTAGTGCAGGTAGAAGTAAGCCAGGTACAAGATAACCAGCACCCAGATCCAGTTCATGCCGTGCAGGCTGCTGCCCAGAGTCTTAGAAAACCACGGGAAGAACCCGAGCTGCATGAGTTTTTGCGACATCAGCATAATAATCGAAAGCCAGGTCAAGATGTTCCAGGCAAAACTCTGTCCCAATAGGTCCTTCACGTTGATAACGCCGCAAATAAGGAGTAGTGCCACTGCGATGAAGCTGACCTGAGTTGCGTCGATGCCAAACTTGGAACCGACCAGCCAGAGGATGACCGCCAGGACGAAGACAACAGCCATGATTTTTTCCGCAGCCGTCATTTTGCCCAACTCCTGCAGCTTGCCCTCTGCCCAGGCGTGTGCGTTGGGGGTCTCCTTGACCTTAGGCGGATAAATTTTGTAAAGAACAAACGGCACAATGAGCAGCGAGATTAGTCCAGGAACAATTGCGGCCACGAACCACTGCATCCACGAAATAGTGATGTTCTGCGTCTTGGCAATTCCAAGCGCCACCATGTTGCCGGCCAGACCCGTCAAGAACATGGTTGAAGTAACAATGTTGACCTCGTACTCGTTAAAGACCAAAAATGAGCCCATATTCCTTTGCGTGCCTTTTTTCGGATCAGAGCCCATTTCCTTAGAAAGGTTATCGATAATGGGGTACATGATGCCGTTTACCCGCGCATTGTTGCTGGGGATGCCAATTGCCAAAACGGTTTCTACCAGTGACAAGGCATAAGCCAGGCCCAACGTTCTTTTGCCAAAGGTCTTGACAAAGAAGTAGGCGATGCGCTTGCCCAGACCCGACTTGATGAAGCCGGCAGCCATGAACATGCACATTGCCACCATCCAGGCGGTTGAGTTGCCGAATCCGGCCGTTACCTCATCCATCTTGAAGATGCCGCTAAGAGTAGCAATCACAACTGCAATAATGGTTGTGGCCATCATTGGCAACGGTTTGGTTATGCAAGCCACGATTGTTGCAATAAAAATAGCAAACAGGTGCCACGCCTGCGTGTTGATTGCGACTGGCTTAACCGGCGTCAGCAGCCATAAAATTATGCCAACTGCAAGCGGCAGAAGCCACTTTTTCCATTCAAATTTATCTAACATTTTTCATACTCCCTCAAATTATTTCTTTGCCTTCTTGATTGCCGCGTTGACCGCTTCCCTTAGGGCCGTAGTAGTTGTTGAAGCCCCAGAGATCGCATCAACGGCGGTGGTATTCTGGTCGACCATTTCCCGTGGCAGGCGCTCAATGGCAACGGCTCCAATGCCTTCGGTTTCATGGTTTTCCAGCACCTCGATATTTTCAATCGTGCCTTCTTCGTAGGTGACTCGCACGAGAATCCGGCCACCAATTCCGGCTTCCGATGAACCCAGGTACTGGTTGTTTTCCAGCTTGATCTGGTCCTCCTTGTAGCCGTTTTTGAGGTCGTTGATTTGGGGCAGCCGCTTGCCGAAAGCAATTTTTGCAGCGGTCTCCGGCAATTTTGCCGCATTTTCGCCCGCAATCTTGCCAAAAATGAGGCACTCGGCCAGGTTGCCACCGCCCTGGTAGCGGTTGACGCACATTCCGCCCAGTTCTCCGGCCGCGTACAGACGCTTAATGGGCCGGTTATTCTCGTCAAGAACACGGGCAAATTCGTCGTGCTGCGGACCACCCTGCGTGTTCAGTACCGCCGGGGCCAACTTGATTGCGTAAAGTGTTCCTGCGTCTGCAAGCGCTTCGAGCGTCTTTGGTGCGCGGTTAAATTCGGCGTCTTCGCCGTTTTGAGCATACTTGTTAAACCGTTTGATAGTCGCCGTCAGGTTAGCGGCAGGCACGCCCATTTTTTGCGCCAACGCCGCGGAAGAATCCGCCTTGACTAACTTGTCAAAGAAATGCTGGTATTTCAGCGTTCCCTGCTTTTCTTCCGTGCGGAACCGATCAAGCTGCTTCTGGTCAAAAACCAGCCACGCGTTGTCATAGGCGTGCGGCAGCAAGTAATCGCCATGCTGGTAAATGTGTCCGTGCCTGAACTTAGCATCTTCACGCATGAAGCGGCTGCCATCATCGGCTACCGCAAAAATTGAGCCGGACTTAACGTTCTTCCACCCGCTGACCTGACGGCCGCGCTGATTTTCGCCCTCAGCGATTACGTAGCTGGGAACAATGCCCAGCGATTCATAATTGCCCATGTGCCACATCTTGGCACCGACCTCAGCGGCCATCTTGATGCCCGCGCCTGTGTTATAGAGCGTTCCGAGTGGCGTTAGGCGGGTGACGTGCAGGTAGTCCTGCTGCATCTGCGCGTTGTTTTCAAAGCCACCGGTTGCAAGCACAACGCCGCGTTTGGCGTGAATATAGTAGTCTTTGCCGTCGCGGTTAATCACGACCCCTTGGACCTCGCCGTTGTCAGGATCCTGTAAAAGGTGGGTGGCCGCAGAATTTAGCCAGACATCGATATTGTCTGGTCGCTTCATCACCTGCTTACGGATAACCTTCCACAATTCGGCATCAAAGTCGCTATTGTGCACCAGGGCAAAATCAAATGTGTCGGCACCATCATACTCCGGGTACTCGCAGAGACGCTTTTTGTTAGCCAGATGATCGCCCGGCTTGTAGTCGCGCGACCAAATAAACGGGTTGATGCCAAAGTGTTTTTTAAAGTATTCCGGCATTGCCACAAAGCCATCCAGGTATGCGTCCAGTGTTTTTTCATCAAGTGCAAATGGTGCGGCAAGCTGCTTAAAGTAAGCTGTCAGCTGGTCCTTATCGTGGCCCATCGCCACGTGTTGGGCCGAATAACGGGTATTGCCGCCCTCGTGCCCGTATGGTGCGGCATCAGCCAGGAGGACGCGTGCACCGTTATCAGCGGCAAAACGGGCGGCCGTGCCGCCGGCACCGCCAAAACCCAAAACAACCACGTCGTAATCACCGTTCCAGGTCATTGTTTCGTCAATTTTCATCTTCTTTTTCAACCTCTCTTCCTAGATAATTTTTTGTGATCTCATTTATTTATTGTTTTTTGCATTCATCAGTGCCTGGTCAACGGCCTCCTTGAAGGCCGCACTGGTTGTGCTTGCGCCGCTCACAGCGTCAACGGCGGTTGTCTGCTGGGCGAGCATCGCTTTTTGCAAGACCGGAATGGCCCTGCCACCGAGGGATGGCGTTTCTTTTTGCTGGAGCGTCTCAATGTCAGCAATACGATCGCCGTCAACAGTCACGCGCACAACAATCGGCACGTCGTTAATGCCGTTTTCACTGATCCCTATTCCCTGGTTTGCACCAGCCTCATAGTCAGTTGAGGTGGCGTGCGCATCCGACTTCAGGTCGGGATTTGCGGAAGCCCCGGTCACAACGTCGACCGCTGCCAACCTGCGTTTAGGCCAGGCCGCATTTTCACCCGCAATTTTGCCGGAGATCAGCAGGTCAGCAATACTGTTGGCACCAATGTACTTGGTCGCAAAAATATCGCCCAGCTCCCCCGCCTCATACAGGTGCGGGATCACGTTGTTATCCAGGTCAAGAACCTCGCACTTTTCGTTGCGGCGCGCGCCCCCGTGCGTGTGCAAAATATTATGCCGGATGGCAATCGCATAATAGGGGCCAGCGCCGAAGGCACGCATGGTCGCAATATCGCGGTTCAAGAACATGTCCCGCTTTTTCTTTGCACTCATGAAGTTAAAGTCGGCAACCGCTTCGGCCAGTTTCGGTGCCGCAATTTTTTCTGCCAGGGCCGCAAGTGAATCCGCCTTAACCGCGTAGGCGAGCAGCTGCTTGATCTGGTCAGCCTTGTCCGACTCGTCTTTTTTCAGCTGGTCATACTGTTTTTGGTCCAATACGATGTGCGGGTGGTTCTGGTTAGGCAGCATGATCCAGTTGCCGTGGTTGTACTTGTAGCCGTGGCGATCTTCCTCGTCCTCACGGTAATAGCGCGTGCCGTCATCGCCGGCCACGAAGATGCTGCCGTTAAACAGGCTCTTCCAGTTGATCATGTAGGCGAACTTTTCCCGCGGCTCGTTTTCATTCAGCGAAAAACCGTGCGAATCGTAGTTCGACATGTGCCATAAGCGCGCACCCGCCTCAACGGCCAGGTCGATGCCCTTGCCCTTGTTGTAGAGGGTGCCAATCGGTGCAAGCGCCCCCTGCCCCAAGAAAGTTTGGATCATGTCCTGGTTATTTTCAAAGCCGCCGCAGGACAATACAACGCCGTTTCTTGCAGCAACATTCCTAGTAACGCCGTTATGCCTGATTTGGACACCCAGGATTGTCTTGGTTGTCGGGTCCTGAACCAGGTGCTCGGCCGGACTTGCGAACCAAACGTCAATCTTGTCCAGGCGTTCGTAAACTTTCTTACGCAACAGTTTCCAGAACCCCCCGTTGTACATGCCCGCCGTCACGCTCTGCGAGCGCATCGTAGCGGCATGACGGTACTCCGGGTACTCACCCTGGGGACGCCTGCCCGTGTATTCGGCTTCAATGCCAAAATACTTTTGGGCATATCCCTTCATTTGCAAAACATTATTGACAAAGGCATCAAGGGCCTTAGGGTCATACTTAAAGGGGTAATAAGTCTGCTTGTAGTAGTCACGCAGATCGTCAAAGCTATCGCTCCAGGCAAATGCACCGCCGGCATAGCGGGTATTGCCGCCCTCGTGTCCTTCCGGAGCCGCATCGACCAGCAGCACCCGCGCATTCTTATCGGCCGCAAACCGGGCCGCGCCCGCACCTGCTCCGCCAAAGCCCACGACGATCACGTCGTAAACCGCATCCCACTTGAGACTTGAATCGTAGATCAAAATTCTTACCTGCACTTTCCTAAAAAATCTGTTAAGTGAAATATGTCTTGTTGATAAAAATATATCTTGTCAAGAAAAGGAAGTCTAATAAATTTTTGCCGGCCATATTTGCACAAATGCGTCCATAAACGCCGTGATGTGGGGAATGCTTGCATATTTGGCAGAATTTAATATAATTTAAAAAGATATACTTATAAAAAAATTTTATTAGTTTAGGGGGAAAAATGAACGAAAAAGACCTTTCATACTTTTGCAAGCTGGTTGAGACCGGAAGCTATACGGCAACCGCCGCCTATTTCAACGTGACCCAGCCAACTATTTCAATGGCGGTCAAGCGCCTGGCAGCCAAGTTCGCCGATCCGCTGCTCCTTCAAAAGCACCGCAAAAGCAAAATTGCTTTGACCACCGCCGGCGACCTCTTGTACCGGAAAGCCAAGATTTTGCTGCAAGATATTGCCAGCATTAACTACGACGTGACCCACGCAAGCGACAAAAAAATCCGGCTGGCCTTTTCAGGCGAAGCCGGAAGCTTTTACATTGCCGACATTGTCCAGGAATTTTACCGGGCACACATCACTAACTTGCTGGACACCCACATTGAAAGGTCTGCCGATGCCTTTTCCGATCTGACTAACGGCAACGTTGACGTCGCAATCTACTCGTGGATGGTGCCAATCAACGACCCGGAATACTTTATCCATAACCTGCAGAGGACCGAACTCGTGATCATCACCGGGCCGGACGATCCCTGGAGGGACCTAAGCGACGTTAATGCCAGCGACTTGCGCAGTCGCGGTTTTATTGCGCGCGAACGCGGCTATTTAACCAGGGAGTGTCTGGAAGAAGAGGCCCGCTTAGGCGACTTTGCTCCCCGAATCATCTACACCGCAACCACAATGAAACTGATGATTGACCTTGTGCAACGCAACGTCGGCATTGCCCTAGCAATGGAGAGCAGCATCAAAAATGTTCCGGAAATTCACGTCATTCGCCTAAAACCCGGTCAGAAACTTTGGGCCTACATGCAAATTGCCATGCGCAAGAGCTTTGTTCCCAACAAGTACCAAAGACAGGGGATTGAAATACTGCGGCACTTCAAGCCGTAAGGCAGCTGACCCTATGCCGAAGCCTAGGAAACACCGAATTTTACCGCACAAAAAAACTCACGGTTTTAAAACAAACCGTGAGTTTTCAGCTTCAGCTCTATGCCAAAGCATTGAATAACAATCCTGCAATCACGCCGCCAGTAAGCGGTGCAGCAATCGGAACCCAGCTATAGGCCCAATCTGAACCACCCTTATTGGCAATCGGCATGAACTGGTGAGCAAGACGCGGTCCCAAGTCCCGGGCTGGATTCATGGCGGCACCCGTAGGTCCGCCTAGCGATAGCAGCACCGCGGCAATGAGAAAACCAGCCAGAAGCGGGTTCAATCCCGGAGCAAACTGGGTGTGACCCATTGCCAGAAGTCCGTAAACCAGGACAAATGTGGCCATCAGCTCGGTAACAAAGTTCCAGAGGTAATTTCTAATCGCCGGAACGGTTGCAAAAGTGCCCAGAATTGCTTCCTGGTCGTCTGTTTCGGCCCAGTGCGGGTAATACGTCAGCCACACCAGGATGCCGCCGATAAAACCGCCGGCAACCTGAGCCGCAAAATACGGCAACACTGATGACCAGGCAATCTTGTGGGCAATGGCCATCCCCAGCGTAACCGCCGGATTAAAGTGACCCGGTGACAGCCAGCTAACGCAGTACACGCCAAATGTAACGGCAAATCCCCAGCCAAGCGAAATGACAATCCAGCCACTATTCTTGGCCTTGGACTGGTTCAAGTTGACGCTGGCACACACACCATCGCCGAGTAAAATCAGGATAATCGTTCCGAAGAACTCTCCCACCAATTGCATCGATAAGCTATTATTCATTTTTTAACTCCTACTTCGATTATTGGGCTTTATCAATAGTCCTAAAATAATTATCGGTAGTAAACTATTCCCAAACCAAATATATAACTAAATAGGGGCTTTGTAAACCCTTCCGTATGAAAAAACGAGCTGCCCCCCTACCGCCTAAACTATTAATTCAATACTTTGGGATGCTTGTGGTCCAAAGTTGACCATTTAATAAAGCTGTTGTCATAAGAACCCACGTAGTTGACGCCGTGAATCCTCTTCGTCTTGAATACGGAGAACCACTTGCCCTTGGAAATGTAGTAGCCCGTTTTCTTGCCCTTTTTATTGTACACTAGGGCCTTCTTTTTCAACTTGTACTTGACGGCATGGAACAATTTAACGTTATTAGACTTGATATAGCCCGTCTTCTTCTTGCCAAGACTAAAGCCAAGGAGTGCCTTGCCCTTGACCGTGTTAAACGACGTAATATAAATAATGGTTCCCTTTTTCAGCGCTTTCTTTTTCATCCGTTTACCCTTTTGGTTGTAAACGAATGACTTTCTGCTCACGCGGACGTATTTCTGCATTAGCTGGATGGCCTGCGCGCCATCAGTGGAGCCCTTAGCAGGCTCCTTAGTGCTGTTGTCAGGGTTGCCCACCGCAGCGGTGGCAGGCGAATCTGCAGGCACATCCGCCGCAAAAATCGGCGCAGCCGTACTGAGTCCCAGCGAAAGCGTGGTTATGCTGATAAAACTTAACAATAATTTCTTGATCACTTTTATCCCCCTTAATCATTATCAACTGTCCAGTTACTCATTTTACTACATCGTCCGCATAATTTCTTGTCTTCAGGAAGGCCAAATTTGTTTTATACTATTTAGGGTAATGCTCCCGTTAATTATTATAGAAAGTCTTGTTATGAAAAAAAATCAGAAAGAAACAATTGAAATTCTCGTTACGATTGACCAGAACTACATTAAGCCGCTTGAAGTGATGCTTTATTCACTCCGGCTCAACAACCTCGACGAAAAATTCCGCATTTGGCTAATCCACGACAACATTGACAGCGGGGCCCTAGCTGCGCTCAAAAATTTTGGTAGTCAAAGCGGCATTTCCATCGAACCGGTAGGCATGAAGCGAAATTTTACCTTCCCCGCGGCTCTGCTTAATCTGCACGATTACCCTAAGGAAATGTACTACAGGCTGCTGTCGAGCACCGTTTTGCCGCAAGAACTCCACCGGGTCATCTACCTTGACCCCGACATTTTGGTCATCAACGCAATCCGCCCCCTGTGGGAGTTAAACCTGGAAAAAAAGATGTTCGCGGCTGCCGTTCACGAGGGCCTGACCGACATCATGAGTTCAATCAACAACTTAAGACTGGGCACAAATACGGGCTACTTCAACTCCGGCGTTATGCTCATGGACCTCGACCAGATGCGGCAGAAAGTCGAACCGGGGGACATTTCACAAGCAATCAGCAAGCACCACGACACGTTGATCCTACCGGACCAGGACATTCTCAACTACCTTTACGGTGAGGACATTCTTAAAATCCCCGAAACCCGCTGGAATTTTGACGCACGGGCCTATTCCGTTTACCTGGCCCGCAGCACCGGCAGCATTAATACCGAGTGGATCATGAAAAACACCTCGATCCTGCACTTCTGCGGCAAGCCTAAGCCCTGGCAAAAGGAGCAGCATTCCCGCTTCAAGCCGCTCTACCTCAACTACCAGCAAATGACCGAACGCATCCTGGCGCGGCAAAAATAAAAGATATTTCCGCTTTTCCTATTGAAGCACCAGCTATCTGTGATAAAATAAGAAAAGTTGTTAATTATCAAGCATAGCAGTGCTTTAACCGAATCTTATGCCGGTTGATATGGTGCGGTGCTTGATTAATAAATTTTATAGAAAAGAGAAGAAAAATGGCTTCAATTAACAAATCTGAACTTACCAAGGAAGTTGCAGCTAAAACTGAGCTCAAGCAAAAGGACGCCGAAAAAGTAATCGACGCTTTAATTGACTCAATTAAGGAGAACCTCGCCCAGGGTGAAAAGGTGCAGATCATCGGCTTTGGTTCATTTGAAGTTCGTGAGCGTGCTGAACGCAAGGGTAGAAACCCGCAAACAGGCAAGACCTTGACTATTCCTGCAACTAAGGTTCCTGCATTCAAGCCAGGCAAGGCTTTGAAGGATGCCGTAAAATAATTTAACCAATAAAAACCCAGCGGGTGCCTGCCCGCTGGGTTTTTGTTTGCAGTAAATTTATGCCGTCTACTTATTTTGGTGGTTTAATTTCTTCGCAAAGAGGTCGCCAATAATCTGAACGATGAAAATTAAGACGATGACTAGAAGCGTGGCAACTAGGGTCACATCGTTGTCAAAGCGCTGGTAACCGTATGAAATCGCCGTATTGCCGAGTCCCCCTGCACCAATGGCTCCGGCCATCGCCGTCAAACCGATCAGGCTGATGACCGTTACCGTCGAAACACGGGCCAGTTCAGAACGTGCCTCGTTGAGGTAAACGCTGAAGATAATATCCCAAGTCGTTGCTCCCAAGCTTTGGGCCGCCTCAATCTTGCCCTGACTCACGCTTTCCAGTGCAACCTGAACCTGCCGGGCATAAAAGGGAAAGACCCCTAGAGTTAACGGAACCAGTGCCGCCTTAATGCCAATCTGCGTGCCAACAATTTTTTGCGTGACCGGTGCAATGAAGGCTAACAAGATGATAAAGGGAATGGCCCGGAAGATGGAAACAATCTTGTCAAAGACGTTATACCAGAACTTATTAGACTTGATGCCGCCCTGCTTAGTTAATACAAGCAAGACGCCAAAGATAATGCCGAGAATGCCACCAAAAACGGCTGACCAAAAGGTCATGAATAAAGTTTGCCCGATGGCCGTGCCCCAGCCCGTGTCGCCTAGCCAGCCCAAATTAACTACGTTTGGAAAAACTTTAGTAAACCAACTATTCATATAACTTCCCCTTTTCATTTAGCCGCGTCACGGCCACTTTTTCTTCCGTCAAGAAGCGAACCGTCGCTTCCTGCTGTTCTTGGTTGCCCTTGACCAGTACCAAGAGCGTGCCGATTGGATCATCGTTCAGCAGTTCAACGTTGCCGTAAAGCATGCTGGCTTCAACGCCAACTTTCCGGTACAGGTCGACAATAATCGTTTTGGTGACATTGGCCATGCTGTAGACCAACTGGTAGATCGCCTCGTCGCCGTTCAGCTTGTCCAGGTTAAGCAGCTTCAAGGTGTTGATAACCTCGCGCGAACCGCCAACGAAACTCTGCGTCAACTTGTTTTGCGGGTGCAGGACGACGTCGCGCAGGCTGCCCTTCTCAACCACCTGGCCCTGCTGCATAACCGCAACTTTGTTACAAATCTTCTTAACCGCGTTCATCTCATGGGTAATCAAAACAATCGTCAGGTTAAGCTCTTTTTGTAGTTTCTTGAGCAGCTTGAGGATTTGCTGGGTGTTTTGCGGGTCAAGTGCACTGGTTGCCTCATCTGAAATCAAGATGTCCGGCTCATTGGCCAGGGCCCGTGCAATTGCAACCCGCTGCTGCTGGCCGCCCGAGAGCTGACTCGGGTAAAAATTGGCCTTGTCCTTTAGATCGACCAGTTCAAGCAGCGTCTGGGCCTTGGCCGTAATTTCTTTGTCCTTTAACCCGGAATGCCTGAGCGCGAAGGCCACGTTTTCGACCACCGTGATCTCATTCAGCAGGTTAAAATTCTGAAAAATCATCCCGATTTTGCGCCGCGCAAGCTGCAGCTTCTTGTTGCCAATAACCTGCTTGCCGTCCTTGACAAAGTCAGTCCCATTAACGCTGATGGTGCCTGCGGTTGGCGCCTGCAGCAAGTTGATCGTCCTAACCAGCGTCGACTTGCCGGCACCAGAGAACCCGACGATGCCAAAGATGTCCCCGGGTTCAACGGTTAGACTTACATCGTGAACCGCATGGACGACCTTCCTTTTTTTATCTGTAAAGTCAACGTTGACGTGCTGTAATTCAATAATTCCCATGCTTATTGCTCCATTCACTAAAACTTCAGGTCCCAAGCTGTTTTTTCCATGTCGCCATAGTACTTTTTATAAAGCCGCTTGATTTCATCTGTCTGAAAGGACTTGACGACTGCGATATAGTCCTTGTTTTTCTCTTCACCCTTGCGTGCACAAATGATGTTTACCCACTGCAGGGAGTCTTTGTTCACCGGTTCGACGTAGATGGTCTCCTTCTTGCCCAGACCGGCAGGTGCCGCAAAGTCATTGTTAACCACCGCAGCGTCAACTGAGTCAATGACCCGGCCAGCCTGGTCAGCGTTAATCTCCTTAATCTTAAGATTCTGGGGATTCTTAACGATGTCGGCGGCGGTCACCAGGGTCTTGCCAGGGCGCAGCCCAATCAGGCCCGCATTCTTCAGAACGAACAATGACCGCGATTCATTAGAAGCATCGTTGGGCACGGCAATCGTAGCACCGGCAGGAAGGTCATCCAGCTTGTGGTACTTCTTGGAATAAAGCCTGATCGGTGCAATCTTGGTCCTGCCAATGGCAACTACTCCGCCGTGATTAGCCTTGTTCCACGCCTTCAAAAAGGCATAGTGCTGAAAGGCGTTAAGGTCAAGGTCGCCGCTTTTTACCGCCTTGTTGGGCTGGTTGTAGTCCGTGAAATTCTTGACCCTGAGCGTCACGCCGTACTTTTTCTTGGCAATATCCGCAACGTGCTGCCAGATAACCTCCTTGGGCTTGGTTTCACTAACAATTCCCAGGGTCACCACGTGACTGTTCGTGGTCCCCTGTCCAATTCCCGGGCCAAAACTAAACCAGCCCGCGACTACGATAACGAGGGCCACAGTCCCCCAAATAACAATATGCTTTGCCTTCTTTGACATCAACGCAACCTCCACAATTTTTCCAATAAAAAAGCACCCGTCCCCAATACTAAGGACGAGTGCTTCGCGTTACCACCTTTAAATTCATTTACTACTCACGTAATAAATCTCATCAGCTGTCAATCAACAGCCTGCAAGGATAACGGATGCAACTCCGCCGCAAGCTAAATATCACTCACGGTCATCACTCCAAGCCCATGTTCACCATCCGTTGTTAACTGACTCTCACCACCACGCCAGTTCTCTTTATTAACAACAGCAACGGCTACTCTGCTTTTCAAGATGTATTAATTATTTAATTGTTTATTAATTTAACACCAACATTTTAGCATGTCAAGAATTTTTTGTGCAAAACGATGTTTTGCGCAAATAGGTCAGAAATTCGTAAGAATACTTGTTGCGCTCATCGGGACCGTGCACTCTCTTATTTACCAGCCTGAACTTGCTGTAATCAAGCCTGGGCATCCTTGTATCGCCCGCAAACGATGCCTTAATCACGGTCCTTTCCAGGCAGTCCGCACGGTCTTTAAGCGCCTGAAAAATCGTTGCGCCCCCAATCACGTAAATTTGTTCACTTCGATGCGCGTCCAGCCACTCGTTCAACTTCGCCAGCGAATTAACAACCTCAACTTGCGAATTTGCCAGGTCTTGCCTCTTGGTCAAGACAACGTGCTGGCGGCCGGGCAAAATGGCAGGCAGGCTGTCAAAAGTTTTGCGCCCCATCACAATGGGGTGCCCCACCGTCAATTCTTTAAAGTGCTTCATGTCCGCCGGCAGGTGCCACGGCAAGTGGCCTTTTTGCCCAATTTGGCGCTTTTGGTCTTCAGCCCACACAAACGTAATCATCGTCGTCACCTCCTGCAGCTTCGTACTTTATTTTACACCGCCCCTATTTTACCCCTACCATTTAATTGGTGCGTGATGATTGCCTAATATGCTATAGTAATTGAGTAAAATAACCGCTGACAAGGAGAAGACAGCATGAACAAGAGAACTGACAAAATTACCGCAGAAAATTACAACAAGATGAAACGCACCGAGGCGGACCTCGTGCGCAATTTGCAGGCCGTGGTCAGGGAGCCCGGCAAAGAAGCCGCCCTGAGCGATGCAATCTTTACCGCCCACCAAGACTGGCTCAAGGTCATCATGCCCAACTATTCGCCTGAGATTCACTTAGGAATAGTCAACGGCTATGAGCGCGACGAACGCTACCAGTCATACTACGACAACAAGGCCGGTCAGGGCGCAACCAAGCTGCTCATAAAAATCGTCAAGGAACATCTGGAAAAGTAAAAGGCGTGGTTCTTCTTTAAAAGAAGGAGCTGCGCCTTTTTACCACCCGCCTTTCTTTTGCCTAGTATGGCGTATTAGCGCTTGCTGGTGGAAAACGGCGAGTCTTTTCCCGCCCATTCTGTCCTATTGGTAAAACTGGGCCCCTTTTAATTTAAGTCAGTTGAACCCCCTGTGTTGCCTTGCAATTGCCCACTTTAATAAAAGGGGTGCGACCAGGGTGGTCATAATAATTGCGCCCACAACGACCGAATAAGCCGTTGGCGCCAGCAAGTGTTTCTGGAGCCCGAGTTGGGCAACAACCAGGGCCATTTCACCACGCGAGACCATTCCTGAACCGATTAGCAGGGAATTAGAATCGGAAAAGGCGGCCAGCTTTGCACCGGCTCCAGCACCAACTAGTTTTGACGCCACGCTACCGGCAAACAGGGTCAAGAATAAGGCCCAGTCGTCCGTAATGCCGGCAACGGTCATTTCTAGGCCAATGCTGGCAAAGAAAACAGGAACGAAAAAACTATAGCCAATGACCGTAAAACTTTTTGCCAGCGTTATTTTTGCGGACGTGCGGTTGAGTGCCAACCCCGCAAAAAATGCGCCGATGACGTTGCTTAAGCCAACCTGCTCGGCTCCCCACGCGGCCGTCAAGACGATGACCATGCTGACCAGCGTCTTGGCTGCGGGCAGCGTCAAGCGCCCGCTTAGTTCCATTAACCGCGGCACAAGCCAGACTGCGGCTGCAAACAGCATGAGCAGGAAAAGCACTTGCACTAAGAGCGTCTCACCCAGCTGCAGTGCCGGATGGGCACCACCAATTCCGGCCAAACTGCTGACAACGCTCAACAGAACAACCGCGAGCAAATCGTCAACTACGGCAGCCCCCAGTATGGTCATCCCCGCCCTTGTTTCCAAGCGCCCCATTTCCTGCAGGACGGCAACGGAAATTGAAACGGAGGTTGCCGCAAAGGTGATGCCCAAAAAGATGCTTTCAACTTGGGAAAAATGAAAGCAAATTCCGGTAATGTACGCGGTGATAATGGGAACAATCATGCCCAAAGCCGCAACTAAGAAGCTCGGCTTCCACAATTTTTCAAGCGTGTCCAGGTCACTCTCAAGCCCGGCGAGAAACATGAGCAGAATAACGCCCAGGTCCGCCACGCTCTTAATGATGCTGCCCGGTTGGACCCAGTTCAAAACCGCCGGACCAATAATTATTCCCGCTGCCAGTTCACCGATTACCGCCGGCAGCTTGCACCGCGCGCTCAGCTGCCCGCCAATTAGCGTAAACAGCAAAATTACCACTAGCTCTCCTAAAACCTGCATTTGCATCCCACTTTCCCAACAAAAAAGACCTTCAAAAACTGCTCAGGCAACCCAAACCTAAACGCAATTCTTGAAAGTCAATGACCTCAACCAGTTTTAATGATGTTGTCCATTATAGCAAAAATCGCTTATAAATAAAAGGTGCATGTCAAAAGCACCCTTGTACGGCGAATATAGCGAACGGTTTGGCGACCGCTTAAACCCTGGGGAATAACTTGGGGCACAACTACCGTAGAACTTTTTGCAGCCCAGCCTCCATTCATCAAAAATATTTTTATCTGCAATGGTATTGGAAAAAAAGGGCAATTAATGTATAATAATAAACGTTGCGGAGAGTTGGCAGAGTGGTAATGCACCGGACTCGAAATCCGGCGAACCAAGTTTTCCTTGGCGCGCAGGTTCAAATCCTGTACTCTCCTTAATAACGTATATAAAGCTTGTAACATAAACGTTTACAAGCTTTTTTATTGCTTTCGCACGGCATAAAGAAAATAAAAAACATCTATCTAAACTCAATGTTGACCGCCTCTTGAGTCATCGTTTCCTTCTTGATTTATATTTTTTTGCACAAAAATAAGCACCCTAGAAATTATCCTAGAGTGCTATTTTTTGCTCTTATTATTTATCTTTCAATTCATTTCTACGTTGATCAATGTATTCCTGCATCGTATCCAAGTCTTCTTCAGTGGCATCTTTTAAAATAAAACTTTTTGCAGTTGATCTTCGATTCAAATAGCGTTTTCTTTCTTTATTTTTCTCGTCCCACTTTCTATTTGCCTTTTCTCTAGCCTCAGTCAATTTGCTCATTAAAATAAAACCTTTCTGATTGTAAATAATATTATCGCTATGATTATTGCCAAAAATGCTGATGCATAATATTTCTTCTCTTTATCACTCATGTTATTATTTCTCCTCACCACTTGGTTAGCTTAAAAATGCTTTGACAAGACTTCTGATTAGCCCCAGCAATTCGACTACTGGCGCTGACCAAGCCGCTATTGCTGCGTATTTAGCAATTTTAGCTTGAGTTTCTTGTTGAAGCATTTTTGCTTCTTCTTTTTTATTACGGCAACAGTTTCAGGTATTGGTGCAATGTAACGAGCCTTGTTCCGCTGATTAATATCCGCCTGGCTAGTACCACGGTTTGGGCCTGAAAACTGCGTTGCTCTTAACCCACCAAATATTTTAGCATTTTTTAAGAAGCGCACAATAAGCGTTCAGCAATCCGCAAAAATCAAAGATGCCGTCCATAGCCAAAGACCGCTTCAGTTCATTGCATTGCCAAGCGCTAAGCGAGCTCGCCTGCATCCGGCAATACGATTTAGGTCAATCTTGCGCCGAATTAATATCATTAAACGCAAAGAGGACCAACTTCCGTGCATATAGGAAGTTGGTCCCCAACCAAACGTTTTGAATTTTAATCTTGGGGTTAACCCATAATCAGCATGATTACGGGAACCACGATCACAAACAAGACAGACGCCGAAACCACAATGTTGGTCGCAAACTTGACGTCACCGTGGTAGGTGCTTGCCAAAACGGGCAGAACCGCGAAGGTTGGCGTTGCCGATTGAATAATCAGTGTCTTGTAAAAGACCGGGATCATCGTTAAACCAGCCTGTGCACCGAGGTAAATTAAGACTGCAATTATAATCGGTGCCAAGACGAAGCGCCCAAGCAAGGTAACAACTACGGACCGATCAAAGTTCATATTCTTCAATCCGAAGCCGCTCAGCATGATTCCAATGTAAATCAGCGACAGCGGCGTAACCAGTGCTCCGACCTTTGACAACGTGGTAGTCACAAAGCTTACCAGCAGGTGGCTCTGCAGCCAAGGGATAAAGATGAACGGTATCGCCACGATAAATCCCCAAAGAGGAGCCGGGATCAGGTGGTGCCAGTCAAGCTTAACCTTTTGGTTGCCGCTAGCAACGGTGGGGTCGTCGGCCGCAATAATCCACACGCCGACCGTCCACAGCATGATTGTGTTGACGATGTAGTAGACGAGCAGGTAGGGCACCGAGACGGTTCCAAACAGCGCCTCGTTAAGCGGCATCCCGATGAATACCGTGTTGGCAAAGTTCATTGCCGTTATCATTAATCCGCGCCGGCCCTTAGGAATCTTCATTGCCCTAACCACGAACCAGCCGATCAACAAGCCGATCGTAATGCTCAAGATTGTGTACAGAAGCCCGATTGACAGCCTGGACAGCTGCTCAGGCTTGAAGTGCTCCATCATCGACATAAAAATTGACGCCGGCAATGCCACTTTCATGATTATTTTAGATAACGATTGTGAAAACTTTTCATCAAACCAACCCTTTTGATTGGCAAAATATCCGATTGCAATCATGATCATGATTGCTAAAACACTTTGAATTGACGTCCAAAATATTCCCATTTTTGTACTTACCCCAGTTCCTTTATATTTCCTAGCATGGAAGCAAAGTCCACCACTCACCCGGTCGCCGCTTTTGCCAGGTCAAGCGCAAATTTTTCCCAAAATTATGCTTGCACTGTTTTGATTAAGCTAATCTATTAACGCCGGACTACAGGTTTTTCCCGCAATCCTGACGTCTTATTATGCAGCTTTAAGACTACCGGTCAAAACATTGTCGTGCCGGGCAACACGTGTCCTAATCATTATTGCTCGACACCCCAAGTGGCTTTAACTTTTAACTCTTCAATGTCATTCATTATGCCATTGCTGTTTAAAAATTGCAAATTACATCAGTTATTTTTTAAAATTTAAAATGGATTAAAAAATACCATTGATTTAGCATTCTTGTCCAACTGCTTGCACTCATTTCTTAAAATTTATTCAAGCATTCCCCCTGCTTAAACCGCCTCCAAATACCATCTGCTAAAATATTATTGAATAAGTATTTAGATGGAGATGCAATATTGCATAAGAGTATTTGGCTTGCAGCTTTGTCGGGCCTGATCTTGCTGCTATTAATTATTAATATCAAAAAATCACGTCGTTTTAACCTCTTCGACCACTGGCTGCACCACAAGCTGGTGCGCAGGCAGAATGGATTCAGTTGGCAGGTTATTGCCTTCATCAACGATCCTAAACTGCTGGTTGTTTGGGATGTTTTCCTGGCAAGCTTCTTAATTAACGAGGAGCAAAACGCGAAGGCATTTTGGGTGCTATTCACGCTCGGCTTTGCTGATGCGGTCGGAATCCTCCTCAAAAAATGGGTGCGCAGGCAGCGCCCACTTAAGCATTCGGAGCTCGAAAGCGGCTACAGTTTTCCCAGCGGGCACGTTTTAGGAACGACGGTCATGGTTTTGATTGTCGAACAGCTCTTTGCGCCCCAGCTGGGCACCGGCCTAGTGGTCACGCTCACTGCAATTTGGGTAATGGTGGTGATCTCACGCATCAGCCTGCGCGCCCACTACCCGTCCGACATCATCGGCGCCACCACCCTGGCAGTTTTCTGCTTCAGCGTTTCGCAACAGCTCTTTGCGGTTTTTATTTAAGGGAGCCCAAAATTCTCTGACTACCTGTGAAGTAGTGCATATCCGCCCAGTACTCAAGACGTTTTGCTGCTCAAGCCGAACCCAAAAATCGCAGCACACAAATAAGGACCAGCTCCGTTAAAAAGAGTTGATCCTTATTTGTTTTAATACGACTATATTAATGCTTAGTATTACAGCAGGCTCATCATCTTGCCTACTACGTAGATAATCACGCAGAGTGCCAACGTGTACATTGCACAGTATGGCAGAACCTTCTTTAAAAGAACGCCCTCCTTGCCATCCAGGTTGGTTGCACCGGTGGCAATTGCAATACTCTGCGGCGAAATCATCTTTCCGGCAGTTGCACCGGCCATGTTAGCTGCAGCCAGCCAGTACGGACTGACGTTCAGTGCGTGTGCAGCCTGCGCTTGCAGACCACCGAACAGAACGTTGGCGGAAGTGTCGCTGCCAGTGATGAAGATGCCAAGAACACCGATGATTGGTGAAATTACCGGGTAGAACGGGCCGGTCACAGCAACCAGACTAACGGCAATGGCATTAACCATGCCACTGTAGCCCATGACCTTGGACAGACCAACAATCGCACATACGGTCACAATGGTTTTGCTCAATTGCTTGATTGTGCTGCCTAAGACCGCGAACATCTTGCCCAGGGATAGTCCCTGAACGGCCCCACCAATAAAGCTGGAAAGCAGAATCAAGGTACCCGGCGAGGTCAGCCAGTCAACGTCAACCGGCTTGGCCCCAGGGCCATTGTAGAAGTGGAAGCTCGATTTTACGCCCGCCAAGGTGTTCTTGACACCCGGGAACAGCGACGAGGTACCGATTATCAAAATGAAGAGCAATATGAACGGGAACCATGCCTTGAATTTGTCGCCAGCCGACTTTTCAGGTGCGTCGGCTGCTGCTTCCATGTCTTTTTTAGTGTGCATTTTGGTAACCAGAACCAGTGCAGCCAGACACAGAATCGCCCCGATGATTGAAGGCAGTTCTGGTCCCATGTACTTAGTAATGAAAATCTGCGGAACAGCAAAAGTTAACCCTGCAAGAAGCGTAGAGGTAAAAATACCTTGGTCCTTAAAGGACTTCATGCCTTTGCCACCGGCAAGGTAAACCAGGACAAAGGGAACAATCAGGATTAAAACAAACAGCTGAATGGAAACAAAGAAGCCTAGTTGCGTGGCTCCCAGCCCCGTAACTTTAGCCAGTGTGGTGATTGGCAAGCCGATTGCACCAAAGGCCGTTGGTGCAGTGTTGGCGATTAAACAAATCACCGCGGCTTTGATGGGGTTCATGCCCAACATAATCAAAATACTTGCGGGGATGGCCACAGAAGTACCGAAACCAGCCACAGCCTCCAGGAAGCCGCCTAATGCCCAGGCCAAAATCAGCACGAGGATTCTGATATCCTTAGTAACCGAGGTCAACATGGACATGATTGTGTCCATGCCGCCCGACTTTTTACTGATGTTATAGATGAAAACAGCAGAAATGATAACGTAAATGATTGGCCAAATTGCCATAATGATGCCGTCCAGGCCAGCCGTAATGCTGTTGGTAAACGAGAAGTTGAACCCGACGATGCTTAATATGATTGCGCCAACAAAACCAATCACACAGGCGAGATCTCCGCGAACGTGAAAAACGCCCAGGGATAATATCAACCAGATGATTGGGACCATGGCAATCACGGTTTTTAATAAATCCATTTTAAATTTCCTCCAAAAAACTTACTCAACGTTAAAAAATACTCCCGTTACACCTCCTGAAGAGACACATCGACTGCATCAGTTGTTTTAAATTAGTAGCTATTAATCTAACCGCTTACATTATAACATGATGTCGCAGCCGTTTAAAGAGAAAATTAATATTTAAAAAATGAAATTATAATGATTTTTATCACAAATAAAATTTCAAAAAAGCGGCTTTATCGGCATAATGTGTTTTCATTGTATAAATTTTCACTAATAAATTTTACGCAATCGGACCAACTGATCATTTATATAAAACATATTATTTGCAAACAAAATAATTGAATGAATAACCAGACTGCGGCCACATTCTGGTTGTGCAAAACGCGCAACTAGGGCTTAAATCGGAGCCAGCCAAAAAGACTAGCCCCCACTTGCAGCGTGAAAGTTAGTCGCGTTTTTAAAATTAGTGCCATTACAATCTAACGTTTAAGCAGTGGCCACCATGTGAATCTTAGCGTATTTATTCAAGCCTGCACATCGGCAAAACCCACCATCAGGCTGCCCTCTTCCGCGTAAAACGCACACAGTCCGCGCATGGGACGGATAATCACGCTGGTCTGCGGGTACTTTGCAACAATCTTTTCCTTGAGGCTTTGGGCATCTTGTTCATTGTTGCACTGGTCAATAATTACCGGGCCGCCCTGATACTTCATTTCATCCATCAGCCCCAGGATTTTCTTGAGTGCCCGTTTCATTCCGCGCACCTTGGCAATCGGCTCCAGCTTGCCCGCGGTACTGGCCGTGCCCACAAGGTCAATCTTCAGGGCTGCGGCCACCTTGGCCACGGCCATGTTAACCCGGCCGTTGAGTGCCAGGTTATGCAGCGACTGCAATACAAACAAAAGGTGCGTATGCGTTTTATATGCGGAAATTTTTTGTTCCAAATCGACAAAACGGATTTTACCATCCACCAGCCGCCTAAGTTCACGCAGAATAATCGCAATCTCTGGTCCGGCCGTCAGCGTATCCACTACGATGATCCGACTATCCGGATACTCTTTCTCGTAAATTTCCTTAGCCTGGTATGCCGATGAAAAGCTTCCGCTGAGTCCGCTTGTAATCGTCATCAACACGGCCCGCTTGCTACCTTCCAGTTTCTCAAGCCAATCATTGATGCTGGGACACGAAGTTTTGCCTTCTTTAGTGTTTGCAGCCATGGCTGCAAGGAATTCGTCCATATCCAGGCTGCTGTCGTCAACAAAATCCCGCCCCGCAAGGGATATTGTCAGGGGAACAACGGCCAAAGACCCACTGCTTTGTTCGTTTGCGCCAGAATCAATTATCAATTTTACTTTTTCCATATTGCTTAATATCCTCGCCGAAATAAACCGGTCTAAATTAAATTTTGTATAGTTAAATGATATAGCATCCCGCACGAAAAAGCGACTAAATATTTTTAAAGTTTTTTTAGTAATAGAAATCGTTTACAAATGTTTACATAATCACAAACTTGGGATAAAATTTAACCTGTAGAGATGGAGCGTGCGCTCCACTAATGTATGTGCTATTCTTTAGTGCAGCATTTATTTTTAGGAGGTTTTTAGATGTTAAAATCAGTCATTGAAAATGTTCATGCACTGGAAATCTATGATTCACGTGGCAACCCAACTGTTGAGGCTTTTGTTACCCTTTCAAACGGCGCTGTCGGCAAGGCTGAAGTTCCATCAGGTGCTTCAACGGGCGAAAACGAAGCAGTTGAATTGCGTGACGGCGGCAGCCGTGTGGGCGGCAAGGGCGTTGCCAAAGCCGTTAAAAACGTTAACGACAAGATCGCCAAGGCGCTAAAAGGCCTTGATCCACATGATCAAGCAAACATTGACCGCGTAATGATCGAATTAGATGGTACCCCTAACAAGGCCAAGCTTGGTGCCAACGCCATCCTGGGCGTGTCGATGGCTACTGCGGCTGCAGCGGCTAAGGACAGTCACCAGCCTTTGTATAGGTACCTGGGCGGAACCGACCTCGAAATGCCTCAGACTTTCCACAACGTTATCAATGGTGGTGAGCATGCAGACAACGGAATCGATGTTCAAGAGTTTATGATTACGCCCGTTAACAAGACTTCATTCCGCGACGGCTTTGAAAAGATTGTCAACACCTACCACATGTTGAAGAAGGTTCTTGAGGACATGGGTTACGAGACTGGCCTCGGTGACGAAGGTGGTTTTGCCCCTAACATGAAGAACTCTGAAGAAGCCTTGAAGGCTCTGCATGAAGCTATTGTCAAGGCAGGCTACAAGCCTGGCGAAGACATTGCCATCGCCTGCGACTGTGCCGCTTCTTACTTCTACAACAAGGAAGATGGCAAGTACCACTTCGAGGGCAAAGTCTTTGACGACGACCAATTAGCTGAATATTACGACAAGCTGTTAGACGAGTTCCCTGAATTGATTTCAATTGAGGACCCTTACGATGAAAACGACGTTGACGGTATGATCAAGTTCACTGAGACCCACAAGGACAGAATTCAAATCGTCCTGGATGACTTCATTTGTACCAACCCTAAGCTTTTAACTAAAGCAATTAAGGAAGGTGCCGGCAACGCTTCACTAATCAAGCTGAACCAAATCGGTACGGTCAGCGAGACCTTGGAAACCATCCGTCTTTCCCGTAAGAACGGCTACAACACGATGATTTCTCACCGTTCAGGTGAAACCGGTGATACCTTCATTGCCGACTTTGCTGTTGCAATCAATGGCGGTCAGCTTAAGACTGGTGCCCCGGCTCGTTCAGAGCGGGTTGAAAAGTACAACCGCTTGCTTGAAATCGAGGAAGAACTCGGTGCGGGCGAACGTTTAGCTACCTTCCCGGACAGTGTTGACAAAGATTAGTCAATAACAATTTTTCCCAACTTAAAAGGGCTTGCAGATTTGCAAGCCCTTTTTGGTGCCCAATATTTTTACACTAGTATTTATGGTTAGTATTTTGTTAATTCAGTTTGTTCTTGGCAGCCAAGTACTTGGCCTTAGAAATGTACGTAATCTGGTGAACGTACTGGCCCTTATGGTCAATTGCAATATACTGCCGGCTTGGATCGTAGCCACCCACGCGCTTGATGCGGTATGGCAGCTTTTTGCCGGTCGCCGGGTCAATGGCCTGCACGTTGCGATAATCTTGGCTACTCTTAGACACTTTTGCATAACTGACCGTTTCCGGAATATTCTGGTTGATCCGGTCGGTCCAGGAATGATCGTCAGGCGCCACCTTGCCAATCGCTATCAAAAAAAGCACGTAACCGGTGACTAGTAACTTCTCAAACATTTTTGCTCCTTTCACTGCTTACACGTTCCTATATCGAATCGAAGAAGCGGGTTGCGCAAGCGCAACCACATACGCCTATTATTTAGCATTCTGATAATTCTAGGAAGTTCAACAAGTAATTTTAAATAAACTTAAAATATGTCTTGCCGGTCAAGTTTAGAAATGAAAGCATCAGTCTGTCCCAATTGCTAGTAAAAACAGGCTGATTATGCTAATTTAGATAATGAATTATTAATAAGGAAGGAAAACTATGTCTGAAAAAATTAGCGGCTTAAGTCAAGCCCAAGCAGATAAACTTCTCGCCCAGAAGGGGCCCAACGAAGTTCCTGAACCACAATTCAACTTTTTCAAGGAATTTTTATCTAAGTTGTGGAACCTCTCCGCCTGGATTCTGGAGGCGGCCCTGCTTCTTGAATGCGTGCTCGGCAAGTGGATTCAGTCGCTCTTCGTACTGTTAATGCTCTTATTTGCGGCCTGGAACGGCGCATCCAAGAAAAAGCAGTCACGCCGCGTGCTAAATAATATTTCACACAAATTGACGCCCACCGTTTCAGTCGAGCGTGACGGCAAGTGGCAAAGCATCGACTCCAAGTACCTGGTACCAGGAGACCTAATCAGCATCCAGCCCGGTGACGTCCTCGCAGCCGATATTGAGCTCGTCGACGGCCAGATTTCAACCGATGAAAGTTCAATCACGGGCGAAGCCAAAACGGTCCGCAAGAATCCGCAGGACGCGGCTTTTGCCGGCACAACCGTGATGGAGGGCAGTGGTCTTGCCCGCGTGACGGCAACCGGTGCTGATTCCCGTTCGGGTAAAACGATCAACCTGATCAACAATTCTGCTGCTCCGGGTCACCTGCAGCAGCTGTTGACTAAGATTATCTACTATTTGTGCATTCTCGACGGGATCTTGACGCTGGTAATCGTGATTGCCTCCTTCTTCAAGGGCGGCGACCTCAAAAACCTGGTCGGCATGCTGCCATTCTTGGCGATGATGTTCATCGCATCCATCCCGGTCGCAATGCCGTCAACCTTTGCCTTGTCCAACTCCTTCGAAGCAACCAGGCTGAGCAAGGAAGGGGTTTTAACTTCAGACTTGACGGGCATCCAAGATGCGGCCAACTTGAACCTGCTGCTGCTCGACAAGACGGGCACAATTACGGAAAATAAGACCGCAGTATCAAGCTGGACCAACTTCAGCCAGCTAGACAACAAGGACGTTCTTGAACTGGCCGCTGCTGCCACCGACCAGCGCAACAAGAAGATTATCGACAGCGCAATCGATGACTACGTGGTCCAGCAGGGGGTAACGGTCAAGACCGCGACCGACTTCACCCCCTTCACATCCGCCACGGGCTACTCGATGGCCACGGTTGACGGGCATAACGTCAAGCTGGGTTCTTTTAAGCAGCTATCCTTAATTGACCAGACGGCTAACGACAAAGTCAAAGAAATCGACTTCAGCGCGGGCCGTTCTGTCGCCTTGCTAATCGACGACCAGCTTGCGGGCGTCTTCATCCTGCAAGATAGAGTTCGTTCTGATTCTAAGGAAGCATTGGCGGAACTCAAAAAAAGGGGCGTCCTGCCCATCATGCTGACCGGTGACAACCAAAAGACGGCCGTGGCCGTCGCACGTCAGGTTGACCTCAAGGGCCAGGTGATCTCGATTCACGATTTTAACGAGGATACCGACACAAGCAACCTGGCCGGCATTGCCGACGTGCTGCCCGAGGACAAGCTGCGCATGGTCAAGTTCTTCCAGCAAAAAGGCTATATTGTCGGGATGACCGGGGATGGCGTCAACGACTCCCCCGCTTTGAAGCAAGCCGAAGTCGGCATCGCTGTCTCCAATGCGGCCGACGTGGCTAAGCGCTCCGGCAAAATGGTTCTGCTCAACGACGGTCTATCGTCGATTGTCAAAATTTTAGATGCAGGTCACCGGGTATACCAGCGCATGACCACCTGGTCACTGACCAAGCTGGCTAGAACGGCCCAGCTAACAATGATTCTCACCTTTGGCTACCTGTTCTTCGACTACATTCCCATGGCCTTAAACGCAATGGTAATCTACACCATCATGAATAATATGGTCACGATGATGATTGGAACCGACCGGGCACAGATTACCTATAAGCCGGAAAACTGGAACATGGCCAAGCTGGCTAAAATTGCCTTCTCGCTGGCCGCTGGCTGGACCATTATCGGCATCGCCGCGATTGCCTACCTGAATACACACGGGTGGTCACACGGCACAATCTCGACCATGGTCTACGTCTTCCTCGTTTTGAGTGCGATGTTCATTATTTTGATCACCAGAACCAAGCGCTACTTCTGGCAGGACTATCCCTCCAAGGCCGTAGCTCTGACCCAGCTGGGCGACGTCATCCTCACGGTGATTCTGGCCCTTCTCGGCATTGCCATGACCAAGATCAGCTTAGGCAACCTCTTGTTGACCTTTGTTGTGGCGCTCGTCGCATCGGTAGTTATCGACCTGTTCTACCAACCGATTATGAAAAATAGATAATTATAATATTGATATATCGCGCAATATACTGTTGTATCAGTGTATTGCGCGATTTTTAAATTCGTTAAAATTCACTAAAATTCGAATTATTTTAAAA